>JANPHT010000449.1:0-15350 GCA_031424595.1 Planctomycetota bacterium
TAGACGTATCTACAAATTGTTGTAAAACGCTGCCGCGCAGTGGTGATCGCCTGTTGAAGTGAACGCAAACGGTGTCAGGATCCGAATACGCCAGAGTGCTGGAAACGTTTTCCGACACCGGTTTCACTTCGCTGTGGAGTCGCTCTTTTTTCTGCCTGAGTTCTTCAGCCTGTTGAGTCTGACGCTCAACCCTTGCTCTCTGCGTGTTTCGGTTCCGGAATAAATTCCTTGCAGTCTCGTACCATGTTGATTTGTACTGACCAACGGTTTTAACGAATATTCCAATAGCTGCTGCGCTCCTTCGCCTGGTCGTGGTTGACAAACAGCCAGGTTCCAAAGGGAGTAGCAGTTCTGCGATACAAATTCGACCCAAATTCACCAGCCTGCCACATTTTCAACGGCCCAGTCTGGCCTCTGGAAATGGAAAGTCACGTTGATGGAAAAAGATCCGAGTCTTAACAAGGCACCGGTATCTCATGATCACGGAGCTACGCCTTCGAAACGTGATTCGTGGTTTTATTGGTTCGTCGGAGGCGTGTTCGTGCTATGTTTTTTTGCTGAGTGGATCGGCAAACAATTGGGGCTCTTTTTTTCCCGCTAACCGGCCAACACAATACAAGGGTGCCACCGACTGGGTTCACGGGAAGGACGGTGGTTGAGTACGAAAAGACGTCGTTCTGACTGTCCACCACCTCGCGGACCGGGGTTTCCAAGTGCGCCCGGCGGCTGAGCGACTGTCAGCGTTGTTTCAGCGAAGCTGAAGACCAACCGCACCCGGCTCTTTATTCCCTCGGAAATTGAAAGGCTCAAGTCGTTCATCACATTGACTGCTGTGAGCACGCCACAACGCTTCGCAACAACAACTCCCGACTCAGTTGACGAAAGAGATTAGGTGAGTAGTATACTCCGCGTAGTGGACTGTCCGGTTAGGGAGCGGGCCGGTGATCAGAAATCAATGGAGTGAGTTTCGCCGATAGCCTTAGTGCGGAATTTGCAATGTCTCCCTTAATGGGTGCGTTCTTATCCCAGCTCCGATGTCTGCTTGCATCTCATTCCCCACACAAGCGCCGCCGCTCGCACAACAGGCTGTCAGGCCAGCTTGTCGCTCACTCGGAGCAGCTGGAACAGCGTCAGATGCTGGTCTCCCAGATTCCCACGCAGCTGATTGTGAATAGCAGCCAGACGCCGATGACTGTGCAATGGGTGCAGCCATCGAATGATCCGGCAGATAGCTTCAATATCACTATTAAGAGGACCGATCTGGTTTCAGGCGGACAGCAGACGGTGGTGTTTGATCCGGCCATCGCAAAGACGGTCAATGCCGGAATGACGGAGACCTACACCATCAGCCAGTCGCTGGCGACGGGGAGCTATTCGGTCTCGGTGTCCGCTCGCGGGAATGATAGCAGTGTTTCTGCTTCGGCTTCGACGGCGTTTTCGTTGAGTCAGGTCGCTCCACTGATGCTGTCGGTCTCCGGGAAGCAGTTCTCGTCAATTCCTGCAACTCGTCCAACTGTCGGAAAGTCCGTCACTCTGGCGTGGACGGTGTTGCCGGGAGTCAACGACTACTATGTCTGGATTGGAAGGAAGAACGGATCGACTTACGCGCAGATCACCGACACGGCGTTGCCAAACGTCAGAGGAGGAGTCTGCGAATTGAATCTGACGAATGGTGAATACCAGGTCAAGGTTCGTGATTTGAATCGTACGCCTGAGATGTGGTCTTCGATCGTCGACTTCGAAGTCACCGGATCGCAGCTCACAAGTCCTGTCATCACAAGCACCTCGACGGTCCTGGGTCAGGGTTCGGTTTTGTCGTGGAACAGGGTTCCGAACGCGGTCCGGTACGATGTGGAGGTTACAAATACGGCGACTTCGCAGGTTACGACGTCGAGGGTGGCCAGAGCGGAATATAGTGCCAATTTTCTGCCGATCGGCAGTTATTCTGCGAGAATCAGAGCATTCACGGCGGCCGATCGTGCCTCTTCGTGGAGCGCCCCTGTTCCGTTCACAATTTCGGCAAGCTCCTACAAGCCGGTTTTCACGGCCAGTCCCAGTGGAAGCCAGGTGAACGGTGTCACGATTCTGGAGTGGGCTCCCATTGGATGGGCGAAAGAATATGAAGTGACGGTGCAGCAGATCAACGGTGTCACGACGACTGTCAAGTTGCGTGAACGAGTCCGCTCACCCCGATTTGCGTTTCCGCTGTTGGCTGCCGGCACCTGGTCGGCAACAGTGAAGGCTTTCGACAAATCTGATTCTGCGGGAACAAATCAGACCTCCTCCACGGCGAATTTCGTTGTCAGCACAACAACCTATCAACCATCGCCACCAGCACTGGCCTACACATTTGATGGTGCACAGCTCAATTGGGATCGAGTTGCCGGAGCCGTTCGTTACGACGTCGTGATGCATCGCAATGCGGGCAACGGTTTCACAGCTCAACAGTTTCTTGTGCAACAGTCGACGCACACAGAGTCATTCCGGTTCGACGGCCGGTTTGTTGAGGGGGCAAGTTATTCGGCGACGATCCGGCCGATTCTGATGGGTGGCGAACTGGGCGTTGCCTCGTCAGCGCTGACGTTCACGCTCGCGGCTAATCCGTCGATCGTCGTTCGCCTGAGCTCGAACACTGATTCCCGCCGGCCACGCATTGAATGGACTGAGATTCCTGCTGCGACTGGCTATCGAATCAGAATTATCAATTCCGCCACGCCGACCGCCAATGAGGTCGATGTGTCAGGGTTGACTCGTCCGTGGTTTCAGCCAGAAGCGTCGCTGCCTGCCGGGACATACAAAGCGAGAATCGATGCGACATTACCTGGCGGCGCAAGTTCGATCGGGACTTCAGCGGAATTCGTCACATCCGTAGCCCCGGCCACCACAGGGCAGTCGAATATCAGCATCGCCCTGGTGAACCAGCAAGCGACTGTAGGCTGGAACAGCACGGCGGTCGGGATCTACGAAGTGCGGCTCGTTGGCGCCGCGCAACCGGATCGAGATGTTGTTCGGGAGCAAGCTTATTTCGGGTCAGGTTCAGCGGCGGCCAAGTCGCATGCGATCCGCAGTGGCTTTGCACCGGGCCTTTATCGAATTGACGTCGGGCGTCGAGCGAATTCGACATCTCCTGTGAACTGGGGAACCGGACCGCTCTTCTACTTTGACGGCAATTCCATCAATCCGCTGCCGGCCAACGGTACTGCTGCAGTTCCGCCGCCGGCGAATGTCACAGGGCCGTTCAAGGGTGACTTCGACGGTGACGGTGATGCAGACATTGTGCGACGAACAGCGTCCAACGGACGTGTCGTTGTTTCCATTAACGCCTTTGCCTCTCTTGAACCGGCCACATGGAATGCATCCGGCGCAGGCAACTATATCGATTTCGTTTCAGGATCGGCCACTTCGTCAATTCTGGTTGGCGACTTCAATGGTGACGGTCGCGATGACCTGATTCAGCCGGATATGGATACCGGTGTCTGGTCCGTGATGCGTGCGAATCCGGCGGGGGTGTTTGACCGGATCGAGATCCCCGTCAGCGGGCTCATCAATCCGGATCTGCCGACGTTTTCCTGGAATTCGCAGAGCAATGTTCTGTCCTGGAAGCCGATCGCTGCTGCCAACTCGACCGCCGATCGCACCTATGAATTGAAGATTGTCAGTCATGGAAACTCGACGGGATATGCGCGAGTCGTGCGGACGATTTATCGAAGCATTGCCGACAATTCCTCATCGGATCTGACAGAGACGCTGTCGACACTGAGTGCCGGAGAGTACACCGTTTTCTCGCGAACGCAGGTTGACGGTCGCACTTCGCAGTGGTCTGAGGGATTTGCGATTTCCGTGCCTGTATCGAACCCGGTCGCCGGGGCCTCGGCCTGGGCTAATCCTCTTGTGGGCGACTTCAATGGCGATCGACGAGACGACATCGCAGTATTCGACACCGTGCGGCAGCAGTGGTCAGTGGCACTTTCATCGGGAACGGCGTTCGAACGCAGCATCTGGAGTTCTCTGCCTGGAACCAGTGGATCGACTTCACTGCACACGGTGCTGGACGTCAATGGCGACGGTCGCGAGGACCTGGTTTATCGAAATGCCAATGGTGACTCGTGGACCGTCGGGCTGTCGACAGGCACGTCCTTCCTGGTGCAGACCTGGGCTGCCCCCGCGTTTCTTGCTGGTGTCGCAGCGGGCTCTTCGCTGCGAGTTGCCGATATGGACCGCGATGGTCGCGAAGACCTGATCGCGCCGACGTCGTCTGGATTCCAGGTGGCATTTTCTCGGGCAGGATTCCTGGCAACGGATAGCAATGGAACCACCTGGCAACCGGTGGTCATGCCCGCCAACAGCGAAGCTGTCGATGCGAATGGAGATGGCCGAATAGACGTGATTGGGTTTGACGCTGCGGGCAAGTCCGTCGTGGCTTTGTCGTCAGCCAGCGGATTCGGAGCCGGTTCAAACTGGGAAGTGAATTCCACGACGCCGTGGTTCGTGGGCCTGGAAGACAGCGGTATCATTGTCGCAGACTATCAGTATCGAACGCGCAAGGTCCAGGCGGCGTTTGATTTCGTCAACAGCACCATCGAATTCGAGGGCTATCGCGGGATCAAGAAGGGCGCGGACGGAACATTGGCGTCCAGGTCGGGGAACGCCTGGGATCAGGCCAACCTGCTGGGAACTCAGATCAATAGTGGTTCGCTGACGAAAGTTCAGTACGTCACGGGCAAGATGAAACTGACGTCGGCTCAGATCAATGCCTGGCTGACAACGACGATGGCGTCATCCACCTACTTCACGCGAGCGGGCCTGAATCCGACGGTTGATTCCGGTAACATTGAATTTGCTCATGCGTGGCTCCAGGCGTGGCTGCCGACAGCCACAGGCATGGGCTGGGTCGATCTGAATCCATCCTTGAAAGCATCGCGGTCAGCGACTCCGGAGACAGTCTCCAATCTATTTTCTGCGGATGACCTGAAGGCCTATCTGACGCCGATCAGCCGAAGCTTCACGGCGTCGTTCGCGGCTGTTGCCGACGCATCAGTGACACCGCCTGTGTATCAGGCTCCGTCAATGCCGAGTGGGATTCAGTTCGCGTCGGGCGGCGGCGTTCTGGTTTCCAATGGCGGCTGGCAAACCCTCGCCGGAGTTCCGGATTACAAACTTCAGACCAGCCACGCATCTCCCACGACAATGTTCGTCGGCGACACTGCGGTCAACGGAACATTGTCTGCCGCAATCACTGCCCAGCGATTCAATCCAATTGCGCAAAGTCCGCTGCAGAATTACCGCGTCTTCTGGAGAGCGGCGGACGGCACCGAAATAGGCTTTGAATCCTTCGCAGTCGGTGGGTCCGAGGCCCTGATTCAAAGGGTTTATCAGCGTGTCGGCGATACTCAAACACTACCGACTAACATACTGGAAAGTACAACGACGGGTGATCCCGCATTTTCGCCTCCGGCGGTTACCGACCTTCAGAATTGCCATGTGCAATTCACCTTATCCGGGACGACACTGACAGTTTTTGCTCAGTGGCAGGCCATCGGAACGAACGTGCTGCAGGCGAAGAAATTTGTAGCGACGGTCGCACCACGACAGGGATCGGGACGCTTCGGCATCGTGACCAAAGGTTCCGGCCATCATTTTCTGGACGATATCAGTCTGACGGGAACTGACATTCCGGCAGAACGCCCACTGGCCTGGACACTCACACAAAAGCTGAACAGTCCGCATGCGGCTGACCGAACCAGCGTGGAAAGCATCGGTCAGACGAGGTCGATCATTCAGAACAACTCCGTCACGCCAGTGTCACTCACGCCAGTGTCACTCACGGCTGCGGGCTCTCCTGAGTCGAGGTGGATGGAGAATGACTATCAGACGGTCACGATTTCCTTTGTCGATCTGAGTGGAGTCCAGGTCGCGTATTCCCTGGGATCACAGAGTGATGTTCCGAGTCGGCTTTCAAATCTGGTGCGCCGACAACTTGTGGTTCGTGTGGAAACCAAACCTGCAACTGAAACTCAAATCGCTGGCACATATGCAACGCTGCTCCTGGATGGCATGACGCTCGTCACAACAACAGCACAGGCGGATGCGGGCAATCTTCAGCTGAAGGTTGAAATTCCATCAAGCTCGTCAGCCACGGTCGATACTCAGATTTACAAGCTGAAAACCGACAGCACTTCGCAGCTGCAGCTGCGTGCCGGGCAGTATTCGGCATCCGATCAGGCGTGGGCGAGCGATCAGTTGGCGGCTGCCTACGACGGACTGCCGACGACCGTTGACGCTTCCGGTGCGATGATCCTGTCATTGGACAACCAAAAAATCGTCATCGAAAAACTATTGGCCTATTCGACCATCCGTCTTCTGACGAGCGGTGAGCAATCGGAAGACGACATTGCGAAACTGACGGAAGCCATCATCGTTCGTCCTGGTGTGACATCAGGTCTGATCACCGCTAGCTCGTATCTGGTGCAGAAGGATTCCGTCTACTTCATCCGACCGAAGGACATGACGATCGACTTCCCGGTCGGGAAAATGTTCTTCGCTCCTCGAGCTGATGGTGACACGGTCCAGACAGACGAACTTCAGCAGGCGCGAGCCCGCCTTGCTCTGGTCGAGCTGTCAGCACACGAACAGGATCTGCTGGCGGAACTGTCCGACAAGCCCGCGCTGTCCGCACTGCAGGTTCTGTCGGTTGCGAGCGCCAACTGGGCGGTGGTTCGTCGGATGATGAAGAATGCCGACGGCACATATGTCGACCTCTGGAGCCCCGGGACGGCAGCGAACACCGATCTGTCCACGTTCCTGAGTTTTGGTTCTTCAACGCATCAGGCCGCCAGTTTCACTCTCGTCAAACAACAACTGGATGGAGGCGGCGTCGTGACTGTCGCGTCCACGATGCAGTCCTTTGCCGACTGGACCGGATTCGCGTGGCTGCATGAGAAGCTTCAATCGGATACTCAGGGGACGCTGATCTATCGGTATCCCGTGGTGGAATCGCTGATGAAGTCAAACGTTGACGGCCTGTTGCTGCATGGAGGTGTGGTCGATTCGAAAGTGGCGACTATGTCATCGGATTTCTCTCAGCTTCGCGACACCGGAGTCACGCCGGATCTGAACCAGGGGGTTTTGCGGCGAAGCGACACGGACTTCTCGATTTCCATTCCCGGCCTCTCCGTCCCGTTTACTCGAACCTGGACCTCTGAACGCAGTGACGCAGCGACTGCGACAAAGATCGCCGACGGAGCAGACAGCAGTGGTTTTGGCGTGGGCTGGTCGCAGCCGTTTTCGCAGCGGCTGGACATCATTCCGATCACGAAAACGACCGAGTACAGTGTGAAATCGAGTAGATATTATGGCCTTGTTTCATTCACGGTGGATGTGCAAAACAATGAGAACCGCCAGGGTGAAGCGTCGTTGATCAACTGGCGTCGCCCCGATGGATCACAGTCCATCTTCGCGGCGAACGGCCAGACGGGTTTTGTCGTGGAAGAGGGCATAACAAAAGCAACCGCTGACTATGACAGCCCGCTCAACATGCCTGGCGTGACGATCCGCCGTATCGATGGAGCTGCCGCAGGTCTCTTCGGAGCCTACTACCAAGTCATCCATGCTGACGGTGCCGTGTATCGCTTCGAGAACTTCAATGAGATCGGAGATCGGCAGTCCGGGTTGACGTCAGCCTTGCTGATTTCGATGAAGGATCGATTCGAAAATGAAATCAAGATCATTCGCGATAAGACCAACCCATCCCGGATCACATCGATCACCAGCGGAACAGGAACTACACTGGCGACTTTCACATACTCCACACCGCTTCTGCCAGCCGATGTGCGAATTCAGCGGATCGTGGTGAAGGCGGCGGCCACAGGGGCCGCTCCGACTGCCGGCGGGACGGGCGATCGGATCTGGGATTATTCCTATGATTCGGCAAAGCGTCTGATCGGTGTGAAAGTGTCGGAAGCGACCGGCACCGGGGCTTCAATGCAGCCGACGTCGACAATCTCACGATTTGCGTATTCCTGGTATGACCGGGTCAGCACGGGAACAGCAGCGGTGCGAGCCGACCGGTTGGAAGGCTTCCTGAAGACGGCGGTCGGGCTGGGCGGCGCTGCAACGGACAACGGTGCCAGCTATGTTTCGACCTATCAATATTTCGGCAATGGTCGGCTGCGTCGAGTTCAGGATGCTCAAGGCCGTGAGTCTCGTTTTCTTTACAACGAATACGCTGGAGTGTCGTCGGTTGTCGATGCCGCCGGAGTCATGTCGATGACCCAGTTCAACGATCTGGGCGACATGGTCGTTTCGATTCAGCCGTCCGGTGAACGAGTGCTCTACAAGATGGCCACGAACGTGCGGCAGAAGGCCAGCACGATTTCGACAAACGGTCGATCCGAAAGCTGGCAATACGACGCCAAAGGCAATGTGATACGGCATCAGGACGCCGTCGGAATTGCGCAGGAACTGACCTATCATCCGATCCATAATCAGGTTCTGACGGTCACCGAGATTTCGACGCCTGGAACCAGGCGAGTCGTCACGTACAACGTCTACTACACGACAGACGATCCGGCAACTAAGTCAAAAAAAGGCGCGCTCAAGAGCACAAAGGATGCTCTGAACAATACCACCCTCTATAAGTACACGCCGCAGGCACTGATTGCGGAAATCATTTCTCCGCGAGGGCACTCGACGGTCTTTGATGCCGCGGGTTATGACACTTTTGGAAACCCATTGCGAGTCGATTATGTGGAGAAAATCGGTACGACCGTCACGACGCAGAGTTCCTCCGAATCGCTCTTCGACAACACCGGGCGACTGGATCAGGTAAACGAATACGGTCGGACTGAAACGCGCGACCGCATCACGGAGTACACCTGGGACGCGCTGGGACGTCTGCTCGAAACACTGGCACCGAATCCCTATGACTCGTCAGCCACCGCCGTCAAGGTGCAGACTCAGTATATCTACGGACCCAGTGGTCTGCTGGATCGGCGGATCGATCCGGACGGTTCTGTCTGGCGCACGGAATACGACAACACGGGCAGACCTCTCCGCGAATACCGACCGGACGGAACCTTCACCGAAGTTCAATACAACACCAACGGGACGGTCGCGGTCAGCATCGATCCGAACGGCAACAAGACGCGGTTTGTTTACGACAGTCTGAACCGACTGGTGCAGGCACTGCTGCCGGACGGCACCGGCAAATCCTATGTCTACGATGCGAAAGGCGACCTGATCCGGGAAATCGATCCGCGCGGACTGGTGACGTCGCATGAATACGATTCCGCCGGACGCCTGGCAAAGACAATCGACGCGGATGGAAAACAGACGACCTTCGGCTACGACTACTGGGGGAACCAAACCGCGGTCACGACCGAAAAAGGTGTCATCACCAACCTGTTCAACGCTCAGCATCAAATGATCCAGACACTGTACGAAACACTGGCAACGGCCAGCGGCACGACGGTCCGCACCAAAGTTCGCGTCGACCGTTTCTTTTATGATGCCAACGGCAATCAGGATCGCGTGGACAGCATTGATCTGCGAGTTGACTCCGTTCTCATGCCTGCAGCTTTGATCGCATCACTGACCAACAGCACGGTGACTCGCGAGGAAGCCGACAGCGTGGCAGCGTCAAGGAAGAGAAGCACATCGACGGTCTTCGATTACAGAGGCACTGCTGTTGTTTCTGTCAACGCGGCAGAGAATTCCTCGTCGACAGTTCTCAATGCGGCTCGTCAAACGGCTTCCGTCACGGATGTTCGCGGCGCCATCACCCAGTTCGACTATGACCTGGCGGGCGGTCTCCAGTATGAAGCGCTGCCGTTGGCCGAAACGGACGACGCAACCAGCCTGGCGCGAGAATACCGTCGCGATCTGATGGGCCGAGTGACGGAGACGCGCGAGACGACTTATGCGATTGTTGCTTCAACGACAAACCTGATCGTGAATGCAACAACTGGTGAGCGGTCGATGGTGTCCGGGTCTGCGGCACCGCGAATTCGCAGGACCAGTTACGATCTGATGGGGCGCGTCGTGGCCAGCCAGGATGCGCTGGGTTTTATGACGCGAGTCACCTATGACCCGGCTGGCAACGTGATCGAATCGATCGATGCGTCGCGTCGCAGCCGATTGACGATCCTCGACAACATAGACCGCGTGGTCAAAGAAGTCCTGCCGCCGGTGCTGGTTGTTCAGCCTTCAACGGCTTTGTCCGTGGAAAGTACCTGGGAATTCCCGATGACGAAGACCGCGTACGATGCGGACGGCAACGTCGTCAGTTCGACCGATGTTTCGGGACGCACCACGACGTTCCAGTACGATACTCTGAACCGGATGATCGTGAAAACTGCGCCGCCGGTTCTGACCGACGTCAGCGGCGTGCAGCAGAACGTCAGCCCGGTCTGGCAATGGACCTATGACGCGCTGGGCAATGTGACTTCAGAAACCGATCCGCTGCTCCGCGTCAGCTCATCGACGTACGATTTCTTTGGTCGCGTGCTGTCCAGGACGCTTCCCGATCCCGACGGCACAGGTCCGCTGCTTGCGGCAACGACGGTGTTCACTTATGACGCCTTCGGAAATCTTCTGACGGTGCTGGAGCAGGGTGATCCGTCAACGACGACGGACGACCGTATCACGGTTCACGAATACAATGCGCTGAACCAGAAGATCAAGACGACGCTGCCCGATCCGGACGGACCAACGAACGGAACCCTCGGTCTGTTGTCGTCACCGGTTCTGACATGGACGTACGACGACGCCGGGAACGTGCTGACCGAAGTTGATCCACTGCTTCGCACGACAACGTATACCTGGAACCAGCGAAACCAGTTGACGAAGAAAGAGCTGCCCGCCGTCGCAAACGCCGGTCCAGGTGGTGCTATTCCAACGTTCCTCTCCACGTACGACGTCTTCGGTTCCACGATTTCGTCAACCGACGCACTCGGGCGAATCACCACGTTTGATCATGATGAAGCGGGGCGCACGATTCTGACCGTCTTGCCGCATCCGGACGGCGGTTCACTGACCGGGCTGCGTTCATTTTCCACCGTCACGGAATACGACGCTACCGGAAATGTGCTGCGTGCTGTCGATCACCTGGGCCGCGTTTCGACGTCGGCTTACGATGGCCTGAATCGAGTGATTCGGTCGACAAAACCG
Source organism: Planctomycetota bacterium (assembly GCA_031424595.1). Lineage (GTDB taxonomy): Bacteria > Planctomycetota > Planctomycetia > Planctomycetales > Planctomycetaceae > SXXK01. The sequence goes on from JANPHT010000449.1 coordinate 11,167, forward strand.
GATGCCGATGTCACGGACAGTGAATTGCCGGGGATGGAATCGATCAGCTACGACCTGAACGGCAATGTGGCGCGATCGACGGACGCTCTGGGACATGTGACTCGATTTGAATACGACGCAGCCAATCGTTCGGTCCTCACCGCAGTGCAGGACACGAACGGCTGGGCGACGACGCAGACCTGGTACGACATTGTCGGCAATGTGACGCGATCCTTCGATGCGGCCAACAGAGCCACCGTGTTCCGCTACGACGCCTGGAACCGGCCTACGCAGGTTCGACTGTCTTCGACCACCTCCGATCCGGCGGCTGGCCCGGCCACGACAACGGAATACGATCAATGGGGCAATGTGAAAAAGGTGACAGGTCCGCGCGGCGGCATGTCGGAAAGCACCTATGACAACCTCAATCGTCTGACGCGACAGTTGTCGCCCACTCCGCTTTCCGGGGCAACTCGGCCAGAAACGGTGTTCGTCTATGATGTTGCCGGCAATGTTGATCGTCAGCAGGTTCTGGTCAGTCGTGACGGCACGACCGAAGTCTGGACGGAAACCAGGACATTCCGAGACGCTCTCAACCGTGTGATTAAGGTCAGCATTCGACCGGAACGTGACATACCTGACGGCCAGACGCCAACGGTCGAGACCGTCACCTATAACCGCTACGACTTGTTGGGCAACGTGGTGATGACGATTGATGCATTGAGTCGCGACACGACCTTTGAATATGACCGACTCAATCGCTTGATCGCGCAGACTGATCCGGCCGCGGTCAACGGTGGCATCAGACCGGTCACTCGTTTTCTTTACGACAACTCCGGCAACATGGAAGCGACCATCGATACGCTCGGTCGAATCACGTCCAGCACGTTTGACGCGCTGGGCCGGCGTCTGTCGTCCACGTCGCCGGATCCGGATGGACTCCAGGGTCCGCTGCCTGCACCGAGTACTTCATTCGAATATGACCTGATCGGCAATCTCTTGTCGACGACCGACCACCTGGGACGTCAGACGGTCAGTGTTTACGACGTTCGCAATCGCGTGATCAGCGTGACTCAGCCGGATGCCGATCTGTACGACAATCTGGCGGCCGCGACGGTCAGTACTGTTTATGACGTAGTCGGAAACAGGATTCAGGAAACCGACGCGCTGGGCAATGTGACCGACTATCAATATGACACGCTGAACCGACTGATTCAGACCACGCTGCCCGATGCCGTCGGCAACGATCGTCTGGGTCGACCGATTCTGACGTTTGACTACGACTTGTCCGGAAACCTGATCGCTTCAACGGACGCGGCCGGTCGAGTCTCCACAATTGAATACGATCCGCTCAATCGCAAGTTCCGTGAACGCACGGCTGATCCCGATGGTATCAGTCGAGGCAACGCGCCGTTGACGATGGTGTACACCTATGATGGCCTGAGCAACGTGCTGACGACAAACAGCTACCGCACGTCAACCATCGGTCGCGTCACAACGAACGAGTACGACTATCTGAATCGGCTGATCAAGGTGACCTCTCCCATCCCGGGAGCACTTGCGGCTCAGTTGATTACGATCTACGCATATGATGCGGTTGGCAACAAGAAAGAGTCTTACCAGGCAAGCTCCAGCAATCCTGCGGGTCGCAATGGCTCTTCGTTTCTCTACGACAACCTCAATCGCCTCATCAGGGTCACCAATCAAAACCCTGACACTGGTCTTCTCAACACTTCTGTCTACATGTCGTGGACCTACGATCTTGCTGGTCGAGTGTTGAGCGAAAAAGATGAGCTCAATCGAACCACGTCGTATTTCTACGACGAACTCGATCGACAGTTTAAAGTCATCGGAGCCGATCCGGATTCCAGTTCCGACGCGACGCCGGACAAGATTGCAGCGGAGACTCGGTTGACTTACGACGCTGCCGGAAACCTGGAATCCAGCCGCACTCGACGCAACGTCGATCCGCTGGGGACTTCAGCTTCCTCGAAGGAAGTCTTCTTGTCGACCGTCAATCAGTACGATCGCCTGGACCGATTGGTCACGATGATCGATGCGAATGGCGGATCCACGCAGTATCGTTACGACAACAACGGACATCGAATTGCATTGACAGATGCGTCGTTCAATACCAGTCGCTGGGTGTTTGATCAGCAGGGGAAAGTGATTGCGGAAACGGATGCGAACGGATTCAGCAGCGTGCCGGAATACGACATCGTCGGCAATGTGGTTGCCGTGACGGATCGACGGGGTTATCGAACTCAGTTTGTGCGGGATGATCTGGATCGAGTCATCTACGAACAGTGGCTGAAGCCCAACGGGACGGGTTCTTCGTTGATGACGGAGTTCCGGAACACGTACGATCCTTATGGCCGTCAGACGGTGGCCGAGCAATGGGACATGACGACCGGGTCGGCGGTGTTGGTTTCGAAGAGTACGCGGACGTTTGATGATCTTGATCGTTTTCTCACCACAGACGCGGGGACGACGCCGGGGCAGAGTCTGGCGAGGTTGACGTTTCAGTACGATGCGTTTGGGAATCGGACGTCTCGACAGCAGCAGACGGCAACCGGGACGTCGCAGATTATTGTCACCACGGCGTATTCTAATTACGACTTCCTCAACCGATTGACGAAGCTCAATCAAACGGTCACGGGAACATTCGCAAACTGGCAGAATAAGTCGGTTGAACTGGCATATCGCAGCGATGATTCGATCTTGACGATCAAGCGATACTCGGATGCCGCGTGGACCAGCCTGGTTGTACAGACCCGCTACGGTCAGGACGGAGCCGGGCGTTTGACGTCGCAGGTGCATTCGAAGCTCGTGGCGTCGACGCTGACGCCGGTGGTGTCGTATGCGTATCAGTATTTCGCGGATGACAAACTGCTCAGCGAAGTGTCTTCGGTGCCGTCGCTGAACTTCAACAACGTGACCGACACGTTTGGTTACGACGCCAACGGACAGCTCACCACAGCAGCGAAGTCGTCGGGCGTTGAAGCGTATCAATACGACAGCACGGGCAACCGCGTGTCAGCCGGTCGGGCGGCCAGTCGAGGAAATCGGGTTCTGAACGATGGCAATTATGCGTTCACGTACGATGCCGAAGGCCAGGTGATTAAGCGACAGCGCGTCGTGGTGGCTCAGGGATCGGATACGTTGCAGGAATACACCGAGTTCACCTGGGACAATCGCGGTCAGATGACAAAGGTTGAGTTCTTCTCATCGGCGGCCGTGCTGACGAAGCGGGTCGAGCATGTGTATGACGTGGACGGGAACCGGATCTCGAAGAAGGTCACGACGATCGGCTCATCGACGGCAGTGACCAGTGAGAACTACGTCTACGACGGGCAGCAGCTTGTGGCGACGTTGAGTTCTTCAGGAACGATTCTGCATGAATACTTCGATGGCGAGAGTCTGGACCAGATATTTGCGGATCAGAGTTCCGTCAGTGGCGTTCTCTGGCCGCTGGAGGATCGAGCGGGCGCGGCTCGGGATATTCTGAGCACGGCGGGGACGGTTGTCGATCATCGGCTGATGAACAGCTTTGGCACGGTTGCATCGCAGACGAATGCGGCGATCAAGTATGAGCAGTTCTTCAGCGGGCTGTTGTGGGATGCGGACAGCCAGTTGTATTACGCGCGGGCTCGTTGGTATGAACCTGTCTCCGGTAAGTTTTTGTCCGAAGATCCGTTGGGCTTTGATGGGGGGGATAATAATCTCAGCCGTTATTCGGCCAATGATCCGGTCAACAACGTCGACCGCAGCGGACTGTCGTGGCTCAGTCATGGGCTGGATCAGGTCGGCAATGCGTTTGCAGACGTCGGTGACTTCGTCGGCGATCAGTGGGACAACGGCAACATTCAGAAGGGACTGCTGGTTGCGGGGACACTGGCGTCCGGCGGAATGCTGGGGCTTGGTCTGGCGGGTGGTTCGCTGATGGGGACCAGTCTGCTGGCGACGTCGCTGGGCTTTGCTTCGGGCGTGGCGAATTCGTATGAAGTGTTCAGCGGCAATCGCATCGGCGACGGAACCTTCACGCGAGTTCTCGGCGCTGCCGCCGCAGTCACCGGCGGATTCTACGCGCCAGGCGTGAGCAGCTACGGAACGGCCGGTCGCACGCTGAGCGGTGCCAGCGGACTGATCTCCGGTTACGAAATCGCGACCGGCGACATCATCGGCGACGGCACGTTGTCGAGTTT
>JANPHT010000450.1:0-5402 GCA_031424595.1 Planctomycetota bacterium
ACTCGACACCGGCCGCTTCCGGCTTGGCGTTTGCAGAACTCTCGTCGCCTGCAACGCCAGCATTTTGTTGGCAATCAAGTTGCAACAGGCAAACCAGTGTTGCATGGCACCAAAACAATGGGCGGGGTTTCATTTGAGATCGACTCCTTTGAGAATCATTTTTCGTTGGATATTGTTTCCGGACCGCTCCGCTTCCGCAAGAGCGGTGGGGAATGCTTATTGACGAATCCCGAGTGCCGTCGGCAAATGATCGGTTGATCGATTTCCTGGAAAAAATCCACTTCGTTGATCGCGATTCTTCGGAATCTGACCCCAGACCCCGCCAAAAAAGGTGCCTGTTTCTCGGAAAACGACCAAAGTCAGAACCCTTACAGAGTAACTTGCTGCAATTATCTCCATCGCAGGTCAGGAAATTTCTCTCCAAACAGACGGGCATCAAACGCCGTAGATCTGATGCTTGCTATGATCCTGATAACAACTCTGCTTGACATCAATCTCAGAGACGAATCCGGCAGCCCTGTCTTTTCAACAGTTCCTCCTGATCATCCCAATGCCTGCTGATCTCCTTAAATCACCGCGATGGCGAGCCGAAGATCTTGGTTTGCCCATGCCTGACTCCATTCATGCCGTGTCAGCCTGTCTGCCTCTGTGGGATCACAACATCAAATACGAAGAAGGCGATTCTGAAGTTGTCTCAAAGTTGAAGGCGGCCTATCCCCGGTTTTGTCTGCACCCCTTCGTTCGTGAACTCTGTCAAAACACTTTCGGTGCAGACAACGCCGGCCTGATTTTTCCCGGCGTCAAAGCAGCCGAGCGAGCCTTACGCTATGTCCGATGGCACGGAGTCACAACCGCAGCGTTGGTGCCGATTGAGAATCAGTCGTTTGTCGGCGTGTCTGTCGATCCCAAAGACTTCGCCAGGCTGAAAGAATATTGGCAGCATGCCGGTGAAGTGATTTCCTCGCGCAGTGCAGAAATGGTGCTGCAAGGAGAACGAGTGACCTGTTCTGAGACAGTCGCACGCACAGAAGTGCGTCGACATCTGGCTCAACTTCGCAACCATGCGAGTACTGACATCTGGCTTTTTACATGTGGCATGTCAGCGATCGCCGCGACATGGCGGGCCATTCGGTCGCAGGATCCGATCAATCCCAGCGTTCAGTTCGGTTTTCCGTATGTGGACACTCTCAAGATTCAGCAACGCTTTGCCCCTTCGGAATATCGATTCCTGCCGGTTGGTGACGAGAACGATCTTAAAGAACTTCAGACTTTGCTTTCGCATCAAAAAATATGTGCTGTGTTTTGCGAAGCGCCCACGAACCCACTTCTCACGCTTCCCGATCTGATGCAGCTCCGACGACTTGCCGATCAGTATGGCTTTATCCTGGTGATTGACGACACACTCGCAGCCTGCATCAATCAGGATGTGTTGCCGTTTGCTGATGTCGTTGTGACAAGTTTGACAAAATACTTCAGTGGATATGGGGATGTTCTGGCGGGATGCATAACGCTCAATCCGGACAGTCCCCATGCAGCTCAGCTTCGTACGGCCCTTAGCGACGACTTCGAAGAGTTTCTGATCGATACGGATGTTGAGGTACTGGAAAAAAACTCGCGCGATGTTCGGGAACGCGTAACGACGATTAATCACAACGCCGCAGTGTTGGCTCGCCGGCTCAGCCAGCATCCCCTGGTGGATCGTGTTTATCATCCGAGTCTGCCGACATCATCAGACGCACTGGCGGCTGAGTGTCGGGCTGGCGGTTTGCTGTCTATCGTGCTGAAGCAACCGGAAGCCACGACACCTGTGGTCTTTGATCATCTGGAAATCTGCAAGGGCCCAAATCTCGGTACCTACTTTACATTGTGTTGCCCCTATACCATTCTCGCTCACTACACCGAATTGGATTTCGTCGAACGCTGCGGTGTTTCCAGATGGCTGTTGCGAATCAGTATTGGGATCGAACCAGTCGAAGAACTTTGGCAGCGATTTGAAAGAGCGTTTGTGTCAGTTGGTCCACAAGATGGTCTGGCTGACTTAAGATAACTGGCTGCTGCCACCATGCGGCGACAGCCTGTTCATTGCGGCTGCCGATTGAGAGCAGTATCCTATGAGTGTTTCTGGTCTGAAGAATTGCAAATACCGTACTGGCTGGAGCTTCGTTGTGAAGAACGGTTGTCTGTTTCTGGTTCTCGTTTTCGCTCTCAATGGCTTCCTGTTCGGACAGGATGCGCCGGCCGCTCCGACGGAGTTCAATTATCCACTGGCGGTCACGGCAACCGCCAACGGAACCGTTTTTGTCGCCGATCGAAACCTGCCTGGGATCTGGAAGATCGAGAATGGGCAGAAAAGTGTGTATTTTCATGCGTCAAAGAAATTTCGTACGCCTCTGAATGCCGTTCGGTGCCTGGCAATTGATCATCAGGGAAAGCTGCTTGCGGGCGACTCATCGACTCGCGAAGTATTCCGTTTTGACGACGCCGGGCAGCCGCAGCCTCTGACAAAAGGCTGGATCGGCATCCCGATGGCGATTGCCGTAGCCGCCGATGGAACGATTTACACGGCCGATCTGGAACTGCATAGGATCTGGAAAATGCCGGCGGAAGGATCCGATATGCCCATCGAATTTGCCGTCATCAATTCGCCTCGAGGTTTGACCATTGATAGTGATGGGAATCTCTGGGTGCTGTCCACGTCCAGTAAAGAGGGCCAGATTCAGAAAGTGAGCCCTGACGGAAAAATTGAACCGTTTATTAAAGATCATCCATTCAATCTGCCTCACAATATTGTTCGGCTCGACGATGGCACGATGTTTGTGACCGATAACTACGAACACGCGGTCTGGCGTATATCCACCGATGGAAAGCCGGAGAAATTTGTCAGCGGGCCGCCGCTGGATCGCCCCGTCGGACTGTGCCGCAGTGGAGCCGATCTGCTGATTGCTGATCCGCATATCAGGACGATCTTTTCACTTGCTGCCGACAAAACACTGACAGTGCTTGCTAGTTCACCAGCACCTCCCGCACCGGCAACTCCCTCACCGACACCAAGTCCAGTGCCAGAAACTCCCGCGTTGAAATAGGGCGATATTATTTGTCCCCATTATCTCCGCGCGGACCTGGGATTGCTGGGTGATCGAAGGCAAAACCGGAATGAGCGTTCACAGAATTCGACTGGCAGGTCCCTGGGAATCACAACTCCATGAGCACCGGATGACTTCCACCTGTGCCGCGAGGCAGCCATGCCAGTTGCCGTACGAAGTGACCAAATCCGACGGTGAGGACCTGGGGATGTCTTTATTCCGTCGGTTTCATCGCCCCACAGGAATTGGCAAATTCACCCGAGTCTGCGTCGGGTTTGAGGTGCATAACCTGACGCTGGAAGTGCTGGTTAACGATGGCGTTACTGAAGTCGTTGGCGCGAGTGCCGCCTCACGAGTCAATGATGCGAATGAGATCGTCCGTACGGACATCTCAAAGCTGCTGAAATCCTTCAACGAGTTACAGATTCGCCTGTCCTGCATCGATCGACAGTCCGCCGGGCGAGTTGTCTCCGTATGGCTTGAGATTGCCGAGTAACAGCCGGGCGGGCTGTGTCTTCATGGTAATTTCCGTTGCAAGTACCTGCAGATCAAAATGCAGAGTTGGGCGACATATTGGCATCCAAAAACACAGCCACTCACGTCCGACGCCGGTCTCTTTTATTCCTAAGTGGACAGCGCCACGTTCTATCAGCCGCAGTGCGCTAGCACCCGGTTTTTGCCAGGAATATCGCACGAACCGGACGCTATCGCGTTCCGGCTGATGGTTGGCAAACGCTGCGTTTTTGAGAACATGGCGCTGTCCAGCTAATGCTTTCGTCCGCTGATTCGGGCGAGCGAATCGGACCAGGTATGACGACCGCAATGTCGAAAATGCGAAGGCTTCCGTCCGGCTTGCAGATCTCCGCTGACTCTGAGATATTCCTGCAGCGATGCAGAGCCTGACACTCCTGTTAGCGGCCTGATGGCTTCAAGTCACTTGTTGAGGCATTGCGAATCGGTGTCCCAGGCAACATTCATTAAAATTGAGAAGTTCATCAGTCTTTTTAATTCGTTTCGCCCGCTTGGTGAAGTACTGCTGATTGCGGGGCTGTAGCTCAATCGGTTAGAGCAGCGGACTCATAATCCGTTGGTTCAGGGTTCAAGTCCCTGCGGCCCCAATTCCTAAAGCTTTGAGACCAAAGACTTTAGAACTTCAAGCTCCGCGGCATTCAGCTGCGGAGCTTTTTTCATTCCCCCCACTAATCCCCCCACAAATGCGCTGTTTTGTGCGGAAGACAGCTTCGTTGCGATTTCGGCCGCTGCTTTCTGGGCGGAACGAATTGCACCGTAGTGTCGCTCAGTAGTGGCGAAATTCTTGTGCCGCATAATCACCTTGAGAGTCTCTGCCGAGACTCCGTGATTTATCAGTCGTTGAGCAACTCCACGACGGATGTCATGGGCACTCGCAAACTTCTGCCGCTTCGTCAGGCGAGAATCCTCAACCTGCACTTCGATCCCTGCAGCCTCTCCAATCTTTGAAATCACTCGACCGACACGTTCCTTGGTCAATCTTTCACTGGACTTTCGTAACTTCTCTCCCGGAGCACGATCGGCGTTTCGACGAATTCTTGCCACAACCTCAGCAGGGATTTCCTTGCAGAGTTTGCGTTGGTCAGAATTCGCGTCGTGCTGCTGCCATCTGCGAACGGAAGCGGCAGAAACCCGGCATGCAGCCGCAATCGCAGAAGTACGATACTTCTTCGAAAGCTGTTGAATATCCGCAGAACTGGGACGGAAGGATTCCTCCGAACCAGAGCAATCAAACTCAACGGGTTCAGGGTTTGCGACCCAACCAGACCGTTGACCTTCTGGAATCGTCAGCAGCAACTCAGCCAGTTCGGGAAGCATCGGAATCTCCTGTGTCTTCCCGTTCTTCTGTGAAGATGGAATTGCCAGTGTCGGATGATCGTCCTGTGACCTGCCCCAGACCGGATGAATGTGCCTTGGATCATTCCAGGAAAAATCCATCAGATCGCCGATCCGGAAAGCCGACCCCCAAAGAATCTGCAAGGCAAACTTCCATGATGCCGCTGGAGAAGCACCGACCACCGATTCAGTAGAGTCCAGCATTTGCTGAAACTCTGCTTCGCTGATTGGACGCCCTTTCATGACCTCATCAGTGTCCAGCTTCTCCACATGCGGCATTGCGGCAATCCACTTGCGGGTAAAGCAAAATCGCAACAACGCCATCACCACTCGGACGACACTATTGACAGTATTGGGTGATCGTTCATCAAGATGACTGAGATCACCTGCCAGCAGTCGTTCCTGAAGGTGCTCGATGGCATCGAGTGTGGCGATGTTGTCCATCAACATTCC
>JANPHT010000451.1:0-12242 GCA_031424595.1 Planctomycetota bacterium
ATCGATTCTTTGATCACCGCCAGCGCATCCTTACCATTGTTGCAATACTCCACATCCCAGACTTCCCGCATCTGGCGCAGGTTGCGACGTATGCCGTCAAGGACTTCCGGCTGATCGTCAACAAAAAGAATTCTGGGTTTCATCAGCATTGTGCCACCTGCACCGCAGAGTCCTCTGCAGGCAATCGGATCAGGAATGTTGTTCCACAACCAATCCTCGATTTAACACTGATGGAACCACCATGTTTGTCAACAATGACAGAATGTGCGATTGCTAATCCTTGTCCTGTCCCTTTGCCGATCTCCTTGGTTGTGAAGAAGGGGTCAAAAATTCGCCCAAGTGACTCTTCCGGTATCCCCGGGCCGGTGTCCTGCAGCTCGATGTAGACTGACTCATCCGCACTGCGAGTGGAGATCGTGATTGAACCACCAGGAATTCCTTCATCGTGAGATTCACCGATTGCCTGCGCTGCGTTGACGATCAGGTTCACAAGCACTTGACTCAATTCCCCGGGAAGACAGGGGACGTGTCGCAATGCTGGATCAAAATGCGTCGAGATGGTCGCCACATATTTCCATTCGTTTCTACAAACCGTCATGGAATTCTCGATCAGACGGTTGAGATCCATCATTTGTTTGATGTCCGTCCCAGGATGAGAGAATTCCTTCATGGCCTTCGTGATTTCAGTGATTCGATGGACTCCATCGAGAGCCTGGCAAATTGCCTGAGGAATTTCCTCTCGAAGATAGTTCAGATCTCCCGTTTCAACCAGGTGCTTCAGTTGCGGGTTGGGTTCCATCTGGTCCAGAGGCTCGTTCGAAAGACAGGCAAGCATCGGCTGCAGCGTGTTCATTGACTCCTGAATAAAGCAAAGATTGTCCAACACATACTGCGTTGGCGTATTGATCTCATGCGCGATGCCTGCCGCCAGCTGTCCGATGCTTTCCATTTTCTTGGCGTGTAGCAGTTGTGCCTGCATTCGATGCTGCTCGGTTGTGTCGTGAAAGAAAATGTTTGTCCTGATACCTTCACCTGACTTTATTCTCGAAACATAGGCTTCTGTCGGAATCAAGCTCCCGTCCCGATGTCGCACGACAGCATCGAATTGTTCTCGAAGTGCTGCTTCTGTTTCACTCCTGGGCTTAAGTTGCGTTACCAGTCCCTCGATGCCAAGATGAGGGCCAACTGGGTGGCCGATTAATTCTTCCGCTCTCCAGCCAAAAATGGTTTCGGCGCGCAGACTCCATTCCAGAAGGATTCCGTTTGAATCAATCGCAATAAACGCATCGTGTGCCGTGTCGATGATTGATCGAGTCCGCAGTTCGCTGGTGCGAAGGTCTGCAGAAGTCCTTTCAATCTCGACAACCTGCCTGCGAACTTCGACCTCTACCAGCGTTTTCGTCACCGAAAGTTGAGCCATCTGATTTGCCATCTTCCGCATCTCCCTCTGAGCCTGAATACAAGCCGTAATCAGAACGAGGTCTTCACAGAGCACCCAGGCAGAATGCTCCAGCCAGCGCCATGACGATGGTGTCACAATCCCGAATACAAATTCCGGCCAGATGGAACCGCGGATCAGGTGGTCGAGAGCGGTCACTACAGTCGCAGGGATCAGTACCTGCCATTCTCTGTACAGGGAAAGAAAAGCGAGTGATCCAAAAACATGAAAATGAGTTTCGATTCGGCCCCCGGTCAGGTGGATAAGGAGAGACGAAAAGAGCATCTGCGTCACGCTGGTCACGTAGCGGTTGATTCTCGCCCCAGGACATCTAAGTCCGAACAGCAAAGAGGGAAGGCAAAGGCAGCCCCCGATGACAATTGCTGCGGGAATGTGATAGTGAAGGGAGCTGTCGGCCCCAATCCATGTCCTTGGCGTAATGAACGACGCGGCAATGACTCCGGCGACCCATTGGATCACCATGATGACGGCAAAGATTCTGTCCGCTCGAACAGCAACTGCGTGTGTCTGGGTGCGATAGGATGCTTCGGCTCTTCGCCAGATCACGCCCTGCATTTCCGCTGGAATGACCATAACGCTTTCGAATAGATCGCTCATCGGCACTGCTTTTCCGAACAATTGGTTTTTGTGCAGGATGTCACAGGACAGCCGAAAATGCTGGTTTCAACAGGGGATCGCAGCCAACACGCATAAACTGGATCGTTGATGAGTCGGTCAATTGCAGCACAGCCGATGTTGTCTCCCTCATGACCACGAGACGCTGTCAACCCCCCAGAAAACTGCAGACCGCGATGTCGATCAAAAAGTATGGCATGGCCCGAGGTCCGGATGCCAAATAGTTTTGCTTCTTGGGCGTCCGTATCGACGATCACGAGCAAATTCGGCGTCCCAGCGATGAGCTTCGACAGGCGGCTGTTCACCCAGGCATCAGCCAGTCCCGGGGGGACGACCAGCACTGCAACAATCTGTACTCGAGTCTGAATCTTTGGCAATAGCTTCTGAAGTTCCGTGAAGGTTGACAGGCTGCAGGGACACTGCGGATGAAAAAAAACCACCAGTGTGGGTTGCGTCTCGCTTGGTCGAATGGTGCTGCCCGGGGGCCAGGACTGCAATTGCTGAGATCGTGCACCAGGCGTTTTGGCATGAATCTGCAATAAACAAAGACCCGTGATCGCCAGGATGACAGACATCACTGTGGCGATGATCATGATTAGATTCATACTTTGTCGGGGCAACTTCGCACTACTGATATCTGACAGCCTTGCAGGCTGCTCGAAATAGTCGCTACCTTGGAAATCGACGGACGCACTGGTCATGGGGGTACTCAATTACCTGATTTTGGCACTCAATCGGAGTATAGGTTTACCGGGCGTGCATATTTCGCGAGTGAACACATCCGCGACAGAAGTCTGCACAATTGCGTTTGCGAGCAAACCGCGAGGCCCGGGATTATTGAGTTCACACAATTCCGATGTGTCACGGATGTGATTGCGAATTGTGGCCCAAACCATGTGAGCCGCGGCTACTTGATCGAATTCCGGTGGAGGCATCGTGCAGGCAAACTGGGAATCTTTGGGGCGAAGGGGACTTGTACCCTGTTACAGCAGGGAAGACCTCCACAGCACGAACCTCACATTGCGTCATGAAGGAACAGAAATTCTTAGCCGGAGTCCTCGTAAAAAACATGACGATTCAGCAACCTGACGCCGACGGTGCGAAGTCTGACTCGCACGCTGGGATCCCTGGACGCCTTGCCTCTGCAGGTACAGGTTATTTCAGCGGCGTACCGAGCTGATCAATGGCGACCATGGAATCACTGGAAAACGTATTGAAGGATTCGGCAAATCCGCCGCTGTTTGCCCGCTGTTCCGAGTAGTGAAATCCGAAACACGGTTCACATAGGCCATGGCTGAGATTGGCTAATGGAGCAGAAACCCATTGTGGAACCCAATCCCACGCGGGCTTTTCACCGACCCGGCGGACTCTTCGGCAATGGCAGCACTGTGTCACAATTTGATCCTCATTCAGATACAGCGCGTCAAGTGCCGCACAAGGAACTCGCGTATGCTCCGTGGCTCGTCGCAGTGAGTTAACAACGAGCAGACCTTCTGCCAGGCCGAGCGGGAGTGTGGTCATATGAAACTCGCGGAATTCGTCAGCGCTCGAGCATTCATAGAGATGCTCCCACGGTTTCGACTCACTCAGGCAACGCTGAAAATTGAGTGTGAAGAATGGACGAAGTGGCGCTGCGATTGCGTCGAGTAGACACCGCCCTGGCACCCATTGTTCTGTAAAGCCGGGTTCTCCCCCATTTAGTCTGGCGAACTCAAACCAGTGGAGGTTGACATAGGCTAAAGAAAGGTCTGGCCAAAGTCCGTAAATCGTTCCGCTGTCATGATCGAGCCCATCCATACTGAAGTCGGAAAGCAGTGCCTTGAAACGAATTTCCTTACCTGATTCGTCATTCATTTTGGATTCGCCTGCCAGGGACTGAGTCTTCGTCACACACAAATCGAAACGACGTGCATCGACTGCACAACGTCACTTCTTTGTTGCTCCGCCGAGCCTGGTCGTACAGAAACAGCGAAGCAGGTAAGCAACGCACAATCATAGGTCGCAGACCCGGCATGCCGAGACCAATTCCGTAGGGACTATTCCCTACAGATATTGCGATACTGCCGATGTCGCCTTTTCGTTCTCCAAAATGCGAAACTGGAAATGCCACTCTCAGTTGGTACGCGAATCGAAATTGACAGTAGATCGATTTACCGTCCCAATGTGACCAGGGCTCTCACAATCTCGGCGAGAGACTCAGCGTGCATTTTCTTCATGACTCGTGCACGATGGTGCTCAACCGTTTTTGAGGCAAGTCCCAGCTTTCCGGCAATCTGTTTGGTACTGAGCCCTTCTGCCAGATACTGGGCCACCTGTTGTTCTCGAGGCGACAGCGTGGCGTAGCGCTGCCTAAGGACGGCAAGTCTTTGACGCAAAACACGCTGGTTTGCATCCAGCATCACAGCTCCGCGAATCTTGTCTAATAGAGTCGTTCGGTCGATCGGCTTTTCGAGGAAGTCCGTCGCCCCGCATTTCATGCACAATACGGCCGATTCCACGCTCCCACATCCTGTGACAACAATCGTGGGCAATGGGTCCGAATGCCGATTGAGCCATTCAACCAGTACGGCGCCATTTATACCCGGCATTACAACGTCGATCAGTACGCAACCCGGATCAGACAATTGGTCCTCTGACATAAAATGCTCAGCAGAAGTGTATGCGCGCGACGAGTAGCCAAACGACTCAACAAAAATCGCCAGCAGCTTCCGGATGGCCGGGTCATCATCGACAATTCGGATACATACAGGAGCGATTTGCATTGCCATTCCTCGAAACTCAGCGGCCGTGAAAATGGTGTCTGGAAATCTCAGATATCAGGTTCTTACAGCATATTATCATGCCTCAACTGCCCCCGCATTGTTTCCATCGCAATTGGCTGCAGCATCGAATTTGCCAACGCTGTCGTGGCGGTCAAGAGCTTGTCTGATCTTCCTTGTCAGTACCAGTGGTGTGAAAGGTTTCTCCAGAATCGCATCCGTTTCAGATTCGACTCCATATCGAATAACGGCGTCAGGCGTGTAGCCACTGGCGTAGAGCACTTTTATCTTCGGCCAACGTTGGCGGAAGACTTCCGCGGTTTCACGGCCACTCATGCCCGGCATGACGACATCGGTGAGTAACAAGTCAATCCGATGTTTGCTGGACGTTGCTGCAGCAAGTGCTGCTGATCCGCTGGCAGCCGTAAGGACATGGTATCCCTGGGACTCCAGAATAATTTGAACAAGTCTTAAGACAGTCGGTTAATCTTCGACAACAAGGATCGTCTCAGAGCCCTGCGGGGCGATCGGCTGAGATAACTGATTCTCATCAGTGGTCGGCTCTTCACTGATTGCTGGCAGCAGGATCAGGAAACTTGCCCCGTGTCCCAACACACTCTCTACTGTAATAGAACCTCCTGCCTGCCGTACAATCCCGTAAACGGTTGCCAAGCCAAGCCCGGTACCTTTGCCAACCTCCTTCGTCGTAAAAAACGGTTCAAACATTCTGGATTGAATTTCGCCTGGAATTCCGGTCCCGGTATCTGTGATGCGAATCTGGACGTAGCTGCCAGGCTTGAGTTCCAGTGACTGCTGATTTTCGGTACCAAGTAAAATTTCGTGAGTTTCAATCGTAAGTCGCCCGCCACAGGGCATAGCATCTCTGGCGTTCACCGCAAGATTGATCAGCACTTGTTCCAACTGCCCTGGATCTGCCTTCACGCGGCTAAGTCGTGGAAAAAGATTCATTGAAAATTTGATATCTTCACCGATCAGACGATGCAGCATTCTGCCGAAGTGCTCGAGCACTTCATTTACGTCCAGCACTCTGGGGGCGAGAATCGTCTTTCGGCTGAATGCCAGTAATTGCGATGTCAGTGCCGCAGCGCGTTCGCCGGCTTCCTGGATGCTGGATGTGTATTGAGCCCCAACGTCATCGCTGGAAAGTTTTGACCGCAGCAGGTCCGCGTAGCCATTGATCACGGTCAGCAAGTTATTGAAGTCATGCGCAATTCCTCCCGCCAACTGTCCAACAGCCTCCATCTTTTGAGCCTGTAGAAATTGATCCTCAAGCCGTTTACGCTCTGTGATATCCTGATCAGTGCCCTCGACACGGATCGTCCGCCCCGTCGCATCACGCACGACCCGCGCACGGCTATGAATCCACATATGGATGCCGTCGGGGCGAATCACTCGAAAGTCGTGGCCGAAAGTGTCTTCGTCCGGGAATAGAGCATTGATCGCATCGGAGGCGGCAGAGGGATCGCTTGAACTTGAATCGGAACGACAGGACGTCAGCACTTTTTCGACCCGGGACAAGGCCGTTGGTCGGTCATCAGGATGAAGAATTGAAAGAAAGGTCTCCAGACCAGCCACTGCCGTCGCCGGATTCAGTCCGAAGAGCGCAAACAATGCGTCAGACCACCAGACTTTTCCAGAGACAGCTTCCCAGCCCCAGCTTCCCAGTCTGGCAATCCTTTGAGCTTCCGCGAGTCGCGACTCACTGAGTCGCAACGCCTCCGTGCCACGAAGCAATGAACGACGGATATCTCGTTTCTCCAAAGCTTGTTCGACCGAAGGCACCAGTCGGTCAAGACGATCCTTCAGCAAATAGTCAGCTGCCCCCTGCTTCATCATGTTGATGGCTGCGTCCGGACCGATCGACCCAGACACCACAATGAAGGGAATGTCCGGCTGTCCGGCGTGCAGCAACTTCAATGCCCGCAGACTGTCGAACTGTGGTAATTGCCAGTCGCAAAGGACAAGATCCGGTTCGGTCGTCAACGCTGCCAGAAATTCAGGTTCCGTTTCGACACGGACAGATTCAAACGCACTGCCACCTCGACGCAGTTCATATTCGAGAAGCTTTGCATCGGCGGGATTGTCTTCCACGATTAATATTTGCAGCGGCCCGGCAGTCATCAGATTTATTCAGAAGGATAGGGGACCTTGTTGACGAGAAGCCAAAAAAGGCCGATTTGACGTACCGCATTCGTAAACTGATCAAAGTCTACCGGCTTTTGAACGTACCCATTGACACCCAACTGATAGCTTTCAACCATGTCGCGATCTTCGCTGGAGGATGTCATCACCACGACGGGTATCGGCTTTGTTTCGGCATCCGACTTAAGTCGCCGCAACACTTCAAGACCATCAATCAGGGGAAGCTTAAGATCCAGCAGGATGATTTTGGGTTGACTCTGTTGTTTACGACCGGCATAGCGATCGGTGCAAAAAAGATATTCCAGTGCCTCTGCACCATCCCGCAACACCTTCACGTGGTTAGCGATGTTGTTTTTCTGGAATGCATGCATCGCCAGCTTGATGTCGCTGGGATTGTCTTCCACGAGCAGAATTTCAACAGCATCTGTCAAATGGCTACTCCTTCGAGCGGGAGAGAGAAATGAAACGTCGCTCCGGCTCCAGGCCTGGATTCGGCCCAGACTCGCCCGCCATGACGATGAATGATGCGTTGCACAATGGCCAATCCGACGCCCGTGCCCTCGTAGTCTTCCTGCCGGTGCAGTCTCTGAAATACGCCAAACAATTTGCCTGCGTACCGCATGTCGAAACCGACTCCATTGTCCTTGACGTAGTAAATCACTTCCCGCTCAGAATTTCCAGATCCAATTTCAATGACGGGCGGATTTGAAAGTCTTGAGTATTTCAAAGCGTTCGACAGCAGATTCATCCACACCTGTTTCAACAGAAACGAATCGGCCCGACACGACTGGAGTGGTAAGATCTGAATCTCCGTCGATCCTTTGACATTCAGGTCACGAAGACACTGTTGCACGAGAATCGCGGGTGAGAATGTTTCCGGTCGCAGAGCCTGCCGCCCCAGTCTTGAAAAATTCAGCAGGTCGTCAATGAGTCTGCCCATGTACCTGGCATTTCGGGTCACTTCATTCAGGCAGTCTGCGGCTTCCGGCGAAATATTCGCAATATGTTCTTCCTGCAGTATGCGTGAAAACCCATCGATGGCGCGAACCGGAGCTCGCATATCGTGTGAGACTGAATATGTAAAAGCCTCCAGTTCTTTATTCGCCGATTCCAGTTGAGCTGTTCGCTGAAGAACTCGAACTTCCAGTTCCTCGTTCAGTTTTCGGATGCTCTCTTCGGCATCCTTGATTTTTGTGATGTCATAGTTGACACCCAGAAATCGCGCCGGCTTCTTTTCGGAGAGACGTGCCACAACTTCGGGTTGTTCTGCCACGACATCAGGTTGAGATAAGAACGATCCCTTTCCCGCCAGCCACCGCACACTTCCGTCGGGACGCAGGATGCGAAATTCCGTATCAAAGGTTCCGCCCTGACTGGCAATTTTCCATTCTCGTTGAAGCCTCTCAATATCGTCCGGATGAACAAAACGAAAAAAAGTCTCGGGGCATGGCGTATCGTGGCCCGGTTGAAGTCCCAGCAATTCAAACTCGACCTTGTTCCAAGCCCCTTCGCCCGTCACAAGATCCACTTCAAACGTTCCCATCGATCCTGCTTCAAGAGTCAGCCGACGACGCTCCTCGCTCTGCCGCAACTCGATTTCCGCTTCCCTTCGCGCCGTCACATCAACTGTGACTGCGACTCCGCAAACAACTTCACCGCGGTCGTCATGAATCGGGGCACCGGAGGCTTCTGCATACCAGCGTCGGCCGTCCGGCATCAGGATTTCCAGATCCATAGGCGGAATCGTTTGATTTTCCGCAACAGCCCGCTGCAATGGCAGCTCCGAATTGTTGATCGGTCGCCCTCGACGGAAAAACTGCAGTTGTCGACCAGGAGCCGCGGGATCGACGGCTGAAGCCGACAAATTATCCGTCGGCTTCACAGCGAACTGAGCCAGCACGGCGGGATTTCCGGTGATCCGTTCGCATGTTTTATCGTCTGAGAAACTCACGCCAACCGGCAAAGCATTCATCAAGGCTTGCAGACGACTGTTGGTTTCAAACAGTTTTTCTTCGGCGCGTTTGCGATCTGAAATATCGTGGACAGCGCTGATAAACTGGAAAGGGGTTCCATCGGCGCGGCGGTCCAGCGATACGGCATGGTTGACCCAGATCGTCGTGCCGTCCCCGCGTATCTTACGTTTTTCCAATGTGTAGGTCGCCTGACTGCCGTCGAGCAACTTCTGCATCAATGCCATGTCTGCCGCAATGTCGTCGGGATGAGTGACCTCCTGAACTGTCAGCTTCAAAATTTCATGCCGTGCGTACCCCTGGATGCGGCAAAAGGCGTCGTTGATTACGGCAAAACGTCCATCCAACTCAACGCGAGCGATCCCGACGGCAGCACTGGCGAAAATCACGCGAAACTGTTTCTCGCTTTCAATCAGTTCCTCGTTCCGTTCGATCAGTTTGCTTGCCAGCGTCCATCGCTCTGCTGCGTTCTCAATTGACCGCGTCAGCCCTTGGGATGTAATCCATTCTTTTCCGATGAAATCCTGAGCCCCCGCACGGAGGAGCTCGCGACCAGTATCAGGCGCATCGATTCGAGTCAAAACCACGACGGGACACGGCGGAAGTCCATTGGGCTTCCGAATGGCGGCTAGAACTTCTGTTGCACTCAAATCAGGCAGAATGTCACTGAGCAGAATACAGTTCCAGGGAGGCTGCACTGAATCCTGGATGAGTTTTACAGCTGCTTCGCCGGAATCAGCATCAGTAAATTCATAATTCCTGCCGGATCCGTCCCGTAGCCTTCGGTGAATGTCAAGACATTCGTTCTGATCATCGTCCACGATGATCAGTCGAAAAGGCAAACAATCTGAATGATTCGTACCCGTTAACACTTCACCTGCTCCAAAACCTCCATAGTGGGCTGCAACTTACGCAGTCAGCAACTCTTCAGGAAACGGATGCATTCAAAACGGCAAACAGAAACGACTTCGACAAGTGCACTCCCGTTCCGCCCTGTAGAATAACTGTACCGCCCCACGAAAA
Organism: Planctomycetota bacterium; assembly: GCA_031424595.1. Lineage (GTDB taxonomy): Bacteria > Planctomycetota > Planctomycetia > Planctomycetales > Planctomycetaceae > SXXK01. The sequence goes on from JANPHT010000451.1 coordinate 9,990, forward strand.
AATCTTAACACGTGCGACATCCTGAAGTGAAGGATAAAAGGTGACAGGAATGAATGGCATTGCTTGTGATCTGGCTGCTGTTCATCCCGGACGACCACTCGAATCATTGAGAACCTGCAGATCGCGTTTCAGCATGATGGTGTGAGTCATGATCGAACCCGTGACGAACCCGTGACGAGCCCGTAGCAATCCGATTTCCATGTCGAGCCCTTTTCAATTCAAGCAGTTTACAGTTCGCCAGGATCGATGCGCGATGAAGGTCGGCACGGATGGCATTCTGCTGGGAGCCTGGGCTGGCGGCAGTCGGCCGGATCGAATTCTGGACATCGGCAGCGGGACCGGATTGATTGCCCTCATGCTCGCTCAGCGATTTAATGAGGCAGAAGTTGATGCGGTGGAAATCGATGCATCAGCCAGCGCTCAATGCGTCGAGAATTTTTTTCACAGCCCGTGGAGTCATCGACTGACTCTGTTCCCCGGAGACATGAACGCCGTCTGCCGAGAGCAGTTGGCGGACAGGAAGTATTCGCTGATCGTCTCAAACCCGCCGTGGTTCCGCGACTGTCTGAAATCAGTTGACCTCCCACGGAACACAGCCAGGCATACTGATGCGCTTGGCACCAAAGACCTGCTGCATGCGGCGGGCGATCTCTTGTCGCCCGACGGTCGGCTTGTCGTCATTCTTCCCTATGACCAGGGAATTCGCTTCATAGCTGCGGCGCTGCAGTACGGCCTTCATCGGTCTCGTCGGTGCGATGTCTATCCGGATGTCGCCAAGTCGGCGAAGCGAATGCTGCTGGAATTCTCAAGAGAGCCAGCAGATGCCTCACTATGCACAGAACGCCTTGTCATCGAGAATTCGCAACGCCACGACTACACAGCGGAATTCCGCGCTCTGACCAAAGAGTTTTACCTGAGGTTTTAAGAGTCCGTCGTTTGCCGCAGCCTTTGTGACATGCTGCCGTCATCGAAGGCCGGCGGATCGCCAGGAGTACTCTGTCACTGTCGAATCGGCTTCTGCGTCATCACCAGTTCGAGGTGACTTTGGAGGCGAGCTTTCTCCTTATCAGGCGCGTTGGCGATGGCAGTCGCCAGCCATTCTGCGGCTTTATCAAACTGACCGTTCTCGGCATGGGCTGCGGCCAGAGTGTCCAGGGTATTCCATTGCTGATACCCGGCAATTTCACAAGCCTTTGCGGCCAATTCCAGTGATCGCGTTGCGCTGCGAACGGAAGCATCTTCGGCTGTCGCAAGCAACCATGCGAGGTCATTGGTCGCTTCGTAGCTGGCTGGATTATTCTTCATTGCCAACTCCAGATCCGCAATGGCCTTTGCGTATTCTTTCTTCAACTGCCACGTGTAGGCGCGGTTTCCGAGCGCATCCGTATACTTCGGGTCAATCTTTAAGGCTGCAGTGAAGTCAGCGATGGATGCATCAAGTTTCTTTAACTTCTGGTTGACAATTCCTCGATTATTAAGCGCTTCGGGATAATCGGGGACCAGCTTCAGAGCGGCCAGCAGATCCACCATCGCCAGATTGAATTCTTCTGTTTCAATGTACGCGAGGGCTCGATTATTCAGCGCCACAAAGTTCTTCGGATCCATCACAATTGCGGCGGAAAAATCCGTAATGGCTGACTGATAGTCCTGCTTAAGATAACTCGCCTGACCTCGATTATTAAGAGCTCCGGCGTTGCGAGGCGATTTGCGCAGGCTTTCCGAGAAGTCAGCAATGGCATTGTCATAATTTTGATGGGCGAGGAATACGACACCCCGCAAGTGATAGTTTTCAGCCGTTGGAGCTGTGCTCACTCGCCTGGTGACCTCAGCAATAGCCGTATCAAACAGGACCGATTCCTTTTCCCAGAGCCAACCGCCCTTTTCGCTTACCCAGAGCCATTCACCATTGGTTAAGGTAATGGTGAAAACTTCCCCCAGATAAGCCCGCCAGACTGTCGCCTGTGGCGTCTTCATCTCTGCACCGGCGCGAGTAATAATGATCTTCTTGCCGATGCGTGGATCCGGACTGGACTTGGCCCGAGCAGGAGTCTGTGCCTCAACAGAATTTGCGAAAACGACGCTCAGCAGGATTGAACAGAAAATCGCAGCCAGCGAACGAAGGGCTTTAATCATAGGATTGCCTGTTTCCTGATCAGCGAGGTTTGCAGACGTACGAACATCCACAGGCCTGAATTCCAGCGGACCTTGGTGGTATACCAAATTCAAGGACATCCGTTCGACAGGAAGTCGATC
>JANPHT010000452.1:0-10938 GCA_031424595.1 Planctomycetota bacterium
CTCCGCTTCCAGTCGAGCTAATAACTGACAGGCGGTCGCAGTCTCATGATCAAATCCGGGGGACGTCCCCGAACTGATGCCCTGCGTCCCTGCATTACGCAGCGCCTCATCGAACTTCAGCAGTGACTCCAGAGCGGAGCGATCAAGTGGCCGCTCATCCATGGTCCCACCTCCAGCCACACTTTCGCAACGTGTGGAGCAGAAGACATTGAGCCAGGAACTTGCGTTCGTTGTCAATGAGACCCTGCCTGGTCACCGCTCTGAAGAAGGTCGCGGAAATCGAGAGCGGCCGAATGATCAAGCAACGAAAATCAGGACTGACGGCGTTCGAGGAATTCGTCATAGTTGCCCAATTGCTCCGTCATCGCCATCACCGCTCGGCCCCACAACATTCGAGCCGCATCGGGACTGCGGTTGGTTCGTTCACCGATTTCAACAAACGTCAGATCCAGCTGCTGTCGCATCAGAATGACGGCCCGGTAGTGTTCCGGCAGAGCATTTATCACCTGCCAAAGCTGCTCCCGAGTTTCCTGACCGCGCACCATGGCGCTGGCGGTCTGTTCCTTTGCCGCAATCTCTCCAAATTCCGGTGGCTCTTCACGGTGCATGGATCTTCGTTGTCGACGATGATGTCTGACCGTATCGACAAGTTGATTCTGCAGGATCTGACGCAGCCACGCTTCCAGATCCGTTGTCGTTGTCCCCTGAAACGCTTTCAGATGCTCACACGCTTCAAACAAAACTTCCTGAACGATGTCTGATTCATCCAGACGTGACTTCACCGGATCCGGCAGCCCCGAGGCCGCCATCGCCCGCAGCCACGGCCGATAACATTCAACGAGTTTGCTCGGACATTCAAGCAATTCCGCCAATTCTGGGGTAACGGCCGCAGCCTCCTCAGAACGCGTGATTTGCACATGGGAAGTAAGCGACATCGCGAACGAATCCGAATGGAAGAAATCTGAAGACCCGGGAATTCCCCGGAAATTTGTTTTCTCAGGCATTTTGGGAACTGGGAGTGTGGGCATCTGACAAAGCACAAGTCAAGCGCTTCGTTGCCTTCTCTCTGCTGAATTCGAGCTGGAGATCGCCCCTTGGGAGTGATCGTCAACGCAGCATGTGAAAAATCGCCTGGAATATTGCGTTCGCTTCTTCGCGAAGTGTCGCTCCTGCTCATGGGGCGTTCTGGTTACAGACCACGCCGGTTCAGTTTTGGCTGCAAAAGTGGCTAAACAAGTTGTCAAGACTCGCGAAAAAGCGATTTCTCTTAAGTACGAGAGGCATTTGCCGATGCGTTTTCTTAGAGCCGTTCATTCACATCGTCTGAAGCATTGTCTCGGAGTTCTGTCGGCCGGGATTGCATTCCTGTTCGCCACTGGAAATTGCAGCCACGCCGCGATCATCGTTTCGTATCAGGGGGGCAGCATTAGCTCCGGTGGCATCGGCTTTGTAGACGTGAAAGTGTCGAGCGATGCGGTGCCCGGTTCTGATGACGTACTCGATTCATTCTCCGGACATTTTCAGATCAGCCCGATCGGCTTAGCCGTCCCGAACGGTCTGCAGTTTGTGAGTCCGCAGAACGACTCGCAGCTGGGGATGGGGAACTATGTCTTCGCCGGAAACAGCCTGACTCCGCCACCGATTGGAGTTGTGTCTACGAATGTGAATACGAATGATAAGTATATCGGCGGCGACGCCACATTGAACGGACTCGGAGTTCTGCTGAACAACACGTCGGACTTCCTGCTGTTTCGACTGGACCTGGACGCGGCACTCACGTCGCTGGGTGATCAGTACACGATCAGTCTCGTGAACGACGGGAGTACAGCGTTTCTGGATACCGGCTTCACGCCGCTCAACATCCACGCCTCGTCATTCAACTCGTTCACGATCACCGCGGTCCCCGAACCCGCCACCGGCGGCATTCTCCTCTGCGGCGCATTGGTTGGAGCATGGATCAGGAAACGCAGAGCAAGCCGGAAGCTGGCCTGAGTCCAGGCGGCCCGTCTGTTTGGTGCTTCCCTTGATTGCACTATCCGCAAGCGGACCCGCCAGAACGATATCGTTCTTCAGCTCTGACGCACCATCCCACGGTTCCGTTTTTCTTTCTTCCGACTGCCTAACCCTCAACGACAAGTGAGTGTTCCGATGCCCGACTTTCTTCGCAGACTTCGAGAAATGATGCTTTCCACTCGTAGGCACTCTCTATGCCTCCGCAGTCTTGGCCGCCCTGTCAATCGGCAGTCTGTAGAATGCCTGGAGTTTCGCAGTTTGCTGGCCGCCACGTTCAGCACGACTTCTCTGCCCATGCAAACTACCTTTAACCTTGGGCTTGTGAGTGCAGACTTCGATGGAGACTCAAACGCGGATTTTGCAGTCTCGAATACATCTGGATTCGTGAATATCCGGACAAATCTCGGTAACGGCACCTTTGCTTCAATTACAAGTTTTTCCCCCGGAGTGAATACTCCGGATGGGTACTCGCTGGCGGCAGGGCAGCTCACGGGCAGTAGCCTGCCAGAACTGGTGGTCGGGAGCTACGGCTCGGGCGGTGTGCGAATTATGAATAACAACGGAGGTGGCAACTTCAGTCAGGGCAGCTTCCTGAATGCAGGCACCAATGTTGAGGGCGTTGCTGTGGATGACATGAATGGGGATGGGTTCAACGATATCGTCGCGTCACGGTGGAATGCAGCCTCTGTGATCGTTTTCTACATGAACGGGTCGGGAGGGCTGATATCGAGCGGCGTTTATTCGACGGGGTCAAACCCCAATAAAGTGGTCATTGCCGATGTTGATGCGAATGGCAGAAAGGATATCCTTGTAACAGCGTTCGGAAGCAACGTGGTTTCCGTGTTAACGAATCTCGGCGGTGGCGTCACGCCTTCGTTCGGAACCGCAAGCTATTCCTCAAACGGCAGTTTTCCGACGGCCATTGTTGCGGCCGATTTTTCGGGCGATGGATTTCCGGATATCGCTGTTACCAACCGTGACTCTGCAAGCGTGACCTATCTGCGAAACTCTGGGACTGGCTCTTACTCGTTCATACAGACGGTCAATGTTGGGTCAAGTCCTTTTGGCGTGACCGCTCTGGATTTTGACCGAGATGGGCGACAGGATTTGGCTGTTGCCAGCAGGTTCGGCGGTCGCATTGACATCCTGCGAAACGTGGGCGGGACTTTCGTGACAGACAGCACTTGGAGTTCGTCTGCTCCATTTGAAATTGTCGCGGCTGACTTCAACAAGGATGGCCGAACCGACCTCGTGACGTCCGGTATTGATTCGTCAAACGCCACCGTTCTCCTGGCGACCACCAACGCCGCTCCGACCGCTGTTTCATTAGGGGCGAACACCGTTGCCGAAAATCAGCCGACTGGAACAAGCGTAGGAGTCCTGTCCGCAACGGACGCCAATACGCTCGATGTGCAGACGTTTAGTCTAGTTGCCGGAACCGGATCAACAGACAATACACAGTTTAGTATCGTGGGGAATACACTTCGCACTGCCACGATTTTTGACTTCGAATCAAAGAGCAGTTATTCGATCCGCGTTCGTACCTCGGATCCCTATGGCGGGCAGTTCGAACAGCAATTCACGGTCACGGTCTCTGACGTGGACGAAACACTGAATATCGGCCTGTCGAACAGCAGTCTGGCCGAGAACTCCGGTACGAATGCTGTCGTTGGGACGCTGTCAGCAACGAATCCCGACCCTGCTGACACGTTCACATTCAGCCTGCCTGCGGGAGTTGGCGATAACGGACAGTTCAACATCAGCGGTACATCGCTAAGAGCGAACGCCAGTTTCGATTTCGAAACGAAGAATAGCTACTCCATCACCGTCCGGGTCACCGATGCACTGGGGCTGACTTTCGACAAGCAATTCACCGTCACGATCACCAACGTGAACGAAACGCCGACGAACATCAGTCTGTCGAACAGCAGTCTGGCAGAGAACGCCGGAACGAATGCTGTCATCGGGACGTTGTCTGCAGCGGATCCCGACTCTGGCGACATATTCACGTTCAGCCTGCCTGCGGGAGTTGGGGATAACGGGCAGTTCAACATCAGCGGCACATCGCTTAGAGCGAATGCAAGCTTCGATTTCGAAACCAAGAACAGCTACTCCATAACCGCCCGTGTCACAGATGCACTGGGGCTGACTTTCGACAAGCAGTTCGCGATCGATGTGACAGATGTTAATGACACTGCTCCGACGATCTCGACCACCAGCTTCGTTTCCTCCGGTACCCTCGCAGCGAATGCGACGAGCTTGACGGTGACATTCAGCGAGCCGGTCTCATTTAGTCTTGGGAGTCAGGAACGACCAGCGGCTTCAGCGGTTCAGATCAAGAATGCTGACCCTTCGGCCAGTAGTGGAATTTACTGGATAGATCCTGACGGCGCCGGGGCTATCACGGCCTTTCAAGTTTATTGCGACATGACCACAGACGGAGGTGGTTGGATGTTGGCGGTGAACAGCGTTCTTGGAGCTGAGCCGAGTTCGAATGACATCATCAGCAATACAGGTACAGTGGGACTAACGACCGCGCAAACCAGAAATCTGGACTCGTATTTTGCAGGCATTGCGACGGCGGAAGTGCGCCATGAAATCGACGGAAGCAATGCAAGTCAGGGACGATTCCATGGCAAGTATACAGCGGATAGTTATCAGTCGACATTTTTCGGAGTAACGACGCTCACCGGGCACACAAATTCGGCATTGCTGCAAGGAAGTTTCAACGCGCCGTTTGGAAACAATCCCGGCGGAGCTTCGTGGTTCTACAACGGCAATCCTCAAACCACAATTCCAGCATCACCGTCGAGTGGCAGTCCGGGGCCGCTGTACTTGCAAACCGGTCAAATCCTGAACTCATATCGCATCTGGATCCGCGGCGGTATGTCAGTTGCCGGAAATGCCATAGGTGGTGCTGAACAGACGAGTAACTATGAACTACGTAGGGCTGGAGCGGACGGTTTGCTGGGGAATGCCGATGATCCGGTGATCAGCGTGACATCCGCCACGATTTCAGGCAACACGGCGACGCTGAACTTCGCTGCATTGCCGGAAGACATCTATCGACTGACGGTCAAGGACACTATCACGGACGCATCTGGCAATGCACTCGACGGCGACGCCAACGGAACAGCGGGAGCAAACTGGCGAAAAGACTTTGTTGTCGGAGCTCTCAGTACTTCGCTAACTTCTCCCAACGGCTTTGTCTTCGATACTGAGTTCGGTGGCTTTGGTGCCGGACAGTTGGTGCAGGGAACGGGAAATGCGTTTGATGGGTTGGGGCGATTGCAACTGAACGGAATCGCTTTTGAATCTAACAGTGCGTCTCCAGTAACAAATGATGATGGCCGTACTGTGGACACTGGTGCCCAATCGCAACCAAGTGTTACCGTCTCTCGCGAAGTCACCGTACCCGCCACGGGCGCTCATGACTTTGCTCGCACCGTCGATACGTTCACCAACTCGACTGGCTCGCCGATTACTGCTCCCGCGCGGATCGTGGGCAATTTTGGCTCGGATGCCGGGACGAGCATTTTTGCCACGTCGGACGGCGACTTGCTGGTCGAGCCCACCGATCTTTGGTTTGGTACGGACGATGCCGACGGCACGGGGACACCGGCGATCATTCATCTGCTCCACGGACCCAGTGGATTGCGGCCTTCGAGTGTGAATGTGATCGAAGATAACGTGGAATGGACTTACGACCTGACGGTTCCAGCCGGTGCCACAAAGCGATTGGCGAACTTCACTGTGCTGGGGACTACGCGGACACAAGCAATTGCAGCGGCGAATGCTCTGGTCACATCAACAGGATTTGGTGGCGAAGCGGCCGCGTTTCTGACATCAGGTGAACTGGCTTCCCTTGCAAACTTCGAATTCAATACGGCTCCGACAAACATTAGCCTGTCGAACAGCAGTCTCAATGAAAATGCCGGTGCCAATGCGGTCATCGGGGTTCTCTCCGCCACCGACGCCAATGCCGGCGATACGTTTACGTTCAGTCTGCCTGCAGGAGTTGGCGATAACGGGCTGTTCAACATCAGCGGCACATCGCTGCGAGCAAATGGCGGATTCGATTTCGAAACGAAGAACAGCTACTCCATCACCGCCCGAGTCACCGATGCGGGTGGCCTGACGTTCGACAAACAGTTCACTGTGACGATCACCAATGTGAATGAGACGCCGACAAACATTAGTCTGTCGAACAGCAGTCTGGCAGAAAACTCCGGAGCAAATGCTGTCGTCGGGACGTTGTCTGCCGCGGACCCGGACTCTGGCGACACGTTCACGTTCAGCCTGCCAGCGGGAGTTGGCGATAACGGGCTGTTCAACATCAGCGGGACATCGCTACGAGCGAATGCCGGCTTCGATTTTGAAACGAAGAACAGCTACTCCATCACCGCCCGAGTCACGGATGCCGGGAATTTGACGTTCGACAAGCAGATCACAGTCAGCATTACTGATGTCAACGAAGCCCCCAGTTTTAGAATAGTAAAGCCAGGCACGACTCGTCAGGGGAACGAATTCAGAGTCAACTCGACAACCAGCTTTGGCCAAACCTCACCGGTCGTGGCGATGGATGCCGCGGGCAACAGCGTCGTTGTCTGGCGCTCGTGGCTGAGCGATGGCAGCCGTGAGAACATCTTCGCTCAACGATACAATGCTGCCGGGGTGGCGGTCGGCAGTGAGTTTCTCGTCAACACGTTCACGGAGGGCGACCAGAATTCTCCGGCCGTAGCCATGGATTCCAGTGGCGGTTTTGTGGTGACCTGGATGAGTGCCGATCAAGACGGGAGTGGCTTTGGCGTTTTTGGACAGCGTTTTGCAGCTGATGGCTCGACCCTTGGTGCAGAGTTCCGCGTCAACCAGACCACTCAGAGCACTCAGAGCGATCCGTCTATCGCGAAGCATTCCAGCGGCAGCTTTATCGTCACCTGGTCAAGCTTTGAACAGGATGGCTCCAGTGGTGGAGTTTTCGCTCAACGGTTTGATATGAACGGCCTGCCCGTGGGCCCGGAGTTCCGCGTGAATAGTTTTACCAGCGGTTATCAGGGTGGGGCGCGAGTTCAAATGGCCAGCGATGGGAGCTTCGTCGTGGTGTGGCAGAGTGAAGGCCAGGATGGCAGCGAATGGGGGATCTATGCCCAGCGCTATGACGCAACGGGGAATCCGCAGGGTTCGGAGTTCCGCGTCAATACTTTCACCACCAGTTATCAAATCAATCCAGCTCTCGCAGTTGAACCGGATGGTGATTTCACGATCGCATGGCGGAGTGCCGGTCAGGATGGCAGCGGCGATGGAGTCTATGCACAGCGATACCTCGCTAATGGAACGGCCGTTAACAGCGAGTTCCGCATCAATACGACAACCCTGAATAGCCAGGATGAAGTGAGTCTTGGCACTGATTCGCTGGGTAACCTGGTTGCCGCCTGGTCGAGCTGGCAGCAGGACGGCAGTGATCGCGGCATCTATGCCCAGCTCTATTCGACCGACGGCAGCCCTCGTGGTGGCGAATTTCGAGTCAACACCTTTACGAATAACTCCCAGCGCAGGGCTGCGGTGGCTGTCGACGCGGACGGCGACTACCTGATCGTGTGGGAGAGCGATGATCAGGATGGTAGTTCCGAAGAAGTTTACGGACAGCGCTTCACGGCTTCAAAACTGAGCGGTGAGATCTCAAGTCTTGCTGAGAACACCGGGACAACATCGCGAATCAAACTGGGGGATTTTGCGATTGTCGATGATGCATTGGGTTCCGAATCCGTCACGTTAATTGGCTCGGATGCGAGTTACTTCGAGGTTGACGGCAATTCACTGTACCTGAAAGCGGGGACGTCGCTGAACTACGAGGCAAAGAACCTTTACCAGATTGTACTAAATCTTGACGACACATCCGTAGGCAATACGCCCGATGACACATTCAACTTCTCATTGTCCATCAGTAACGTCAATGAAGCACCCACAAACATAAGCCTGTCAAACAGTAGTCTGGCAGAGAACTCCGGTACGAATGCTGTGATTGGAACGCTGTCCGCAACCGATCCTGATGCCGGTAACACGTTCACCTTCAATCTTCCATCCGGAGTGGGCGACAATGCCGCATTCAACATCAGCGGCACATCGCTGAGAGCAAATGCCAGTTTCGATTTCGAAACGAAGAACAGCTACTCGGTGACGGTGCGAGTCACCGACGCTGGCGGCCTGACTTTCGACAAGCAGTTCACGGTGACGATCACCAACGTGAATGAAACGCCGACCAACATCAGTCTGTCGAACAGCTCGGTCGCCGAGAATCTGGCGAGCGGGGCGTCGGTCGGGAGTTTCTCGACGACAGATCCGGACAGTGGGAACACGTTTACGTATTCGCTGGTCACTGGCACGGGCGCTGGAGATAACTCCAGCTTTACGATCGATGGGAGTACTCTGAAGACGGCCGCGACGTTCAACTTTGAGGTCAGGAACAGCTACTCGATTCGAGTTCGTTCGACCGATCAGGGCGGTCTGCTGACGGAAAAGGTGTTCACAATCAGTGTGACCAATACCACGGAACTGGGCGGCATCGATGTGCAGCTCGGGCAGACTCAGCGGTCGTATCTGTGTTATCTGGACATCCTGTTTGACCGTCCGGATGACCTGCTGGACATGATCAGCAACAACCGCTTCCAACTGACGAAGCGAGATCTGAACGGAGTTGGTGGTTCGAGCGTTGGATTGACAGGTTCGATGTTCAGTCGCGTCGGTAACAGCGTTCGATTGGACTTCGGCAGTAACGGGCTGGGTGGGAATCGAAACACCACCGCCGGCGATGGGTATTACGAGCTGGGTGTCGACATGGATGGCAACGGCACGTACGAATCGACGAAGAAGTTCTATCGTCTGCTGGGTGATGTGAACGGCGACCGAAAAGTGGATTCCACGGACAGCAGTCTGGTCACCTCCGCGTTCGGCACGACAGATCCGAACCGTGACGTGAACGGAGACGGCACCGTGAATTCCAACGACCGAACTCTGGTGCTGCGATCCGTCGGCCGAAAACTCAAGGACGATCTCTTCGCCGATGACTGAGCTGGGCGAAGAAGAGTGCGTTCTCGCCCGTACCGCAACCGGAATCGAGGACGGACCCCGTGATTTGATCGGCAACGGACAGCAATGCCTTCTGCGGCCTGCCGATCTCCCAGGGTGGTTGGCCGGTGTAAAGACTCGCGAAGCTGGTGAGCTCGTGGACCGACATGGTGATCTCCGGTTCTAGGATACGAGTTTGCGCACTGTGTCCACAAGTTTCCTGCCCAACTGCTGAACGCTGGCCTGTCGCTGCGTGTCCTTCAGCGAGCCATCAATTTCGAATGCTTCATGTGCCTTCGGAACGGCGATTTGGTCAGGCAGCACGATGACGCCGATATTTCCGAGGATGGCCCGCAAGTGAACGAGGCCCCGCAGACCGCCCAGCGCACCCGGTGAAGCACTGACGAGGCCTGCGACTTTGCCTTGAAACGCAGCCAGCGGCGCTTCGTTCGGCGCTGGTCTGGAAATCCAATCCAGAGCGTTCTTCAGAATGGGCGTTATGGAACTGTTGTATTCCGGGGAAGCGATCACAAAACCGTGATGTTCGATGAACAGCTTCTTCAGCTTCAGGGCGTTTTCTGGTAAGCCTTCTGATGCCTCAAGGTCCTGGTCAAACAACGGCAAAGGGTAGTCCCTGAGGTCGATGAGTGTGACCTCAGCACCAGACTCCCGTGCGCCGTCGGCGGCGATTCGCACGAGTTTCTTGTTGAATGAATCCTGGCGGGTACTCCCAGCCAAGGCCAGGATTTTGGGGGCATTTGACATGAAAAAGCCTTTCGTCGTTTGGTGTAAACTTGCTGAGAATGAAATAACTCTTTGGAAATGGTCTGTCTACACGAGATCAAACAACATGATCTCGGCGTCTGTTATGGCTCGGATCGCCAGGCGAGTCTCTTCACTTATCGCTGCGCCGTCACTGGTAGCGAGTTCGACCCCATTCACCGAAATGCTTCCTCGCAGCACCTGCAGCCAGCCGTATCGTCCTTCGGGTAATTGATGCGAGACCTCTTTTCCTGCATTGATTTGCGACAAGTAAATGCGGGCATCCGTGTGAATGAGCAGTGATAGGTCGAAAAAGAAAACGTGTGATACGTATTGAGCCAGCCATGATTGGAGTGGCCTCGATCCTGAGCTTTGCGGACTTGAATCATGATTGCCCCTCGAATCTCAATATCCAATACAGCGATTTTGAACAACAAACTTGTCCAGCGATTATTTCGCCAGATATCCTCCGTCCACTGGCAACGAGATCCCCGTCGTGAATGACGCTGCATCTGATGCCAGATACAACACTGCGGCTGCAATTTCTTTGGCTTGACCCAGCCTGCCCATCGGATGCTGAGATGCGAGCCACTGGCGATTCTCGGAACCCTCTCCGCCAGCAAACCGATCAATCATTTCAGTAGCAATGGCACCCGGAGCCCGGTCACTCGTCCGCAAAATGTTCAGCATCGCCTCTTGTTCCGGCAAATCGAACGGTTGTTTCTTCTTCAGTTCGTTTTGCAGTCGGCTTTTCGACATCACTTTCCAGCCTCCACGGCTTATACATTACATATAAGTTATCGTCATGTCAATTGATTTTATTGAGGATTTCTTTGGCGATGGAATGTCTGTCTTTGGATTGGGTGGCGCAGCAAAGACGAACGCTGCGCATCCTATTCGTTCCACTTGGAATAATTGCAATCAAGGGCATCAAATGACCACGCATCGAAGACACCGATGTAAACGGCGGCGAGAAACCGTGGCGCTTGGCGGGAGGTGGCGGGCGGTTGAATTGTGCAGCGCCCAAATGTTCAGTTGTTGACTTCGAAATCGCCTGGAGGGCCGTCATGATGGCGGGTTTCCGGGTGAAAAATCCGA
>JANPHT010000453.1:0-2831 GCA_031424595.1 Planctomycetota bacterium
ATACTGATCAGAATTATGCAATCGATGAAAACGAAGAATTCGACTACTTCAGACGGTCTTCGAGCCACTGATAAGCCTCTTCGCGAATTTCGTCGGGAAAATCGTGACCGCATTCGGGATAGCGAGCGACGATTTCACCAGCCTGCTGGCCGTACGCTTTCTGAGTCTTCATCGCTTCCGCAACCACTTTTCGAACCCCGCCAACTTCGAAGTTGTTGTCGGAGACTGGAGCATTCACGAAGATCGATCGAGGAGCGATCGCACTGAGAACCTCATGGAAGTCGAAGGGGACTTTGTTCGGGTCATTGGAGTAGACATCGCGTAGGCGCGGCATATAGCGGTCGCTCGTCCAGCCCTGCAGATCGCCTTTGTAATAGTCATGAAATGCTGTAAATCCGCAGCTTGTCACAGCGGCTCGGATCCGCGAATCAAATGCCGCTGTGAACAGTGTGTTATGGCCACCAAGAGAGTGACCAATACATCCGATTCGATCCGGATCCACTTCGGGCAGAGTCTCCAGGACGTCGATGGCCCGCACGTTATTCCAGATGGCTTTCATCGAACCACTGTCATAATGCGCCCCCTGTGTTTTAAAGTCATAGGGATAGTCTCCAAACGATGGATAATCGGGCACGAGGCATACAAAGCCTCGTCGAGCTAACTCCTGAGCGTAGTGAAGATTCTCCAGACCGCCGAGCCCCGCAGGTTCTCCTTTTCCAATGCCTGTCGTCTGGTGCAGACAAAGCATGGCTGGTCCTTTCCCGAGGCTGCTGTCAGGAATGAGCAGCCAGGCAGGAACGCGATCGTGAGGTTCCGGTGAAAACGTGATCCGCCTACGCACATAACCGTCGTCCTTCTCTTCCGAAATGACCTGGATATCGAGAGGCACACGACGATCGGATTCTGGCAGGGGCCCCATCGCGAGATTCATGCCCGCGAGAATATGCTGCCTTCTTAGTCCCATCTCAAATGGTGTCGTGACAGGTCTCTGTTCGCCGCTTTGATTTCGGACAACCATAACATTCGTATGGTCGTACTCATTTGCCAGCACCTCAACGCTGATCGGGTCAGCAGCGCTGTTGTTTGGATTGTGTTTCAGGTTGTCAAGTACGTATAAGCCGCTGCGGTCGGGGCAAATCAGATCGAAATCTCCGTCGGAATCCAAATCGACAATCTTGGGGTCGAGTCCGAACCCAACATGGCTGCTGACGGAAATCAGCGAACATTTCCAGCTGCGAGTGACAGCCTGAAACTGGTACGAGCCTATTTGCAAGGGGTTGTACTCGCCGGGATCTTTTCCATCGTGTCCCATGAACCGACTTCCCGTAACAAGCTCCGATTTGCCGTCTCCATTGAGATCAGCCCATAATAAACTGTGACACTCAGACAGGCTGGTATCGATCGCATGTCGAACCCATTTGCGGCCACTTTGTTGATCGCCGACTTGTTCCATCCAATAGACTCCGAACCGATGGCCTCGCCCCCAGACCAAGTCATTGTCGCCGTCGGAATCCACATCCTCCACCAGAATCGGAATGGAAGTATCTCGCCAGAGATCGAATTCGGAATGAAACACCCATCGTCCATTTCGACGGTCGTCCGGGGCCTCAGCCCAGCCCTGCGGGCCCACCACATCGTCTCGTCCATCACCGTTGATATCACCAAAGCCGACACCGTGTCCGGCCAGTTCCTCGGGCAGTGAGTAGCGCTTCCATTCCGGCTCTGGACCAAGCTTCAGAGCCCACCACGCCGCAAACTTTGTCCCGTTGGGCAGCACATCAGGATGTCCGTCACCATCGACATCTGCCAATCGCCCGGTTTCCATCGCACCGGGTTTATCGATGAGATGCCGCCGCCAGGCCATTCCGTCGGGTGAGAGTGGTCCTGGATTCTCAACCCAATAAATGGATGCACTTCGATAGTTGCAGCTCACGAAGTCAACATGCCCATCGGAATTCACATCGAGAGGCAAACTGGAATAGTCATCAAACCGTCCTCGGATTTCCTCCACGTCGCGAACGAAGTGCCGAGTCCAGTCGGGAGCCTGATACCACGATCCGCCGCAGACGATATCCTGTTTCCCATCACCATTCACATCAACGACCGCACAGGCGCAGTATGTTGAATCTGTGTTGATGTCGATTTTTTTGAACGATTCCTCGCCCGCCGCGACACAGGTGGCCAACGCAATCAGACTCAGTGACACAACAACGCAACCAGCACGCATCATAAATCACCTCAGACAAGCGGACGATTCGTGCGAGATTAATTGTTCTGCCAACGATTACAAGTGTGACGTTCCTGATCAGATCCAATGTCGCACTGGGATGGAGGTTTTTCTGAAAGCCTCTAAGATGGCGGGGGTTCGATTCAGTCGTCTGTCGACAGTCCGGCAAGGAAAAGGTGCGGCGATGCGATCCCTGAAATTTGTGGCGATGGCTGTGTTTGGCGTGTCAATGATGACTCCTCTGCTCATGGCCCAGCAGGGTGGAAACCAAAATGGTGGAAACGGAGGCCAGTTTCCGGGCGGGATTCTGATCAATCCAGGAGGAGTTGTTGATCAGAGCGTGGTGCCTGCCGGAGGTAGTGCCGGATTAAGGAAACAGCTGAAGAGCGCGGCGGCACAGATGCTTACGACAGAACTGAATCAGTCGACCGAAATTCGTTATGTTTCTCTGAAACGACTTGAACAGGAGATTCAGAATAAGCTGTCAGCCGGAAAGTCTCTGCCCCCGGAGATGCGTTTTCTCGCCGGACTGACTCGTATCGATTACGTCATGGTTGCTGAGGGCGGTCAGGACGCTGTCATTGCCGGTCCGGCCGAAGGCTTT
>JANPHT010000454.1:0-19199 GCA_031424595.1 Planctomycetota bacterium
CCATTTCATATCCGGCAACTTTCCATCTGTTCGACGATCGGGATGATTTGCATCCGACCACGCCCTGTGAAAACCTTAGTGGGTGGTGTGGTTGGAGGCATCGATTGCCGCTATTGTAGGGCGAAGAGGTGATTTTAAAACCGCCGCCGCTCAGAATGCAGAAACCAGGACCAGCGCAAGAAAAAACCTCTCCCAGTCGTGCTGAGCAAACGCTGTTGACGCCCATTGATCAGAAAAAAGGTGGGCACCCGAAGCCCGGGTCATGTGATCCGAGACATAGTCGGCGTGACAGTCAGCCGGGGACAGTCCAGGTTCCCATTTGGGTTATCTGTAGGGTCAACTTGTTTTGCTGCAGACGAGTCTGGCAGAGGTTCTGCACGTAGTGCTCCGTCACGATAAGGTGCCAGCGGGATTCTCGCAAGGGATTCCTCAAAACTCTTTTTACTTGAAATCTCATTGAAGGCCGATCGTTTCCCATTGTCATGATGAAGTGATTCAGGGGCAGACGTTTGACAGGCAATGGAACCCGCGCGCATGCTTCCGCAAATTTCCCACTCAGCTGGTGTTTTCCTCCCTCACAAAAATCACTTTGCTGCGCTGTCAACGACTTGGCCTTTCAAGGGGAAAGAGTCCGTTCAGATAAGAGCACTTCTGCAATCTTCGGCCCCTTTGACCCCAGCGGCGATGAAACGCTGAAATTGACGTCGGGAAAACCCCATGGCCGCTATTGTTGCAGGTCGCTGAACCTCCCAGGATTTCCTTCAAACCAGTTTCCTGATTTTTCGCATCAAGGCGGTTCGAGACGAGTGTCCTGTTCAATTCGACTTCGCCAACAGAATGCAGCATTTCGTCAGGTTAGAATTCCCAGCCGACCTTTACTGAAGGTGGCTTTGGTGCCGATAACCTTACGAAATCGTGGAATTTACAGCCGCCATCCGTCTCGGATTGACAATGCTTTTGTCGCGGCTATCCTATGCGGCTTCATCCAGACCGCGTGTTCTCAGCAAATCAGGACTTTTTGGCTCATGGGACGTACTGAACGACAACGAGAAATTGCTCGCCGCCGGAAGCGCAAGACAGGTTTGGCAAAGGTGCGAGCACGCTACGCCACGTCCAAGAGCGAGGCCGAAAAGGTTGAATTGCTGGCTAAAGCTCGCCGAATGAGCCCATTTATTGAGCTGGAATAAGCTGCAACTTAGACGGCTCGAATGAAATGGGTGAGGTTTGCTTCTACACCACACCTTGAAACACCCCAGAGACGGCGAACGCCCTATGTTCGCCGTTTTTTTATTGGCCGAGATTTCTTCGTGAGCGCTCAACGTTTTTGCCTGGCGGGCCTGTTCAAACGGGGAAATGCTCGCGTGTGAATGAGCCAGTTCATATCGAAGATGATAGGCGTTCATGGACTTTTCAGACGACTCCCAAGGTGAAATAACGATCGTCGGCTCGCCGCCGTTTGACTTTCGAGTCGACGCCAATTGGGTTCGGCGCCCCGAGGGCTATTCATGGCAGGAGGTGTCGGCGGTTGCCGTGGACTCGAAAGACAATGTGTTTGTCTTCAACCGAGGCAGTCATCCTGTCATGATTTTCAACCGAGAAGGGCAATTTCTTCGGTCGTGGGGCCCCGGCGGTTTTGCGAGAGCTCATGGGATCACGATTGGGCCGGATGATTGTGTTTACTGTACTGACGATCTGGATCATACCGTCAGCAAGTTCCAACCAGATGGGACTCTGATCTGGAAGCTGGGTACCAGCGGCCAGCCATCAGACACCGGAGCGACAAGTATCGACTATCGGACGATTCGTTATTCGGGACCACCATTCTATTTTCCGACGAATGTGGCTCTGTCGCCGCAGGGTGAGATTTATGCGGCGGACGGATATGGCAACGCTTGCATCCATAAGTTTTCGGAAGCGGGAGAGTTGCTGTTTTCCTGGGGATCTCCCGGATCTGGCCCGGGGCAGTTTCATGTTCCCCATGGCATTGCTGTCGGTCACGATGGCACGGTGTGCGTTGCCGACAGAGAAAATTGCCGGCTGCAGTATTTTGATCCCAGCGGTGAGTTTCTGCGGGAGCAAACAGGAATGGCTCGTCCCTGCCAGATCGCCTTCGATCCCAACGGAAACGTGTTTGTTGCTGAGCTTGGCTTTCGCTCGGGCATGTGGCCTGGAACGTCCATACCGACACCCGACGCGACGGGTGGTCGCATCAGCATCATCTCACCGTCGGGGCAGTTGCTGTCGCGATGGGGAGGCGGATTGAATCCAATGACCCCCGGTGATTTCTTCGCCCCACACGATATTCGCATTGATTCCCGTGGCGATGTCTACGTGTCGGAAGTTATCTGGTCCGCAGGCGCAAACCGAGGTCACATTTCGCCGGAATGTCATACGCTGCAGAAGTTTGTCAGGACAAATCAAAACGAACAATAGCGGCTTCAATCAAGGATCATGTCTATGCGAGCCTGGCGGTTTTATGGATTTGGCGATTTCCGGATGGATGACGTTCCAACTCCTGAACTCAAGCCACGACATGTTCTTGTCGAACCGTTGTGTGTTCAACCCAGCGTCACCGAAGCTCAATTAGCATTCGGGATTCCAACGCTGGCCTATGATCGAGTCAAGCGGAGACTCGAAAACGAAGCTCCGGTGCAGTTGTTTGGGCACGAATTCTGCGCTCGCATTGTCGCCGTTGGAGAGGGCGTACACCGTTTCCAGGTTGGCGATCGAATCGCTGCGCGAGCGAAGTTGCCGTGTGAACAATGTTCATTGTGTACATCGGAACGTGGCACCCTGTGTCGCAAGGGCCCGGTCATCGGATTTGATCTTCCCGGTTGTTTCAGCGATATCGCCATCCTGCCGGAAATCTCTCTGGTGAAAGTCGATGATGGCATTTCCAACAGTGAAGGCGCTTGCCTGCAGTCACTCAGCGACAGCGTGGCGGCTGTGGAGACGGCTCAACTGCGAATGGGCGATTCCGTGGTGATCTTTGGACAGGGAAGCATGGGTCTCGAGTGCCTTCAGATTGCTCGAATCAGCGGAGCCGGGCGGATCATCACCGTGGACGTTCGCGAAGAATCGTGTGCGATTTCCAAATTGCTGGGAGCCGATCACGCTCTGAATGCACGCTCGTGCGATGTTGTTGCCGCAATTCACGATCTGACCGAAGGCAACGGCGCTGATGTAGTTTTCGAATGCGCCGGGGGCAGTCCACGGCAGGGAATGGCCGGCACAGAAACAGTGCGGCAGGCGATTGATTCCGTTCGGTCCGGCGGAAAGCTGATTGGAGTCTCATGGTTTGGTCAGCCATTTGAACTCAATGTCGATTTGCTTCGCGAGCGAAGTCTGCGATACCTGTTTCCGGATATCAGCACTCAGGCCCATCTTGAGCATACTGTGCGACTTGTGGCATCAGGCCGCGTCTCTCTGAAGTCAACGGTGACCCATCAACTCGAAGGAATGGAATCCGTGCCACAGGCTTTTGAAATCACGGCCAACAAAGGCAAGTTTAAAGCAATCAATCCTGCTCAGGTCAATCTGAAGTCATGACGATGTCGCTGGCCAATCCACAAGATTACGGACTTGAGGAATCTTGATTTGCGACAATAAAACGCGTTACGACTCAACCGAATTATTGGCCGACGTTTCAGGAACAAACACGCACAGGGCACGCGGCAGCAGACTGAATACCGCAGGGGTTCGGCCGATCAGTTCGCCATCTGCGACGATCCGGCGTGAGCGATGGATCGGGCGAATCACAATTGTAGTGCCATGCATCGTGCGCACGGGAAGCACGGGGTCAAGCGTACCTCGCCACAATGCGGGTATCAGTGGCAGCACCTGCCATCGGCGTCGTATCTCGAGGCTATAGAGATCCAGAAGTCCGTCGTCGATCGTCGCCTTTTCGTGAATGGTCAGCCCACCACCATAATAGCGTCCATTCCCGACTGAGATCTGCCAGGTTCTTGCATGGAGGACCTCACCATCACAAGTGATTTCGACGGAAAACGAACGCCCGCTCAGCATTGCCGTGAATGCTGCCCAGGCATACGCCAACACGCCCCATCGAGACTTGATGCTGCGCGAAAGTCTTCGAGTCACTTCAGCGGCCAGGCCGACGTTGGCAACGTTAAGAAACGGACGATTGTTAACTATTCCCACGTCAATCTGTTTTGTAAGCCCCTGGAGAATCACATCACAAGCCAGCATCAGGTCCGTTGGCAACGCAAGTGTTCGGGCGAGATCGTTTGCCGTTCCCAGTGGAAGAACGCCCAAGGGCTTGTTCGATTCCAACAAACCCGAAAGCGCGTGATTGATCGACCCGTCTCCGCCACCGACAATGACAAGATCCACTTGCGGCGAATATTTACGGACCACGGCATGAACATCGAGAGGTTTGTCGTTTGGCTCCACGAGGTCCAGACCGCCATCCCGCAATCGATCGCGGATCAATAACAGATCCTCCTGACCTCGCCGCGCTTTGCTGTTAACAAGGAGTAATGCTCTTCGACGCATGCACCATCCGATTCATCGGGGAGTCAATAGCAGGAAAACGAGTTCAGCCGTGACTCGACAAGTCGCAACAAACAGAAAATATGACAATCCAGGGAGTCGCTCTTTTCGACTCAGTTTGGGGGCCGATCGTCTGACACGAGACTGCCGACACGCTTTCGCATTGCCTGGAGCCATTGTACCATGATCCAACTGCCGCGTTGGGCTTCGTTTTGTCATTTTGTTATTTCGGATCGTGAGGGATTGGTCTAATGAATTCCATGAAGATTCGTCGTCGCAGTTTTCTGGCACGTTCTGCTGTCGCCGCGACCGCATCATTCGCGGCACCGGCCATTGTTCGCGCGTCGACACTCGAAAAAGAACTGCATGTCGCAGCGATCGGTGTTAATGGCATGGGATGGTCTGATTTATCCAGCGTCGGAAAGCACGCGAAAGTCAAGTTTGTAGGGTTTTGTGACATCGACGCCGGGCGATTCGACAAAGTCGATGCAGAGTATCCGGGGGTCAAACATTTTTCTGACTATCGAATCCTCCTGACGGAACTGAAAGACAAGGTTGACGCCGTCATTGTCTCCACGCCCGACCATATGCATGCACCCATTGCGATGATGGCCATGAAGCTGGGCAAGCATGTTTATTGTCAGAAGCCGCTCACTCACACGGTCTGGGAGTCTCGCCAGATGCGACTGATGTCCGCCAAAACCGGCGTGGTCACTCAGATGGGCAATCAGATTCATTCGGCTGCCGAGTATCGTCTGGGTGTTAAGCTGATTCAGGATGGTGTTATCGGCAAGGTGATGGAAGTTCATTCGTGGGTCGACGTCCAGGGAAGACAGTACAACGGTCGCACGGATCGGCCGGCGACTTCACCCGTACCAGCGGGTGTCGATTGGGATCTTTGGATCGGCGCTGCGGCGGAACGTCCTTTTGCAACCGATGTTTATCATCCGTTTAAATGGCGCGACTGGCAGGACTTTGGATCGGGCGCATTGGGAGACTTTGGCTGCCACATTCTGGATCCTGTTTTCGGCGCGCTGGGGATTTCGGCACCACTTTCGATAACTGCGGAAAATGATGGAACGACTTCCGAAGTCTGGCCAGGTCCCGAGACTCTGACATACGTGTTTCCCGGCAACGCACGAACGGCGGGGGCCACAATCAACATTATCTGGCGTGACGGAGGACTGAAACCGCCTCGTGAACTGGCTCAACTGCCGGACGGTGTTGAGTTGCCAGCTGCAGGGTCTCTCTTCATCGGAGAGGGTGGCGTGATGTTACTGCCGCATGTTGGCAAACCGACTCTTTATTCGCAGGCGAAGTTCGCGAACTTCAGCATGCCCGAAGTTTCCGGCACAAATCATTGGCACGATTGGGTCGATGCCGCTCTGAATGGAACAAAGACGACCGATGGTTTCGATTACGCCGGACCACTCTCGGAGACAGTGCAGCTTGGCAACATCGCAGCGAGATTGCCTGGGCAGAAGCTGGAATGGGAAACGGCTGCCATGAAAATCACCAACAACGAAGCCGCGAATAAACTGCTGACAAAGTCTTATCGTAAGGGATTTGAGGTCGAAGCCGTCAGTTGATAATGTTGCGCTAAGACTTGTCTGTTTCACAAAGCTGTTTTTCAGGATCGTGGATTCATGGCTCTTAAAGTTGGTGTCAATGGCGCGGGTGGACGGATGGGGCAACGCGTCGTTGCACTGGCAATGAAAGATCCGGAGTTGACTCTGGCGGCTGCCCTTGAGTGGAAGGGTAGTCCTGCCGTTGGTCGCGATGCGGGTGAAGTTGCCGGGGCTGGTCACTCGGGAGTTCTGATCACATCGGAACTTGGATCGCCCGTTGATGTCATCATTGATTTTTCGACTCCCGCCGGATTGGAGTCGGCACTCAGTCTTTGCGAGGAACGACGCATCCCACTGGTGGTTGCAACCACGGGGATTTCCAAAGAGCTGAAAGAGGCTGTGGCTTCGGCGGCCCAAACGACACCCATCGTCATGGCCCCCAGCATGAGCATGGCCGTCAATGTGGTGATGAAACTGGTTTCTGAAGCTGCCCGGGTTCTGAAAAACAACGCGGATGGCGTCGACGTGGAAATCATCGAGCGTCATCATCGCTTCAAAGAGGATGCGCCCAGTGGCACCGCACTTCAGTTTGGTCGCATTGTGGCGGAGCAGATGGGGCAGGAGAACCATGTTCACGGTCGGGAAGGGCGAGTTGGGCAGCGTCCGTTGAACGAAATCGGTTATCACGCCGTGCGAACCGGAGACAATGTCGGCGAACATACCATCATCTTCGGCATGATGGGTGAGACGATCGATCTGACGGTTCGCGGCCATACGCGAGACAGCTACGCGTACGGAGCTTTGGCGGCGGCCAAGTATCTTGTTGGCAAGGGGGCGGGGCTCTATTCCATGGCCGATGTTCTTGGCCTGTAGTGCAATAGACGCAGCGGAGTACACAACCGATTCGTCAATTGGACACGAGGGTTCCCCGTGGTTCACGGCAGAACGGGGCACGGCAGAACGGGTTCACGGCAGCAGCCGGGTCAATTGGGTGACTCCGCCGATTCACCAAGTAACTCACCGGCAGACTGCAATTCCATCGCGATGCGGTCTGCGAGCGTGTTCTGCGGACCGGATTCACTGTCTGGCATAACAGGCCACGTGTAAGTCTCTACTTCCAGATGCGGAGAATAGTCCAGCTGAGCGACTCGACGAAGTGCGGAGGCAAGATCTGATCGCGTCGTCTTCAATGGGCCGAGAGTTTCCGCAAAAACCGGCACGTGGAAGTGAACGCGCCATCGTTCAGCCTTAAGAAAATCATCCGCCGGAGTTTTGCGAATATCAGCCTCCAGAAGATCAACGCGGGATTCCACACGACCATCGCTGAATTGCGCGTAAGTCTGGTGCAGATAGCGAGGCTCAACAAATCGCAGCAACGCCTCGCGGCCTTCATGGTTATTTGCAGGATCCTCCAGTTCGGCGGCATTCGTAATGTGCACTTTGTTGATGCGAATCCCGTGCTTTACAAACAAATTGATTGACTCACTCACGTCCTCAAATTCAACCGCCTGATGACACACATCGAAGCATAAACCGATGTACTCGCGAACCACAGCCTCACAATTCAGAGCTTCAGCCTGTTCGTAAAGCCTTTGAAACGCCGGCAGGGTCCAACTCTGAGTACCGGAAAGCTCACACATGGGTTCAGGCTCCAGCCCCAGCCGAATTCGACGTCCCGTGGTTTCATGAAGCTCACGCAAATACTTGGCGACGCGAATCAGATGACTGAAACAGGAGGCGTGAAAATCAGGACCATGAACGTTCATTCTCCCGCCCAGAGGCACCGTCGAAAGACTGCCTTCGGCTCCTTCAGGAAGCAAGCGGCTTAACAGGCTGGCACAGTCTTCGGTATACGAAACCCGCGCAGGGCTGGCCCAGTCCGGCAGATAAACTTGCTCCTTCACACGTTCGCTGTGAAAGTCGCCGTAAGGAAAAGTGTTCAGCGTGTAGCAACACAAGTCGTGCTGCCAAAGTGTCTGGGCCAATTGCTCAAGCAGGTCCGGTTGATCGGACAACTCCCTGACAACACTTGCCGCCAGCCAAAGTCCTGCGGCCATCGGAAACTCCAGCTTCCTTTGAGCCTCGGCCGAGTGATTCGAGATACCATCGATCACTTCCTTCACGGTTCGACCGGGATGGACGTTGGTGCAATAACTTAACGGCAGTGAAGAAAGCGTCATATTGACCGAGAACCTTCGAGAGAGCGGGAAATTCAAACCGTGCCAGGGAATCAGCTACTTGTGTCCTGCCTGAACTGCGATCGGCAGTCGGCTCAGGAATACCTCTGAGCCATAAGCTGCGAGCCATAAGCCGTGAGCCGCGAGAACTGTTTCTCCCAGACATTTTTAATTGCCGAATTCTTTTGCCAGTCGGTCACGAATTTCGTCTCGCACACGACGAAACTCGGACATTTGTACTTCTTCTGATCCGGTCGCATGAAACGGATCATCAAATGGCCAATGCCATCTTTCCACTGCGGCTGGGAACGTCGGGCAGTTTTCATCGGCGGTTGAACACACCCCGATCACAACATCCGGTGGCGTCCCTTTCGGTGGCAAGAACTCATAGATCGACTTGCTGACCTGCGCTGAAATATCAATCCCGAGTTCCGCCATCACTGTGACCGCGCGCGGATGAACATAACCGGAGGGTTTAGCTCCGGCGGACAACGCTTCAAATCGATCACCGTACAAACTGCGAAGTAACCCTTCTGCCATCTGGCTGCGGCAGGAATTGCCTGTGCAAAGAAACAGAATGCGTTTGCGATGAGTCATCTTTTTGCGACTTTCCAGAATCAGAAGCCAGGTTCAACCTCTTCGGCGGCAGTGAGGCGGTGCATTCAAAGCGAGAAGGATAGTGTTCCGGGATCGAAACGTCACTCGCGACACCCTGAAGGATCATCAACCGGTCGTGGAGCGTCCTGCGGGGTCCGATTCTGTGGAATGGATTGATTCTTCAAGCCCCGGCATTATTGAGGATGTTTCCTTCCGAGGATGTCAGCCCTGCACTCCAGTCCGCGAGTGGGCAAGTTCGATGCGTTTAAAAGACAGTGCGAAGCGTAAGGCGCTTTGATCTCGTCCTTTAGATCTGATCGCAGGAAATGGATGTCATGCGAACTTTGCTTTCCATCGTTGCGTTGTCGATTGTTTTCGCATTACCCGGGTGTCATTGTTGCGGATGGACAGAACATTACGCGGATAAGATTGACGACATCGCGGATTGCAGAGATTACCGAAACGGGCTTGACGATTGCTACGTCGAAAAACTGGATGTCACGCGCTGGTGCATGAACGGTCACTGTCAGAACGGTCACTGTCAGAACAGGAATTGTCGGCGCTGTCGCTGAATCCGAGGGAAGCAAAACTCTCCTGGACCGGCAGGATCGACCGAATCAACGAATTGAATCCGTCGACACACCGTGGGCGTTCGCCTTGAGCCAATTCTTAGACAGCGTTCACCTTGCGGACTTGCAGAATCGACTCATCGAAGAGTGCTGTAATACCGATTATTCCGTTCGGGGGATTTGTGCGACGTTTGACTTCCGGGGGGAATCAGATCGCGTCGCACCGAACAGCTCAGGACTTCCGGCAACAAACAGTATGACGATTCGCATTAAGCTGCGTGATTGCTCTGCTGCCGTTTGCTGAAGTCTGAACGAGCGCCGAGGTATCGGGGACATTATGCGAATTGGAACAGTTCTGGCAGGGATCGACATCGATCTGTCTGATCTGACTGCGCGGCGTTGCATCGTGAAACTTCTGTTAAGTCCAGGCCCCGCACCTGTTCTGAACGTATTGCTGATGGGTCTCGTATTTTGCCTTGTTTCCAGCCAGGACTGCCGGGCTGATCAGTTGCAGGAACTCGCAAAAAAGGCCGGCCTGAAGATTCTGGCCGACGGGGAATCTTCATCCGACTCACAGAAGAAAACGGTTGCGACCATTCCTTTCAACCAGATGGTACCTGCCAGCCGTCAGCGGGCTCAGAAGATTGTCGAGAGTTGCTCCCAGTACAGGCGGCTTCCCTCGTTGCAATACACGATCGATGAACCAATGTATCGCTACCTGCTGTCAAATCCGGACGTCGCGGTCAGCACATGGCGAGTGATGGGGATTTCGCGATTCGAGATGTGGCAAACGGGTCCGATGGAGTACGAAGCGAAAGCCGTTGATGGCACCGAAGGTATCGCTGACATCCTCTATAAGGATGATCATCAGATGCTGTTTATCTGCGAAGGCACCTATCACAACATGCTATTGCCCAAGCCACTGGCAGCATCCGCGTTGATTTGGTTTCGGGCCTCGTACGCTCCCAATGCGGAGGGAACGCAGACGGTCACCCAGAAGGCAGATGTGTTCGTCAATTTTCCGTCGCCCGCTTTTGCGACCGTCGCCAAAATGCTGACTCCTGTCACGAACGGCATGATGGACCGGAACATCTTCGAGGTTTCTCTCTACAGCAGCATGATGTCACGCGCCGTTCGGGACGAACCAGAATGGGTTGTGCAAGTCGCAGAACAGATGGAAGGCGTACTGCCACAGAGAAAGGGTGAACTGACCGAAGTCGCTCGATTGCCTCGAAAGAATCCGGCCGGCGCCAGGAATCGCTCCGAAACCGTGACCTCAGTGGATCGCAGCTTGATCATGTCACCACAGTTGTTGTTCTTTGATCCGCCGAAAGATGGCACAAAGTTTATAACGGCCTCGGATTCGTCCGCTGGGCTGCCGATTCAGACCGCTGAACTCTCGAAAGATGTCTCGCGGGAAAAAGTTCGCTTTCCTGCGACTGACGCAAAACCTGGCCTATCCCCAGAATTACCGACGGTGATTACCCCAGCAGCCAAAGTCCCACGAGTGCCCCAGGTGGTTGTGCCATCCCTGGGAATGTGATTTTTGCAGCCCGATGATGAATTCGCACTGCAACCCGCTGGACCCCCGGCTGGATCGACCGCAACCGATCCGGCTGGGAGCGTCCTTCAGGAATCAGACTTGTGTCGATATCTGCCAGAAGCGTGAGGTGCCTTTGCGCCGCTTCACTCCATTGTGAGTCTGGCCGGTCGGATGCCAGGGAACGGGACGACTATTCAACGCTGTGACGTTCTCGCATGAGCAGGCAGCGTGCCTCTGCCGCGAGAAACAATGAGCCTGTCACGCAGACCAGACCATCGTATCCCGCTAACTGGCGGGCTGCGATCAGAGCGGCCCCGGGATCGGCGGCCTGATGTAGTCGAGTATTCTTTGTATCGTCGCAATTCAATGAATCGGCAAGAGACTGAAGCTGATCGGGCGGAACACTTCGAGGATTCCCGAGAAACCGAGTCAAAACAGCATCGGCAAAATGCGGCAGAATAATCTTCATCATGGTGGCGGCATCTTTATCCGCCGATGCCGCAAACACGAGTACTCTCCGACGATTCGTCCATTCCGCTCCCTTAAGAACATTGGCCACCGCCTGCATGGAATCCGGATTGTGCGCTGCGTCCAGAATTAGCGTGGGATGTCCATCAATAACCTCAAAACGCAGCGGCCAATGAGTCGAACGGATTCCTTTTGAAATTGCCGCCGCATCAATCTGGCGATACCCCTGATCCCGAAGCAACTCCGCCGCCATAATGGCAAGACTGGCGTTGTGAGCCTGATGTTCCCCCAGCAGCGGCACAGTCAGATCGTCATAATTGCATCGCGGAGTCAGCACGAGGATCTTCTGAGACCGTTTCCGTCCTGCAGACGCATTCTCATCATGGTCCGTATGCCACGCAAACTCCTGACCACACACATACCGAGGACAGCCAATCTCCCTCGCCCGCGCGGCAACGACCAGGTCAGCATCTCCTGGCAACTGCCCCTGAACCACCGGAACACCGGACTTCAGAATCCCGGCCTTTTCCCAGGCGATTTTTGAGATGGTATCGCCAAGGATATGAGTGTGATCCAGGCCGATGCTGGTGATCACTGTCACCAGTGGTCGACAGACGTTGGTGCAATCCAGTCGACCTCCAAGTCCTGTTTCCAGCACCGCGATCTGCACTTTTTCTTCGTCAAATAACATCCACGCAAGCAGGGTCGTGACCTCAAAGAATGTGGGAATGCGGTCACTGACATCCATTTCCGCTTCCTGCAGTACTCTGCAAAGCTGAGACACAAGTCGCGTCAACTGCTCAGGATCCGGCAAATGTCCGGACACTCGCATGCGTTCTTCGAATTGCTCGATATGCGGCGAGGTGAAAAGTCCCGTGCGAATTCCGGAGGCCTGTAAAATGGAATCCAGCATTGCCGCAGTGGACCCTTTTCCTTTTGTTCCCGCGATATGCACACACGGAATACGCTCGTGCGGCGAACCGATTCGCTTCAGGAGTCGTTCGATGCGTTCAAGCCGGAAAGGATTGGTTTGTAATGACGGTCGAATTCGCTCGTAATCAATACGATCGTAAAGCCAGCGAATGGCGTCGTTGTAATTTTCAATTCGGGTGGGCAAGTGTTTGTCCATCTGCAGATTCCCGGCTCATCACAGACTATACCATCCACAAAGGGCAGTAATCTGCTGCAGTGTTGCAAGCTGAGAAACTCTTTGTCGCGATGATCGAAGTCCGAGAGCCGGTGAGTACCCAAAGTTGTGATCGAGCGTTGCCAGTGCCGCCTGCACATCCGGCAGCGTTAAAAGACTTCGTCCATCACAAGCGGCTCGATGTCGGGCCACCCACAGAGTCGCCGGATACATCAACGCCAATGACCGAAATCCATCAACCACCGACATATCGTAGTAGGCTGCCCCGCAAAAATGAATGCCTTGCACCTTCACTCGAAAATATCGTGAGAACAGTTCGTTGAACTCTGCGTTTCTTCCGTCAAATTCCTTTTCCAGATCTGCGAATCGCACCCGAATCTGCGGCCGGTCATCATCGTGGCCGCCAAACGCCACTTTGACAGAAAGCGGATCGGCCAACTGAGGAACTTTTCCACGCCCCAGCGTAAACTTCAATCCCTGAGTAAACAGTCCAAGTCGTCCCAACAAGCCCTTTCGAGCTGTCGCGTCGGTGTCGTGACGCAGCAGTTGAGCAATCATTTGCCTGAACATCAGCCTGGCCAGCTTTGAAGGCTCAATCACGGGCAGATCATCGTCCGGCTGAGCCCGAACAGAAGCGTCGTGAAGAAGGGTCAGCAATTCTCCCAACCTGGAACCGCGTAGTGCGTCTCCCTGAGCCCGCTCGGCCAGTTCAAGCCATGACAAAATCCTCATCAGACGTGTGGCGATGCCGACATGGGGATCAGAAAGCCCTCGCTCCAGAAAGGCCTGCACTCGCGTAAAATCGGCCCATTCCAGCTTCTGGCCGGCAGTCAGTTCCGGTGCTTCCGGGGCCTGGTAATTCGCCGGGACAATTTGCTTCGCCAACTGTTCCACAAAGGCCCGTTGCTGACCCACCGGGAGGCCAAGGTTCTGAACCACGGAAGGGCAGCTGAATCTTAAGCTCGTGGTGACTGAGCTTCCCGCCGGATGAATGGCATAGGGATAAACCTGGCAGGCCAGAGGTTTTGCCGGCTCACCATGTTTCGCGTGAATACGACAAAGCCCCTTTTCGTTCAGGAAGACACAAGCTCCGTCATCCTGATGATTCAGTCGCCAACGCGAGCCGAAAGGAACAACGAGCGGTCGATCAGTGGGAACTCCATCCACCCCCGTCCAGGCTTGTTTCTCAATACGGCGTTTTTCGTCCTCAGTAATAGCGATCTGGTGCTCGCGGCAGCAGCCACCGCAATTGTGACAGCTCCAGTTCTGCAGCACGGGCAGCATCACACCGGTATGGGACATCGGGAGCCTCGAAGGACGGTCGAAAAAGTAGTTTGCCGGGACTGTAATCGGACGAGGGCCCGATCGGTATCATTTTGCCCTGGATTCGATGAGCTCCCAGGCAGCTCGTTGCAGCTGGAGTTCGATTTCCTGTGTCTTTGGACAACGACAATGTTCGGCCTGTCCCGGAAACGGCTTTCGCTATAGCATCCGTCCTCGCACTATGCCCATTTTTTCCTGTCGCCTTATTCATGGTCGTCCCCAGGTTTTGTGGTCATTCCTTGTACTGATCTCTGACGGAACGCGCCGCAGCGAGACGCTGGACATGCGTTTTCTGTTTCAATGGTATGCAAAATCTGAATTCTGCAGGAAGCATTCATGGCCTCTGTGACGAAATCCAGTTCAACGTACACTGGCGAAGATATCGAAGTGCTCGAAGGCCTGGAACCGGTGCGACGTCGTCCTTCGATGTACATTGGGGGCGTGGATTCTCGCGGCTTGCATCACTTGCTTTGGGAAATCGTCGACAATTCAGTGGATGAGTTTCTCGCAGGCGAATGTGATCGAGTTACGGTCACCCTGCATAAAGACGGCACCTCCTGTACGGTTCAGGATAACGGGCGAGGTATCCCGGTTGACAAACATCCGAAAATGAAGAAGTCGACGCTGGAAGTGATTCTGACGACTCTGCACGCCGGGGGAAAATTCAACGATAAGAACTACGCGCGAAGTGGTGGGTTGCACGGAGTCGGCTCATCGGTCGTCAACGCATTGTCATCGGAAATGATTGCGACAGTTCACCGCGATGGCTTCGAATGGGTGCAGACATTTCATCGAGGCAAGCCTAAGGGGCCGGTTGAAAAGGTGAAACCGTTTCGTGGTCGCGGAACGATGATTTTCTTTCGTCCGGACGAAGAGATTTTTCGCCGCACCCTCTTCAACGGGGAAACAATTCGGCAACATCTTGAAGACATCTCGTTCATTCACGGCGGTCTGACGATTGTCTTCCACGATGAACAAAAGAAGGAAACTCACGAACTGCATCATCCCGATGGAATTGTTGCTTACATCGAAAAAGTAACGAAAGATACGGGCAAGAAGCCCGCTCACGAGCAACTCTTTGCTGTCACAAAGGACGACAAGGATGCCAAGGTCGAAGTCGTGCTGCGCTGGACTGATTCCACGGAGGAGAATATCCGCAGCTATGTCAACGGAATTCGTACTCATGCTGGCGGAACTCATGAGAACGGCTTCAAGGCGGGAGTGGTCAAGGCCGTCCGCAACTACATGGAAGTGCATGACTACAAGCCTCGCGGAGTTACGATTACTTCCGATGATATCCGAGAAGGGATCGTCTGTATTCTGAGTGTCTTCATTGGCGACCCCATGTTTCAGGGCCAGACCAAGGAACGGCTGAATAATCCCGAAACGGCATCCACCGTCGATGGTGTCGTCCGGCCTGCTCTGGAGAATTGGCTGAACAACAACCCTTCTCTGGCGGACATCATCCTGGGACGTATGGTGCTTGCGGCAAGGGCAAGACAGGCCAGTCGCGAGGCCGTGTCAGAAGTTCGCCGCAAGACTGTCGGTGGACGAAAGACAAACTTGCCCGGAAAACTCGTGGACTGTCAGGCAAAAGATGCTTTACAGTCCGAGCTCTTTATCGTTGAAGGGGATTCGGCCGGCGGCACGGCTGTGATGGGCCGTAAAGCGGCCACTCAGGCCGTACTTCCACTGCGAGGAAAGATCCTTAATACCGAAGCACTGTCCATGTCCAAGATTATGGATAGCAATGAAATTCGGGATATCGTCGAAACGTTGGGGGCCGGTGTCGGCACCAGTTTTGATGTCAGTCAGCTTCGCTACGCAAAAATCATTCTGCTGATGGATGCCGACAGTGATGGATACCATATTTCGACTCTGCTGCTGACATTTTTTTTCCGCCATATGCCAGAGCTGATTCGACAAGGCAAGTTGTTTATCGCTCAACCTCCTCTTTATCGAATTGAAGTTGGCAAGGAAGTTCACTACGCCCGACACGACGCCGAAAAGGAAGAATTGCTGGCTTCCTTGCCCGCCAATCGCTCGGCAACGGTTCTTCGTTTCAAAGGTCTGGGTGAAATGAACGCGGCCCAGCTCCGCGATACAACGCTGGATCCCCGAGCGAGAGTGCTGCTTCGAGTGAACATCGAGAGCCAATTGGAGGCTGATGCCACGTTTCATCAGTTGCTTGGCAAAGATGCCAGCGAGCGTTATCGCATTATCATGGAAGATGCCAGCTTTGCGGATGATCTCGATCTGTAGTCGACGGGCGTGTTGCCTCTGCCTGACTAGTTCATACCCAATGACTTCACGAGGAACGCGAGTTCATCAGACGACTCTTCGATGATCTTCGCCGTGGGCTTGCCGGCTCCGTGACCGGCGGAGGTTTCGATGCGGATGAGAGTCGGAGCTGTGCCCGATTGACTGGCCTGAAGCTGCGCAGCGAATTTGAAGCTGTGGCCAGGGACAACACGATCGTCGGTGTCGGCGGTCGTGATCATCGTCGCGGGATACTGCACTCCGCCTTTGATGTTGTGATACGGGGAGTACTTCAGCAAGGCCGGGAATTCTTCCGCGACATCGGCACTGCCAAAGTCATCCGTCCAGAAACGGCCGGCCGTGAACTTGTGGAATCGCAGCATGTCCATGACGCCGACGCCTGGCAGGCAGGCTCCGTAGAGATCCGGTCGCTGAGTCATACAGGCTCCCACGAGCAAACCGCCGTTGCTGCGACCCTGAATGGCCAGCTTCTTTGAAGACGTGTACTTGTTCTCAATCAACCATTCACCCGCCGCGATGAAGTCGTCGAAGACGTTCTGCTTGTTCTGTTTGGTGCCGGCTTTGTGCCACTTTTCTCCGTATTCCCCCCCGCCGCGAAGATTGGCCACGGCATACACGCCCCCCATTTCCATCCAGGTGATGCGACCCACGCTGAAGCTTGGTGTGATGGCGATGTTGAAGCCGCCGTAGCCATACAGCAACGTCGGATTGTTGCCGTCCAGCTTCAGGCCTTTCTTGTGAGTGATGAACATCGGCACCTTCGTGCCGTCTTTGCTGGTGTAAAAAATCTGTGTGGTTTCGTAGTCGTCCTGATTGAACTTCACGGTCGCTTTGCGATACAGCTTGCTTTCGCCGGTGATCATATTGTAGCGATAGGTTGTCGGTGGCGTGGCGAAGCTGCTGAATGAATAGAAAACGTCGGTGTCCTTGCGGCGTCCGTCGAAGCCCGTTGCCGTGCCGATGCCGGGGAATTCGACTTCCCGCACGAAGCTGCCGTCCATCGCATGCAGCCTGACCTGAGTCCTCGCATCTTTCAGATAGTTGCAGACAAACATATTGCCGACAATACCGACACCTTCCATCGCGTTGTCGGTCTGTGCGATAATCTCCTTCCAGTTTTCCTTTGCAGGCTTCTTCAGATCGATCGCGATGACTCGCTTGTTCGGAGCATCCAGATTCGTCTTGAAGTACAGCACATGGCCGTCGTTGCCGACAATTGAGTAGTCATGGTCGAAGTTGCTGATCAACTCGTAAGGCAGACCGTACGGTTCGTTCAGATCTTTGACCACGATGCGATAGCGGTCGTCCGTGCCGAGCCACACAGTGATGATCAGATAGCAACCGTCTTCGGAGACGCTCAACTGGAAGCCCCAGTCCGGTTGATCGGGACGTTCGTAAACCAGCACATCGGACGACTGCTGCGTGCCAACTCGATGATAGTACACCTTCATGTTGGCGTTCAGAGATGTGAAGGCGGCTCCTTCCTCCGGCCGGGGATAACGAGCGTAGAAGAATCCTTTGCTGTCCGGAGTCCATTCGGCTCCGCTGAATTTGACCCACTTCAGTTCGTCGTCCAGCAACTTGCCGGTTTCGATCTCCATGATCTTCCAGGTGTTCCAGTCGGAGCCCGCGTCCTGAACACCGTATGCCACGTACCGACCATCGTCACTGAAGGCCGATCCTGACAACGCAACGGTCCCGTCCTTGGACCATGTGTTCGGATCAAGCAGCATTTTCGGTTCGCTCTCAAGAGTCTCCTGCTGGAACAGTACGTTCTGATTCTGCAGTCCATCGTTGCGAGAAAAGTAGTATCGTCCGCCACGCTTGAAAGGGGCTCCGATCTTTTCGTAGTTCCAGAGTTCAGTCATGCGTTTGTGAATCGTTTCTCGCTGAGGAATCGATTTCAGATAGCCGAACGTGAGCTTGTTTTGCTCGGCAACCCAGTCGGCGACCTCCTTCGAGGTTCGGACATCGTCTTCCAGCCAGCGATAAGAATCTTCCACTTTGGTGCCGTGAAAGTCGTCGACTTGTTCGACGGTCTTTGTTTTGGGGTACACGAGGTTCGTTTCCTGAGCGTTCAAGGACTGAGTCGCAACGATTGCTGCCATCAGCAAGGTTGCCAGACTGAAACGATGCATGGGGTCATCTCCGAATACACGAGCGGGTGCAGATTGTCGACGAAGGAACCGCAGTGTAGTTTTTGGGAACCGGATTCAATGCTCCGGATCGCCGATTTTCTTCCGGTTGGCCAATGAAATGATGGGGATGAGTTCTTCGCAGACCAGTTGAGTTGGAATGGCGACAGGATTTCCGGAAGTCGCGGTGATCGCTCACACTTGCTCGCGTCGTCTGCTAATATTCCAGCGGAA
This sequence comes from Planctomycetota bacterium, assembly GCA_031424595.1. Lineage (GTDB taxonomy): Bacteria > Planctomycetota > Planctomycetia > Planctomycetales > Planctomycetaceae > SXXK01. Next base: position 18,554 of record JANPHT010000454.1, read on the forward strand.
AAGTTTCACTCATCTCATTTTGGAGTCTGAAATGAATCGATCACAATTCTGGTGCGGTCTTGGTTGCGGTGTTCTGCTCGCGCTGTCACTCTCTCAGCCAAGCTTTTTTCGCGCGGCCGGCGCAGCGGATGACAAGGCAAAGGACTCAGTACCCATGTTGTACGAACTGCGGACCTACTACACACCAGAAGGCAAGCTGGAAGACTTGAACGCTCGGTTTCGTAACCACACCATGGCGTTGTTTGAAAAGCACGGCATGAAGAACATCATGTACTGGACCCCAGTCGATAAGCCAAACACGCTGATCTATGTGATCGCACACAAGGACAAGGCTGCGGCCGACGCATCGTGGGCGGCATTCCGGGATGATCCCGTCTGGAAGAAGGTTGCTGAGGAAACACAGAAGAATGGTAAAATCGTTGAAAAGGTCGAATCAGTCTACATGATGGCGACGGACTATTCGCCAATCAAATAATTCAGACCCGGCGGTCGCCTGGCACACCCCAATCGGGATAGGGGAAAGCCTTTCGGCTTTTCCCCTCCCACATCACCGTGCGTACGGGTCCGTACACGGCGATTCGGTTGGTTAAGCGGCCGGAGTGACAGGGAGTAGTGTAGCGAGACCAAGAGTCTGGAAGAACTGCGA
>JANPHT010000455.1:0-8265 GCA_031424595.1 Planctomycetota bacterium
TTGACATTTGGGACCTGAAGCCGGGCTCAAAGAATGGCGGCGAGTTCAAGCCGATTGACACGGCAGCCCCTGGCGTTCAGATCACCGAGCATATGCCTGAGACTGCCAAGGTCTTCAACGATCTGTCGATTGTGCGTTCGATGAGCACTCGTGAAGCGGATCACGGCCGTGGTCGCTATTACATGCAGACGTCATACGTGCCTAACCCAACGGTGGTGCATCCCACGTTCGGCTCAGTGGTCAGCTATGAGATTGGCAAGAACCGCAAGGCTCTTGAGATTCCAGCGTTTGTATCGGTCGATGGTGGTGCTGGTCAGGCCGGTTTCCTCGGCATGACACACGCTCCCTTCGTGGTTGATAACACGGGTCGCATTCGAAATGCACCAACCGAAGAAGGGAAGCAGCGTTTGGGCGCTCGCCTGACGATGCTTGAGCAGATCGAGTCTGGCTTCATGGAATCTCGACGTGGAGAACTTCCGAAAGCACACAAGGATGTTTATCAGAATGCTGTGAATCTGATGACATCTCGCCAAATGGCTGCTTTTGATGTTGCCAAGTCAGACCCAACCCTTGGCCTGGAAGCAGAATCTCAGGCGACAAAGGATATGTACGGAACGAACGGTTTCGGTCAGGGCCTTCTGATGGCTCGCCGTCTGGTTCAGGTAGGCGTTCCGTTTGTGGAAGTCAACATGGGCGGCTGGGACCTTCATGCCGGCGTGTTTGATACTCTGAAGAACCAGCGACTGCCTCAGCTTGATAAAGGGATTTCCGCGATCACGGCTGACCTGAAGGCTCGTGGGATGCTCGACAACACCGTCCTCGTATGGATGGGTGAGTTCGGCCGTACTCCTCGAATCAATCAGGACATCGGTCGCGATCACTGGGCTGCGTCCTGGAGCGTCATGTTGGGTGGTGGTGGCCTGAAGAATGGTCAGGCTGTTGGAGCAACTGACAAAGACGGGCTTCAGATTGCCGACGGCAGCAAAGCTTATTTGCCGGGCGATATTTGGGCGACTGTGGCCATGGCCATGGGAATCCCAGTGAATACCGTGCATACATCAAAACGCGGGCGCCCGATGAAGCTTGCCAATGGTGGAACTCCGATTCAGGAACTGATTGGCTGAGTCTTCAGTGATGAAGAGTTTGTGCTGATTAATAGAAGTTCGTCAGAAGCCCGGTCGCTTGCAGTGCCGGGCTTCTGTTTTGTCTGGGTCGGCTCTACGTTCGATGGAATGATCATCGATCGTCCAGGTTGACGGTGACTCAGTCGACAGGGCTGGTGAAGAGTTTGAAGCCTGTCGCTGTCCACGGAATTCGGATCTCCTCCGAATCCGGAGGCGTTACATGCGGTGGTGCGTCTTTCATCTTGAGGCTGACGGAACGATTTGACCTGTGGCGGGCGGAATCATGGCGATGCTTCCTGGAAAGTCTGACGGCACCGCAAAATCGAACGGGAATTCCGGTCCCGGTGAAGATTTTGTAAGGCTCTTCACACAGGCCCAGAGGTCAATCTACCTGTTCATTCTGCCCTTGGTTCGAACTGGGGCCGATGCTGAAGAGGTGCTGCAGGAAACAAACGTTGTCATACTCAGTAAATGGTCCCAGTTCGAACCGGGAACCAACTTCATTGCGTGGTGTCGAGCCATCGCACGGTTAGAAGTGTTTCGGTTTCGACGCGGGCGACATCATAAGCTGCAATTGTTAGGTGACGATGTGATTGAATTATTGTCACGACAGATCGAAGAACAACCTGCAGATCTCGAACAGCGTCGGGATGCATTGTCCGAATGTATTCAAAAACTGCGAGAATCTGATCAGGAACTGTTACGCAAACGTTATTCCGCTGGTTCATCGGGCGACCAGGTTGCGGACGAACTCGGTAGACCTGCAAATTCCGTTTATCAATCCCTTGGACGAGTCCGAAAAGTCCTGTTGGAGTGCATTCGTCGCCGAATGGCGTCTGGGGGTGTTCAATGATGACATCACTTGATGAACTGGCCACTTTGGCCAATCTCTATTGTGACGAACAGCTCGACGAGCAACAGTTCGCCCGATTGCAGGAGCTCCTGCGGATCAATCCCGAAGGCCGAATTCTGTTTATTGAGCTTGTTCAGCTGCATGGAAATCTTAACTGGAACGGAGGAGTCACTCCGGGCCATCAGTTTGATTCGGTCGATTTCGAAGTTGATGAGTTCGCTGGATGTGAACTTCTCGCTCCCGCCGCTCGGTCTTTGAAGACGGCGACAGACTCTCATTCACCCGTGAATCAAAGTCGTTCAGTCACTCGTTCAGCAGCAGTGACGGCGTTGTGTCTGGTGTTGGTGCTGGCGATTGGGTACGCGTTCCGGTATGTTTCTTCCAACGTTGAAATTTCGCAATCAGGACGAGATGCCGTTTTGGCAAGTGAAGGTGGCGATCCGGTTCCTCAGGAAAAGACGGAGATCGTCAAAGACTCAGCCCCATTGGTACCTTTGAGACTTGATGGCATTCGAAATGACGAGGTGGTCGCCAACCCCGATGCGGGTATTGTGTCTGTCGTCGCACTGCCATCAACGTCGCTCAATGATGCAGACATAGTCACGGAAATCGACCGCTTGATTCGGTTGGGATGGACCGAGAACAATGTCCTGCCGGCGCCTGAAGCCGGTGACCATGAATGGATTCGGCGAACCTATCTCACTCTGACTGGCAGAATTCCGTCCATCCAACAGGTGGCGATGTTCGTGAATTCTGATTCGCCGCGGAAGCGCGATTCGATGGTGGAACAACTTCTCGAAAGCTCTCAAACGTCAGAGAATCTTGCTGTCAGCTGGACGAACCTTCTCATTGGCCGTTCAAACCCCCGAGGCGTTGACGAGGAATCTCTTTACGACTTCCTCACAGAACAGTTTTCGGCCAACCGGCCCTGGATGGAAACTGTGGGCCAGTTAATCGCTGCCGACGGACGGAGCGACGAAAACGGTGCCACAAACTTCCTGTTGGCTCACCTCAACGATCAGGCCACGCCCGCCACCGCTGTGACCGCGCGATTGTTTCTTGGGCAGCAGGTCCAGTGTACGCAGTGTCATGATCATCCCATCGAGAAAGGACGGGGGCAGCAGGAGTTTTGGGGGCTGAATGCATTTTTTAAGCAGGCCGAACGGAAACAGTTGTCGATAACGGACACCGCCGGTACCAGGAAGCAAGTCTGGACACTTTCAGATACTGGTAAGCCGGGAATGACTTTTTATGATACTTTGCGTGGCCAGAAGAAGGCAGTACTACCCGAATTCGCAGGACAGCATCTTGAGGAAGACACGTCATCTCGTCGTGCGGAACTTGTTCGAATACTGAAGTCTGATCCGCACCATCAGGTCGCAAAGGCGATGATTAACCGCACATGGGCGCAGTTCTTCGGTTATGGCTTCACTCAACCGATCGATGACCTTGGGTTGCACAATCCAATAAGCCATCCGGAACTGTTTGATTATCTGGCGGACGCGTTTGTGCAATCAAACTACGACCTGAGACGCTTGATGAGATGGCTGAGCCTGTCAGAGGCATTTCGACTCTCCAGCGTACAAACGGACGCTGCGGTGGCTCTTGACGATCCCCAGGAAGGCGGAACACCGTTATTCTCTCGTGCCTATCCACGTCAGATGGGGCCGGAGCAAGTGTATGACTCCATCCGTATTGCGATCCGGTCGGTGTCCGAACAACCGATCGACTCCTCGGTAGGCACAGCGCATAGGCGTGAATGGGTTGAACAGTTTGTGCGTTCGTATGGCACTGATGAAAACGACGAGCAGTTGACTTTCGACGGAAACATCTCGCAGGCCTTGCTGATGATGAATGGTCAGGAACTGCAAAATGCAATTCCATTGGCTGCGGGAGAAGTGGCAAAATCGCTACGAGAGGGAACCGTCAACGAAGCTCCGACACGGCTGGCAATGGCGACCCTGAACCGTGAAGCCACCGAAAACGAAGAAAAAGCCTTTCGAAACCGATATCGATCTTTGGTTCGCTCGCTGCCAGCGGAGACGGCAATGAAGACGGCCACCGAAGACATGCTGTGGGCTTACCTTAACAGCAGCGAGTTTGTCTCGGTGCACTAAAGGTGAGCTTTGCTCTGAAAGTGATACGGTATGGGAACTTCTGCCGTAGGAAAGCCAGCAGTGACCGACACCCCGTCAGAGGCCCGTGTCTGCCCGCTCACTGATTCCATGTCACGCGCTGATTCCATGTCACGCGCTGATTCCACGTCACGACGCTGATTCCATGTCACGACGCTGATTCCACGTCACGACGGTGATTCCACGTCACGACGGTGATTCCATGGCACGACGCTGACCGGCCTTCACCGCTGCCGATCAACCCCGTCCCACCGTGGCCTTCTCGGACAAGAGCCCGGAAATCTCATTGAATAAATACCTGGCACATTTGTTGCGTTCTGATCACACGTATTGTGAAAACTGGCCCGAACTGCCTAGACTCTCAGCAGAGTGTCGAAAAGGTGCCTCATTACCGGACACGCCCGGTGTGGGGAATCGGCGACGGGAATCGTAACGGGAATCAAGCCTCCCACGCTTTGAAACTCCTGAAGAAAAGATGAGGTCGTGGCAAACAACTCCGGTAATTTTGATGAACTCCTGACTAACGACCGTGCGCCCCGGCATCCAGCGCTATCGGAATGCCTAGCATCACTCTCGTCGGAGGTTCTTGCGGACCGCCAACGACATGCAGAAGAGGAACTCCTCGAAAAAGGGATTACCTTCGCGGTCTATGGTCATAACGATGGCAACGAGAAAATCTGGCCCTTTGATGTGGTTCCGCGGCCCATCGCCTGGGACGAATGGGTGACCATCGAAGCAGGTCTCAAGCAGCGTATTCGAGCATTGAATTTGTTCCTTGATGATGTGTATGGTGAAGGCCATATCATGAAGGACAAAGTTGTTCCCGAAGAGCTTGTCAAGACGGCTAAGACCTACCGTCCGGAATGCATCGGATTTCGACCTCCTGGCGGTGTGTGGACTCATGTGGTTGGCACGGACCTCGTGCGAAACCACGACGGCACGATTTATGTTCTCGAGGACAATCTCCGTTGCCCATCCGGAGTGAGCTATGTCCTTGAGAATCGCGAGATCATGAAGCGAGTTCTCCCGGAAGTCTTTTACGGTTCCACGATCGCATCGATCGAAGATTATCCCGAACGTCTGCTGGACGCCTTGTTGAAAACCGCACCCTCGCAATCTCAGTCGCCGACTGCGGTTGTCCTGACGCCCGGTGTTTACAATTCAGCGTATTTTGAGCATTCCTTTCTTGCTCAGCAAATGGGCATTGAACTGGTGAATGGCTCCGACCTGTTCGTCGATGACTATAACATGGTCTGGATGAAGACCACCCGCGGACCGCAACGCGTGGACGTGATTTATCGTCGCATTGACGATGATTTTCTTGACCCGGAAGCTTTTCGTCCTGACAGTATGCTGGGTGTACCAGGGCTGATGCGAGCCTATCGAAGTGGCAACGTGACTCTCGCGAACGCCCCTGGAACTGGTGTCGCGGATGACAAAGCGGTTTATCGCTATGTGCCCGAGATTATTCGTTACTACCTGAGCGAAGAAGCCATCCTGCAAAATGTGCCCACTTATCTTTGCGCGGAGCCCGCACAGTGCGATTATGTGCTCAGTCATCTGCACGAACTGGTCGTCAAACCGACTAATGAATCCGGCGGATATGGTATCCTGATGGGGCCGCAAGCCTCCCAGGCGGAACGCGAGAAATGTGGTGAATCCATTCGCAAGGACCCCCGCAACTATATTGCTCAGCCAATGCTGACATTGTCGACCGTTCCGACGGTGATCAATCAGAACCTGGTGCCTCGGCACGTTGACCTTCGTCCATTCATTCTGTTTGGCGAAGATATTTTCGTACTTCCCGGGGGATTGACCCGAGTGGCACTGAAGGAAGGTTCCATGATTGTCAATTCCTCTCAAGGCGGTGGCAGCAAGGATACCTGGGTGCTGCTGGGGGATACGCCCTTCGCTCGCTTACATTTTCCTGGACACTAAATTATTTTTCAGTTGTGTATCGAAGTGACGGACGACTCTTCCTGCCCACTCTCTTAACGGTCAACCCTCATGCTTTGTCGAGTCGCTGATTCGCTGTTCTGGATGAGCCGCTACCTTGAGCGTGCCGAAAACCAGGCCCGATTTATTGACGTCACTCTCAACATCGCGCTCGGCTACCGAGGCAGCGAGGACGTTCTGTGGTCGTCGTTGCTGCATGCAGGAGGCGACACGGAAAAATTTCAGAAGCTCTATGACGCGACAACACGGGAAAACGTCATTCGCTATTTGTTATTCGAGAAGCAAAACCTGAACTCAGTGGCAAATTGCCTGGCGGCAGCTCGAGAGAATGCCCGAGCAATCCGCGAAAATCTGACCACGCCATATTGGGAATCCATTAATCGCTTCTATCTGCGAGTCCGTTCGGCGGCGGCTCAGGCCGATCAGGTTTTGAATCAACCTCATCCGTTTCTCGAACGAATCAAACGCTCCGCCCATCAGACGAGTGGTGTCGCTGCGGCAACATCGCCTCGTGGAGAAGGCTGGAATTTCTCCAGCATTGGATGTCTGCTGGAACGAGCGGACAAGACTTCAAGAATTCTGGACGTCAAATATTTTATCCTGCTGCCAAATCCAATTCACGTCGGTTCGCAGGTCGATGTTGTCCAATGGGCCGCTTTGCTGGAATCGACCAGCGCGTTGCAGACCTATCGGCGTGCGTATGGACGAATTCAGCCGGCGAATGTCGTCGACTTCCTGATTCTGAATTCGTCTTTTCCACGTTCGCTGCGTTTCTGCGTACGTGAAGCGGAGAGCTGTCTGCGGGCTATCTCCGGCACACCGGCTCACACCTTTAGTAATCCGGCCGAACAGTTGCTGGGCCAAGTGAGTTCGCAACTCAATTATGCGAGGGCGTCTGACATTATTGGAAATGGCCTGCATCAGTTTGTGGATGATTTTCAGACCCGGCTGAATGCAGTCGGGCAGGCGGTTTCGGAGACATTCTTTCAAGTTGTGACGCCGCCTCAAAGAATGTCTCAGTCACAAACGATGGCGCGTTTGTGAATCGGCCGGTGTGAGTTCCGTACCTTGTAATGGCACGCTGATGCGTCTCAAACAAGCGAGACTGATACTGGCGAAAGCAATTCCTGATCCGGTCGATGCTGCGAGTTGCGTAGTTCGGCCCACATTTCCCGCATGCCCCTGTGACTGAGCTTGTTTAATGCCCATCAAAGTTTCTTTGCATCATAAGACGATTTACAAATACGACCGCCTTGTCACTCTGGGGGCACAGGTCATTCGGCTGCGACCAGCGCCCCATGCCAGGACGCCCATTGACGCCTATTCTCTTAAGATTGAACCGGCCGATCATTTTATCAACTGGCAACAGGACCCGCACGGAAACTTCCTTGCTCGGCTTGTGTTCCATAAACCGACTGACATTTTTTCCGTGTCCGTCGATGTTGTCGCTGACATGACCGTCGTCAATCCGTTTGATTTTTTTCTGGAAGACGACGCCACAGAGTTTCCCTTTGTTTATGCTGACGAACTTGCAACGGACCTGAAGCCATTTTTGCAGCATTCAAAATCTGCTGTTTTCAACGCCTACCGAAAAACGGTGGATGTCAGTAAACGTCGCACGATTTCGTTTCTGATTGACATCAATACAAAAGTGCAGCAGGACATCAGTTACCTGATTCGTATGGAGCCGGGAGTTCAAACGCCCGAGGAGACACTCACGAAGCGGTCTGGCTCGTGTCGTGACTCAGCATGGCTGCTGGTGCATCTCCTGCGCAGTTTTGGACTGGCTGCTCGATTCGTTTCTGGCTATCTGATTCAGTTAACAGCAGATTTGAAACCTCTGCAAGGACCCGAAGGCCCGACAACAGACTTCACTGATCTGCACGCATGGACGGAGGTTTTCCTCCCCGGTGCGGGCTGGGTTGGACTCGATCCCACATCCGGACTGTTGACCGGCGAAGGCCATATTCCGCTGGCGGCCACACCATCGCCGCAAACGGCCGCTCCAATTTCCGGCGGCGTGTCGGAGTCGGAAGTTGAATTCGAGTTTGAAATGACCGTGACTCGTATTCACGAGGATCCGCGAGTCACGAGGCCGTACACGGAAGACACCTGGAAGCAGATCGATGCCACAGGCTCTGAAGTGGATCGTCGTCTGACAGCCAATGATGTGCGATTGACGATGGGCGGCGAACCG
>JANPHT010000456.1:0-3543 GCA_031424595.1 Planctomycetota bacterium
CACCCGCGGCATCCGTCGACGCCCCGGTCGATGTGACCGGAGCAGCGAACGGCTGGTTGGGAAGTCGCGTCGGTCGGTCTCAACGGAGCGGATTGACGCACTATGTTGCATCGGTGAACGTGTTGGAAGCGGAGTGGCGACCACATCTGATAATCACTGTTGACCCACCACTCGGAATTGTTGAATGGCTTCCGCAGGGCAACCTGACTTTTGTGTGCAGAACGCCATGAGCAGCAAACGCGATTTCGTACGGACACAAGTTATCAGTGAGTTCCAATCACGGTGTTTTCTTTCCGACGCAAGCCTGCGATTCGATTGGCATCATATGGAAGTTGCAGTGCATTTTCCGCGTGGGTAAAAGCCCGCAATTGCAGTTGCCAGGTGTTGCTTCTTCAGCACGAGTCTCGTCTGCCGCTGAAGTTCAAATTGATTGATCGCCACCATCGTCACGCCAGCGATCAAGAGAACTCGCAGATGCCGCAATTGGAAAGGAGGTGTCCGCCGACAATTTATCAGCGGCTGCAGCGACCGTGTTACCTGCTGACAGGCGAGTCATGCTCGTCAATTCAAGGAGCGAGTCGAGTTCGAGCGCCGAGATTAGATTGCCTGCAAGTACGACTTCCCTGATCGTCCTGCCGGTCCGAAGGGATTCGGAAGCAATCTTTGCTGCGCGCTGATAGCCAAGTTTCGGCACGAGAGCCGTGACTGGCATCAGACTGGACTCGACGAGCAGCCGACATCGCTCCCGATTGGCTACAATCCCCCAGGCATTGTCCGGGTTGTCGATCATCACAGGTCCATGCGAAACGCATTTCTCGTCAAAAGCCCGGCAGGCCGCTGCAAGGATTGTAATTGACTGCAGTAGATTGTGCGCCATGACAGGCATCATTACGTTGAGATCCAGTTGCCCCATCAGGCCACCCAAAGTCACAGCGGCATCGTTCCCGATCACTTGAGCGCACACCTGGATCATCATCTCGGCCATGACGGGATTAACTTTGCCGGGCATGATAGAACTGCCCGGCTGCAATTCCGGAATGGAAATTTCGGCGATGCCAGTGCGAGGCCCGCAGGAAAGCAATCGAATGTCGCCCGCAATTTTGACCAGACTTACGGCCAGCGTCTTTAAGGTTGCTGAAGCTTCAACCACGGCGTCTCGCGAGCTGATCAATTCAAACAGATTGCCCGCTATCCTCACGTCTGGAACTGCCCACTCCGCCAGAATTTTACAAATGCGTTCACCAAATTCAGGATGCGCGTTCAGGCCCGTTCCAATCGCTGTTCCGCCCAGCGGCAGCTCCAGAAGGTGGACACGAGCGGCCTTGATTCTTGTGATGCCGTGCCGCAACTGCGCGGCCCACGCACCAAACTCCTGACCAAGCAGAATTGGAACGGCGTCCTGCATATGAGTCCGGCCGACTTTGAGTACGTCACTGAACTCGTTGGCCTTTGCTTCCAGTCCGGTGGCAAGTTGTTCAATCGCCGGCAACAGATCATCGTCGATACCTTCGAGCGCCGACAGGTGGATCACTGTCGGAATCACATCATTGGACGACTGACATCGGTTGACATGTTCGATCGGTTGAATGGGCCAACCGTCACCTCTCGTGCCTCCCAAGAGTTCATTTGCGCGGCTGGCAATCACCTCGTTGGCATTCATGTTTGTCGAAGTGCCGGAGCCCGTCTGGAAAATGTCGAGTACGAATTCCTGATCCCACTGACCGTCGGCGACTTCGCGGGCGGCTGTCGTGATGGCATGAGCAAAGTCTTTGCTGACGAGCCCAAGTTCCCCATTGATCTCAGCCGCTGCTGCCTTCACAAGACCCAGCATTTTGATAAAACTTCGCGGGAAACGAATGCCGGATATCTTAAAGTTTTCTGCCGCACGTTGAGTCTGTGCGCCATAATGGACATTGAAGGGGACGCAAACTTCCCCCATTGTGTCGGACTCAATTCGGAATTCAGTCATCTCGCACCTCAATCTCTCACCTTCCGCAAACAGGCTAATTCCTCTTCGATGACCTTAAGGATGGACTGTGCGGCCGCAGAGGCCAGGGACGGATCGAGGGTCCGACTTGCGGCATCATGGGAATCTTCCGAGTTCATGGTGGAAAGAATGCTCGAAGTGATTTATTCAGGTGAGAAGGACACGTTCTTCGGGGCAATTGCAACCTCCCGGCGAACGCTCAACTGCCGGAGTGATTGTTTTGAGACCACCGCAGACAGTTAAATCGCACCCTGGCAGTTTCACAAGCGACGCGTTAAAGCAGAGTCTCAATGAGCAGGCGTCCAGCTCGCACGTTACGATGGAGCGAATTCCCAATAGAAACTAAACATCAGATTTCTTCGTCTCTGGGAATTACGGCTTCCTGCGGGGCGCCGGCGTAGTCTCTGTCCAATGCGTACAAGTTCAAATGCTCCCGCTTCTGGTCAGTCGCGAGGTTGAATTGATTGAGCAGATTGCTCACCAGTGTTTCTTCTTCAATTTGCTCTGTTACGAACCACTGTCCAAAGTTGAATGTCGCCCAGTCCTTTTCCTCATGAGCAAGATTGACGATCGCGTCGATGGACGCCGAGTTGTCGATTTCGTGCTGGAGAGTCTTCCGCAGGCAATCGCCCATATCATTCGGATCAGCGGGTGGAGCGTCGATCGCCTTGATCAGTGCGTGCCCACCTCGAACATTGATGAATTTGAGGAACTTGAACATGTGCTGGCGTTCTTCGTTCGAGTGCTTGTATAAGAAGGCCGCGATGCCGGAAAAACCATTCACCTCGGCCCACGAAGCGTAGGCGAGATATACCTGCGATTGAAATGCCTCGCTCGTCATCTGACTGTTCAATGCTTTTTCCATCGCGTCGGAGATGCGCTTTGTCTTCATGTCGGTTTTCCATGTTTGAGTAGACCGAACGCGATTTGCGGTCGTCGGATGAACGAGGAATCTGCAGATACCATGCCATTGCTGCCGGACGAACAGTGATTATTCTCCGAATGTGTCTTCGGCGGATCCCAGGACAAGGCACCTCCCAACCAGACCACTGCTTTCAAATGCAACATGTTGCGAGTCAGCCGAGACATGGCAAATTCCTTTTCCGCGATCAATCTCCGATTCCGCAAGCGAACCTCGCGAGAGATGTTGCAACAAAGGATGAGGACCGCGTTCCGGTCCCAGCCCAACGACAATAGAGAGCAAAGCTGTCAGTTGCACAGTGAAATGGGCTTGAGGAGCCCCGTTAACTGCGTCTGGTCACGACCGCAGTGGCGAGCTGGACCTTGCTACACTGCTCCGGTCCGACACGCCGGAGTAGCCCCGGCCGATGTGACCGGAGCAGCGAACGGCTGGGGGCTAACTCGCGTCGGTCGGTCTCGCCGCCGCAGGTTGGCGCATCATTTTGCGGGAGTGTACGTGATAGAGCGATGCTTCGTTAGTTCCTGACAAATCTGACTCCGGACGCGCCCACTTGTGCTGTTTGGACTGAAGCTGTTACACGCCGCGATCGCCGTCACTGTCGCGGCCTCGCTAGAGGATATTTGCAGACATTTCA
>JANPHT010000457.1:0-7914 GCA_031424595.1 Planctomycetota bacterium
TGCAGGAAGTCTTCCTGCGAGCCTTCCGCAAGTTGCCGCAGTTGCTGGAAGCTGAGCGATTCGGGGGCTGGTTGTGCCAGATCGCGGTTCGGTTGTCGATCAATCGAGCGGTTCGGCGACCTAACGAAATCTGTGTCGAGCCCGAGTCCTTCGATTCGACTCAGGAAACAGAAGACACTCCGTTTGCGGCAATGATTCGACAGGAAAACATCGCGCAGGTTCACGAAGGCTTGAACCAGCTTGGCCGGATGGACCGGGAAACGTTGTGGGCCTTCTACTTTGAAGGCTCTTCGCTGAAGGAAATGAGCGAGCAGTTCGACAGCCCGATCGGAACGATCAAGCGACGACTGCACACTGCTCGTGGCCGGTTGCGAGACGTCATCGGCGCCATGCAGCCTGCCTAGCGAGGTGTGAATTTGATCCATCCAGTGAAAGGCCCGGTCTGTCTTCGAAAGAAGTGACCGGGCTTTTCTGCTGCGCGGGGTGACTTTGGCCGTGATCTGAGCAACCTTCTGCTCTAACATGCTGAGCGAATTACTAAACCATGCGTGTGCAGAACCAGCAGGAGTTGCCCCGTTTGTCTGCCAAAAATATATTCGTGGGTCCGGAATCGACCGTGGCTTCTTCGGTGCGAACCGGCTGGAGAAGCTATGCCTACAAGCTGCTGGGGGCAGAGATTTCCGCGACGACACGTTTTTGCGATCAACTGATTCAGGTTGCTCCGCTTTCTCATGACGATGGAATCCTGATGGATTCGATCGAGTGCAGGCACAAACTGAGTGTTGCTGATTCGGCGAGTCTGCCGGTGCCAACATCGCCTGCCGAACGAACGGCCATGCTTCTGAACGGCAACTTCAACGCGTCCGAAGATATTCAGGCGATGCTTCAGCAATTGCATCGTCGTATGGCAAAAGGCAGTCGTCTGTTTGCGGTGCTGTATACTCCCTATGCTCAATGGTTGTTTCGTCTGGCGACCTGGCTGGGCTATCGAAAGGGGGCTATTCCATCAACATTCGTGACGGAGACAGAACTGAATGCGTTGCTGCGGCTATCCGGATTTGAAATTGTCCGCGTTCGCCCGTCACTCTTCCTGCCGATCTGGATTCCGCTACTTAGCTGGTTGATAAATTCTGTACTTCCAGTGATTCCTTTCATCAATCGTTTTGCCATCGCTTGGATTGTTGTTGCAAGGGCTGTCCAGTTGCCGACGACAACGCCCTCAATCTCGATTGTGATCCCTGCGAGAAACGAGCGAGGCAATCTGGAAGCTGCTCTTCAGCGGATGCCGGAATTTGCGACGAAAGACGTGGAGATCATTTTTGTCGAAGGAAACTCGACAGATGGGACATGGGATGAAGTGCAGAGGCTCATCACCGTCTATCGCGGCCGCTGGAAGCTGTTGGGGTTGCAGCAGACCGGGCGAGGAAAGAACGACGCAGTGCGACTGGGATTTTCGCGAGCTACAGGCGATCTGGTGACAATACTTGATGCGGACCTCACGATGCCGCCTGAGTTATTGCCCCGGTTTTATGAGGCGTGGCGATTTGGCCACGGAGATTTTATCAATGGCAATCGACTTGTGTATCCCATGGAATCGGCCGCAATGCGATGGCTGAACCTGCTGGGGAATAAATTCTTCGCCAAAGCGCTCAGTTATGTCCTTGGTGTCCGCATTGGAGACAGTTTGTGCGGCACCAAATTGCTGGCTCGGCGCGACTATGAACGATTGGTGGAATGGCGGGCGAGATTTGGCGAGTTTGATCCGTTTGGTGATTTTGAACTGCTGTTTGCTGCCAGCGAACTGGCTCTGGGCATTGTCGATCTGCCCATCCGTTATCTGGAACGCACCTATGGTTCAACCAACATCTCTCGATTTCGTGATGGCTGGCTTCTGCTGAAAATGACGGTCTACGGATTCTGCCGACTAAAGCTGGGACGAAGCCGATGAGTTCGCTTGATGATCCCTCACGTGGACAAGAACTGTCTCACATTATTCGCAGCAAGCCGGCTCTGTATCGTTGGTACTGTGAGATTTACAGTCATTATGCCGCCGTACTTTCACGGTGTCCGCAGGACGGCCTCGCCGTGGAGTTGGGGGCTGGAGGAGGATTTGCAAAAGAAGTGATTCCCGAACTGATGACGGCGGATGTGCTGCCTTACAGCACTGTTGATCTGGTCTTTGATGCCTGTCACATGCCGTTCGCAGATCAGACGGTTCGTTTCTTGTGCCTGCTGAATGTCTTTCACCATATTCCGGATGTCGCGTTATTTCTCAGCGAATGCCAGAGATGCCTGATGCCCGGTGGACGCATTCTGATTGTCGATCAGTTTCCGGGGTGGATCAGTCACTGGATTCTGAAGTACGTCCATCACGAACCTTTTCACCCCGAGGCGACACAGTGGAACTTCCCGTCCAAGGGCCCGTTATCGGGAGCCAATGGAGCATTGGCGTGGATTGTCTTCTTCAGAGATCGCGGCGTCTTTTCGGAAAAGTTTCCACAACTCATGATCCAGTCCGCTCAACCACATACGCCGCTGCGATATTGGCTGAGTGGCGGTTTAAAATCCTGGTCACTGATTCCTGCACATCTCTGGGGTTTAGCCACTCTGATGGACCGCTTTCTGATTGGTTGTTCCCAAAGAATGGGGAGTTTCATCGATATCGAGATTGTCCGGAGATAGCGACAATCTTCGCGTGGCATTGGCAAATCGAGACTATTCCTCAAAAAAATCTGTCAATAAAGACCGCAATGCGTGGAGGCTGGACTTACAGCTTGACAGGGTTGGCAATTGTGCGAGACTTCCGGCATGGATCGGTTCCTGTTGATTTTGGCAGTGGTTGCCCTCGTGTTTCCTCCGGAAATCACTGAGGCCGGGGTTGCAGAATTTGATGAATCCCGGCAAGGGATGGTTCAGTTCTGCCCTGAAGAGATTACCACGACGACCGAAGGCGAGACGGTCGAGTCAGACCTTTACTTCCATGGTGTGCCTTACCTTGAGCAACATCTCCAGGTCGATGGTCGGTTACCCCTGTGCTGGGGAGATTCTGTCGTCTTTGCGGCCGTAGATCCGCAAGGCTGCCGTCCTCCGCCACTGGCCTGATTTCCGCCGTTTCCGAACGCCGCTTTGATCTCTGGCAGAGTCGAGAGATCCAGAAGAAGCACAGAAAGCGTTCGAGGACTACTGCGGATTTGGCTGCGGCCTCGCAAGAAATGCTGCCGCTGCGCGAAGCTTGTGACTTGTTGTGCGAGCCTTGAGCGAACCCTGAAGGCTTCACAACATTCAATCGCACCTCGGCAAGAATTGAGCCGCTCAATTTGCTCATTCTGCAACTCACACTGGCATCGTTCTTGCGATGAAACCCTTCGAAGCTGGTTTTTAACCACACACTTCAAGCCGCGCATTCTGCACTCCTGTTCGGCCTTGCCGCTGTATGATGACTTGTCCTGGAAAGGCATTCTGTGTCTGCCGTTACTTTAGATCCCACTTCGATTTTGCCTCCCAGTGACCTTACAGTGATCGAAAGCGAGCTCCGATTGTTAGCGGAGTTGCTTCCTTCCCAGGGGCCAATCACAGCGTTTGCATTTCTGAACCCATTGCAAGGGATGGAAGACCAGCCGTTCATCGACGCCCTGAGACAGGTTTCGGAGATTTACGGTTGCGAGCCGTTTCTCATGGAGACTCGTTACCGTGAGAAAATGGAGCGAGGTCGGATTACGGTTGAGGACATACGCGAGGTTTTGCAGGAAGAAACGGGATTTGATGGAGAGTATCGCGTCGCGGGCGTTGTGCGTCGCCTGGATCTGCGACTCAGCATGCTGCAGCATCCGGTCATCCCGGGCACCGAAAACGAATTGCGATGGATGATCGCGGAGTCGGATTCGCTGCGGCGATTTCGCATTGAAATGACTCATGAAGTCCGAGATCGACTGCTGGAGGAAACTCAACACTGGATCATGCGCGATATTCGATCACCAGGTGAACATGCGAAGACGCAATCGTCGAACACGGAAGATAGACTCGACTTTACCGAACTGGTGTCTGAAACGCTCGTCCCGTTCGGACGCAATTCAATCGAGTCGTGGACGGAAACTCAATGGGAACAGGTCTGTCTGAGCCTGTTGTGGAAGCTTGCAAAACAGCGGATGCCGACCACGCCTCCGCCCGCTGCGCCTGTTCATCGGGAAGTCCGGCATCGCGATCTGTTGCTGGACGTGTCCAGTGAAGACAGTGATGCCATGGTGCATGAGATCCTTGTCCGATTTTGCGCCGCCTATCTGGATCAGGGGTACTCTCACTGGCGATTGCCGGATCGAGATGCCGGGTTTCTGTCTTCGTTTGTGACATTGTTCAAGTCCAGTGGATTCGGAGGCCGTCGCTGGATGAATCCCCTGATGGCGGAAATTGAGCCGCTGCTGTCAGGATCCATGACGGCTGTGCAAAGTATTGCCGACTCTCTTCAAAAGCTGGGCGTGCAGCCGGGCGAACGCATTGAGTATCTTCGAAATACAATGCTCGCCCTTCGCGGCTGGGCCGGAATGATCTGGCAGACGGAAACGCGACCAGATCGAGTGTATCGGTATTCGCCACCCGGCACGCTGCTGGAATTCATCGCCGTGCGATTGATTCTCGATCGCCTTGCCGTGAGGCACGTGGCCAGAGTCTCGTTGAATTATCGCGGGCCGTTGGATGAATTGCGAAACGTTTTGCGAGAATCTCTGCATGCGGCCAACGGCGTTAATTCTGATGAGCAGCGGGCCTTCCTGATTCTGCAGTTGGCTCAGATTCATGGCTGGTGTCCTCGGATGCTGGCCGAATTTCCACAGACGCGATGGGCAGAATTGATGAAGGAAGTCGACTCCTTCTGCGACTTTGAACGCCGCCGGGTCTTTCATTTCGCCTTTGAACGACAATTGGCGAAGCGCGCCATGGATGCGGTCAGTATTCGCGTATCGCAGCCGCCAACGAAGCCCGATTCACCGCAGCTTCAGATCGTGACCTGCATTGATGCTCGCGAGGAATCTTTCCGAAGGCATCTGGAAGAAGTGGCTCCGGATGTGGAGACCTTCGGCAATGCCGGTTTCTTCTGCGTGCCCATGTATTATCGCGGCGCGGCCGAGGCGCATTTTACAGCGCTGTGTCCGATTGTGATTAAGCCTCAAAACTGGCTTGTGGAGGACGTCGTTTACGCTTTGGAAGATTCCGAACGCCACCGAGCGACTGCCAGACGCTTGCTGGGCAATGCCTCGCATCGATTCGATGCCGGAACTCGAAGTTCTCTCAGTGGGGCCCTGTTGACGGCGCTGGTCGGCCCCCTGGCGACGATTCCGCTGTTGGGAAGAATTCTGTTCCCCCGTTTCTCCGCTCAGATGCACAAAACCGCGCGGCGATTTGTCGCGCCTCCCGCGGTCACTCGACTAAGACTTGAGCGAGAAGAAGGAGTCAAAGCCGGTCCGGACGATGAGGGAATTGGTTTTACACTGACCGAAATGGTCAACATGTCCGAACGGTCATTGCGAGACATCGGGCTGACCTCGAATTTTGCCCGCATGGTGATGTTCCTGGGACATGGTTCAAACTGCCTGAACAATCCTCACGAATCGGCGTACCACTGCGGAGCGTGCTCGGGAAGTGCGGGTGGTGCGAATGCGAGGGCTCTGGCGGCGATGCTGAACGATGTGCGTGTGCGCCGCCAGCTGAAGGAACGCGGACTGGTGATTCCCGAGGAAACCTATTTCATCGGGGGACTCCATAATACCGCGTCAGAAGAAATCACGTTCTTCGATCTTGAACTGCTTCCCACGACGCATGTTCGATCGTTGCGTCTCGCTCGCGATTTGTTCAGTCGGGTGGCCGAACGGAATGCTCATGAACGTTGTCGACGATTTGAATCGGCGCGACTGGATCTGTCTGCGTCCGAAGCTTTGCTGCATGTTCAGGAGCGAGCGGAAGACCTGGCACAGACGCGGCCGGAATACGGCAACTGCACGAATGCAATTTGTTTCGTCGGACGTCGCAGCCGCATTCGAGGACTGTATCTGGATCGACGGTCGTTTCTGATGTCCTATGACAAATCTCAGGACACCGACAAGAACATGATCCTCGCTCGAATTCTGGGCGCTGTCATTCCGGTGTGTGAAGGGATCAACATGCTTTACACATTGTCGGCCATCGACAGCCGCGGCTGGGGCTCTGGCACAAAGCTGCCTCACAATGTCACTTCTTTGCTGGGCGTGATGGACGGAGCCGCCAGCGACCTGCGGCCAGGCTTGCCGTGGCAGGGCGTGGATATTCATGAACCTGTGCGATTGTTATTTATCGTGGAAACGACGGCGGACGCGATGCTGCAGATCATGGCAGAGAACCCCACCGTGGGACGCATCTGCAAAAACAGCTGGGCTCAATTAGCGGTGCTCGATCCCAATTCAGCCAGAATCCAGCGATTTGTGAATGGTCGTTTCGAAGAATACTCACCGACAATGACGGAATTGCAGACAGCGGATTCGTCCCTGGAATGGTATCGCGGCTGGCGCGATCATTTGCCGTTTGCTCTCATCAGGACCGCCGGCGGTCGTGAGGTTCTCCCGTAACCGGTCGGACGGCCTTCCACTCTGCATTTTAAGACGAACTCACCACTCACCACTCTTCTCGCCAAACACTCCGCTATGCTTCAGATCGCTGGTATTATCGTGGTGGCTTCTCCGGTACTGCTTCTGGCAGTCTTCGGGGTGACAACTCTGATGCGTATTCCGCTAAGTGAGCGCCGTATGGCGCGCTTCACCGAAGCGTCGACGGTGTTCGGACTCATTTCCGCATTGTTTATCCTCGCGGTGATGCTGGCAACAAATGAACGTAATGTCTCGGTGGTGCTGGGTGACTGGGTGCGCATCCCGGACAAACATTCCGACACGGTGCCTGAAGAAGCCTCAGGGCTGCCCAATGTGTCAGCGGTCGGAAGCAAAGTGTCATCACTGTCGGCGGCAGATACCAGCAAAGATTCTGCAGCTTCTGGCGATGTCCACAGTCGTACCGGGACGGCGATAGAAGAACCAGAAGGCCGTGAGCACGACGGAGCCCTGACATCGAGCAGTTCGCGTTCGAAAGCGTCAGATTCTCACGCGAATCATTTTCACTTCCGACTCAAATTCGTCTTTGATCGATTGAGCGTTCCGTTCGTCATCATGACGTTTGTACTTTGCGGAGTGATTGCGGCGTTTGCCTGCCGGTACCTGCATCGCGACGAAGGCTTTCATCGGTTCTTCATCTTCTTCTCGTTCTTTCAACTGGGCATGATTCTATCGTCCGTGGCGGGCACTATAGAAACGCTCTTCTTTGGATGGGAACTGGTCGGCCTGTCATCAGCGCTGCTCGTGGCATTTTTCCACGATCGCCCGGCTCCCGTAGCCAATGGTCTGCGAGTCTGGACAGTGTATCGCATTGCCGATGCGGCGTTTCTCGTAGCCGCATTGACATTGCATCACTTGTCTGGATCCGGGGACTTTGATGGAATCGCCGGACAGGGCATGTGGCCGGAAGGCAAAGCAGTGTTGTCGGAAGGCTCTGCCCTGTTCGTCGGTTGCCTGCTGCTGTTTGCCGCCGCAGGTAAGTCGGCTTTGGTGCCGTTTTCGGGATGGTTACCGCGAGCCATGGAAGGTCCAACTCCCAGCAGCGCTGTCTTCTACGGAGCATTGTCGGTGCATTTGGGAGCATTCCTGCTGCTGCGAGTCAGTCCCCTGCTGGATGAATCTCTGACGTTACGAATCCTGGTCGTCGCACTGGGTCTGATCACGGTTGTGTTTGCCACGCTGGCAGCTCGAGTGCAGACGGACATCAAGAGCAGCCTGGCCTTTTCGTCACTCATTCAGGTCAGCATCATTGTGGTCGAAATCGGATTCGGACTTCGCTACATCCCAT
>JANPHT010000458.1:0-2472 GCA_031424595.1 Planctomycetota bacterium
CCAGCGACTGCCGCTTCTCGTCAAGCTGGCAAGCTGCCACCAGTGGCTGGTGCTGTTAAATGTGTTAGAGTTTTGGATTCGTCTTTAGTTGAACCAGGTTAGTCCATGAACGCGACAAATCGAACTTTGGTCTTCGTTGGAGTGGCTGCTGTGGCCGCTGTGGCCGCGATGGGTGTTCGTCTCGCAAACCAGCCCGCTGCAGTGGATGGCTTTTCTGACGTCGGTCAGGAATTCTATGCTGACTTCAAAGATCCGCTCAAAGCCATGGAACTTAGCGTCGTCAAGTACGACGCCGAAGCCAAAGAACCACTTTCCTTTGCTGTGAAGCAGAATGATAAGGGGCTTTGGATCATTCCCTCGCATAACGATTATCCAGCCGAGGCCTCAGAGAGACTGGCAAAGACCGCCACTTCCCTGATTGGCATTAAGAAGGTGGCTTTGCAAAGTCGCAGCAAAGACGACTGGGCTCGATACGGAGTTGAAGATCCGTCCGCCGAAGTCGCCGCCGGTGCGGGTGCTGCAGCTGACGAGGAAGATGAGTCGCGAGGCACACGTATTACCTTGAGAGACAACAGCAGCAATGCACTTGTTGACCTGATCGTTGGCAAAGCCGTTGAAGGGCGCGAACAACATTTTTATGTACGCCAGCCAGAAAAGAATCCCGTCTTTATCGCAAAATTGGATGCAGATCTGTCAGCAAAGTTCAGCGACTGGATTGAACCGGATCTGCTTAAGCTGAATCAGAACGACATTGTCAAAGTTGTTGTGGATCAATACTCCGTCGATGAGGCACAAGGCGCAATTCTGCAGGGCGACCGTTTTGAGTTTTCCAAAGACAAGACCTCCAGCAAATGGTCCATGGCGGGACTGGACGTCAATGTCGAGTCTCTGAAGGAAACAGCCGTCACCGATGTGACTCGCAATCTTGACCAACTGAAAATTGTTGGTGTACGACCAAAGCCTGATGGACTGAATGCCGACCTGACGGTTTCACCGGAGGTCGCGCAAAATCCATTGCTTCGGCAAGTTCTCCAGCAGGATATGCAACGACAGGGATTCTACATTGCTCGAGGTGAGAATAGTCAGGTGAAGTTGGTTTCCAACGAAGGCGAGTTGATTGCGGGGACTAACAACGGCGTTCGATACACCCTCTATTTTGGTGAGATTGCTCGCGGCACAGCCAAAGATATCGAAATCGGGCCAACCAACGCGAAACCCGCAGACGCGGAAGTAAAGGCAGAGGGCGACAAGCCCGAAGATGGAAAAACTCCAGAAGAACCGAAACCGGAAGACAATGCCGAAGGCCCTGAATCGGGCCCTCGTCGTTACCTGCTGGTCAAAGTGGATTACGATGAGTCTCTGCTCGGCGAAAAGCCTGCGGAGCCAGTGGCGCCAGAGAAACCTGCCATTCTGAACGACGGCGGCACACCGGCAACACCGGAAGAAAAACCGACCGACGCTCCGAAAGCCGATGCCCCACCAGAGGCTGCTCCAAAGGATCCTCCGCCAATTGAAGAAAAGCCAACCGAAGAAAAGCCGCCGGAAGAAAAAGCTGCTGAGCCTGCAAAGGAAGAATCCACGCCCAAGGCACCGGCTGAACCGGCATCTGAAAAGCCGGCTGAGCCTGGCTCGTGCGATGAACAGCCAGCAGCAGCCGAACCGGCTGTTGCTGATCCACCGGCGGATGCTAAGCCAGCGGCTGACGCAGTCCCTCAGGATACGCCTGGCACACCAGAGCCCACTGCTCCGGCCAAAGAAGGAGAGCCAGCGACTCCAGCTGAACCTCCAACAGCTGACGCGGCAAAGCCAGTCGAGCCACCAGCAGATCCCAAGGTCGAAGCTCAGAAGCAGTATGACCAGGCAATGGGCGAATACGAAGCCGCAAAGGCTGGCTACGAAGGGGCTCAGAAGGCTTGGGAAGGCCGTGCAAAGGATGGCAAGAAGAAGGTCGATGAACTTTCACTGCGATTCGGAGGATGGTACTACGTGATCTCTGCTGACAGCTTTGAAAAGTTCAAGCTTTCTCGAGAAGCTGTTGTAGGGCCAAAAGAACAACCAAAACCCGCTGATGCATCAGCGGCCCCTGGTGCAGGACCAAGCTTTGATTTGCCAGGCATTGGCAACTAAGTTCCTGCCATAGACCGACACGGAAAATCCCGACACTTGACCAATCTATGCTGAGTCCGATTCCTTGGATGTAGGGTCCAGCGGGCCAAAATCTTTCAGGCTTTAACCTGCAGCCAAACTGCAGGTTTTTTTTTGCACGGAGTCCCTGCAATCGTGAGAGAGTGAACTCAGAGCTTCGCACACCCACGCAACTCCAAGTAGGGTTAGCCCAACTTCCCCAACTCGTTTCAGAAACACTGCATTTTCTGCGGTTTCAGCCCAAAAGTTTCCACTACAATTTGCGTTGGATTATTTTGGCGGGCAGTCTGAGTCCGAGTTTTTCGAGGAGGATTTGCTGGTGATCGG
>JANPHT010000459.1:0-11755 GCA_031424595.1 Planctomycetota bacterium
TCCCAGGCGATCAGATGGTCATTGGGCCCCAGCCGTCGGCCTTTGCGAAAATCGGTCGCTCTCTTGTGATGCTTGCGAAAACAGACATCCACCCCGTGCTGCCGCAACAGGGCGATCACCCAGTAGTTCCCATAGAATCGATCGGCTACGGCAATATCACCATGCTGAAAGCACTTGAGCAGTTGCCGCAGCAGAGCGGTCTCACCGGTTTCTTTTCCCGCGTACTTTCCGATCGCTGCATCAATGACACACGACGTGGCCAGAGAAATCACGGCCACAAACCGTGCAATCGGAAAGCCGATGCCCAGCTGCTGAGCTGGGTTCTGCGGATAAGCCAGTTGATTCGCGGGCGTATCTGCCATCTGGAAAGTGGACCCGTCGATCAGTTTGGCATGACGTCCACGGAACAGATGTCGTGCGTCAATTTCCGTTTCGCACTCCTCGGCGATTGACGATGCCAGTTCATGGAGAGCGCATTCCGAAAGCTTGTCTCGTGCCCGGCAATAATCACGCGTATCAGGATCCACTCCACAGCCGGTTGTCAACTGCAGATAGCTGCTGATTCTGCTCACCGCCGACTGACAGGCGGCTTCCTTGCCATCTCGCAACACCTGACTCATGAACGCCCAAAGCACGATCGCGGTGGTGTACACACGCCCGAACAGACCGTTGTGTTTTGCAAACACCTCACGGATTCGTTCTTCAGTAAGGATCTTCGAGAATGGCAGGCCCGGTTGAGTCAGGAACCCGGAAACCGACTGAGCAAAACTGAAGCTGCGGCGCTGCGGCCAAATTGGTATACCGGCCATCACGAAAACCCTCCCTGGTTTCATTGGACAAACACCAGAGAGGGTTCTCCAATCATGAAGCCAAAGAGGGTTTCAGCACAACACGAGCTTCAAGACAGACGGAGTTTTTTCAAAATATCTCCATCTGCCAACAGACTCATTCTGCGCCTCGGCAACTAAAATAACGATGACTGTGCCATTCGTGGATGGCACTTTTGTTTTTTTGATCCGATGCGTTTCCTGACAACTTTTTGTTCTTTCATCCCCCCTCGGATTGGGAATATCACAAGTCAAAGTCGGGAGTGTATTTCGGTCCTGTCACTTGTTAGAATCTGTCGTGCGACGGAGGGGTTTTCATTCAGGTCATCACTTTCGGTCTGGGCACTTCTCATGAATCAATTGCAGTGGAATCGGCGACAGGCGTTGATTGCAGGCGGACTGGGGACGATGAGTCTCGGGATGCCGGGAGTCGTCATCGGGACTGACAAGATCGATGCCTCCGGAAAAGCCGTCGCGGCAGAAAAGTCCTGCATTTTCGTCCTGCTCTGTGGTGGCCCAAGTCACGTCGATACGTGGGACATGAAGCCCGAGGCGCCGCTGGATTATCGTGGTCCCTATCAGCCGATCTCTACCAAAGTGCCCGGCATGCAGATCAATGAGATGCATACGCAGCTGGCAAAGCTGACTGATCATTTCACGCTGATCAATTCAATGTCTCATCCTGGCTCGATCAGCAACCACTTTGATGCGATGCACAATTTGCTCAGTGGTCAGTCCGAGAAACGAGTGCAGCAGGGTGTCTCCGACGAAAAGCCCTACCTTGGTTCGTTCGTTGCGAAACACAAACCGAGTACTCGAAATTTTGTTTCCAACGCATGGCTCATTAAATGTGTCGGGCCACCCGTCTTCTGCGCGCCCAACATTGGGCTGGGCGGTTATCTTGGCTCGGCCTACGCGCCGGTGTTTGTGGGGTCAGAAACCAATCATCCCGCGATGGCCGACTTCAAGCCTCCTCAGATTTATGAATCGTATGACGAGAAGCGTTTTGAGGATCGCAAGTGGCTACTCGGTCGTCTGGACTCCAATCGACTGGATCGAGATCAACAGGTGAAGGACTGGTCTGATCTGCGTGAAAAGACTTACGATGCGATGACGCGATCGGAAGGACGTCTTGCGTTTGATTTGACACGTGAACCCGTTGAGGTTCGCGAACGTTATGGAATGCATCCTCTCGGCCAGAATCTGCTGCTTGCTCGGCGTATGGTGGAGGCAGGAGTTCGCTTCGTGACGGTCAATGGCTGGACTGGTCAGGCCGAACACGACAAAGCCGGTCCTCCCAGCAGCAGTTGGGACATGCATGGCGGAAACATGGGCATGGGGAACGCCTTCGGCAATGGGTCGTATGGCATGGGATTCTGTTTGCCACGTCTGGATCAGGCGCTTTCCGCGTTGCTGTCAGATCTTAAAGAACGCGGGCTTCTGGACAACACGCTGCTCGTTGTCACTGGCGAATTCGGTCGCACGCCGTACGTTTTGAAGCAGGATCCGCCCGGACGACAGCACTGGCCTCAGTGCTTTTCCTCGATCATCGCCGGAGCAGGGATCGCAGGTGGAAAGGTCTACGGAAAGTCCAACAAGTATGGCGAGCATCCGACGCATAATCCAGTACGTCCCGAAGAACTTGCCGCGACCATTTACCATGCACTGAACATTCCCATCAACAACCCGCTGGACGCGTCAGGAATTTCTCGTTCTTTGACCACCGGGAAGCCAATTATGGATCTGTTTGGGTAACAACGTCGAATGATGAACGAATGTCAGGAGACGCAAAGGTGGCAGGAACCGTTTCGAGCAATTAGGCGTATTCGGATCCTGACACCGTTTTTATTTCTGTACTGTGTCGCCATGGGCCATGGGCCATGGCCCGAGGCCGTGAGGTGATTGTCTCGATCAGTGTCGCCCTACGAATACATCGATTTTCGCAACTGCTTCAGCGGGTAGAAGGAGTCACGCCATTTTACGCCGCCCTGACGCAATGTAATCACCGTCGATCGCCAATAGGCAAACGCCATTATGCACGGTCCCGCCATAAAAAACGGGATCATTTTCCAGCCAGCGGGTAGTCGATACACGAGCCCCGCAAAAGCGAGATGCCAAACGATTGCTGCAGCAAACCAACCGGACGCATCCGAAAAAGGCAATACGAGTGGAGCAATGCAGGGGAAGATCATCGTCACCAGGAACACGACTGTTACGAAAAGAATCTGACTGAGTGAATAATTCAGCGAGGCAAAGCCGTTTTTTTCGAGGCCCGTGACAACGCCCCACAGAGACGGTTGCCAGCGAACCGATAGCCATTCATCTGCCATTTGAAAATCACTCTTTCCACCACTTCGCTTAATCAATTTTCCGAGCTTTACATCATCGAGAACATCCAGCGCGATTGGTTGATGCCCGCCCACCGAACTATAGAACTTCGCGTCAACCAAATTAAACGCCCCCACTCCGGCATACGCCAGAGGCCAGCGTGTTCGAATCAGATAGATTTGCATTCCGACAGCAAACGCGAGCCCAAAGAAACACACCAGTACGTTCTCAATCAGGCTCCCGGGTATCATTTTCGGCAATAGACAAAGATGCTGCAGACGATGGCGGTCAAAGTGTCGCACAGCAGCCTCGATCGCGCGAGGTTCGTAAAGAATATCTCCGTCAGTGAAGAGTAACAGTTCCTGCGTGGCGACTGTTGAAGCAACGTGCATCGCATGATTCTTGCCCAGCCAGTCGTCCGGAAGTTCACTGATGTGGATGACCTTCAAGCGATCATCCGTGGCCGCGACCTCCTCCATAATTCGCCCGGTTTCATCCGTCGATCGATCGTTCACCGCAATCAGTTCGAGACGAACCCCAGTGGATTGAAGGAGAGTTGTCAATGCGTTGCGAATCTGCGCCTGCTCATTTCGAGCGGGGATAATCACACTGACTCCCGGAAGTTCCCTAGTGGCCGTTGCGCCCGTCGGCAATTTCAGTCGTTTCAGCTTCAACGCAATCACTGCTGGTAAGGTGGTGATTGCAACGCCAACACAAATCACCCATCCGAGCCAAAACATTTGATCACTCTCACCTTAAAGCAATAACAAGTGCGACTTCGCCACGCAATTTGCCAGAGGGGACGGAAACTCTGCACGGTCCAAAGCAGTCCTGCCATGTGCTTGCAGCTTCCCGTCGAATCACGACAAACTTAACCGAATTCGTCCGTTAGATTTGTCGAGTTTCAATGATCGGCATCGGCATCGGCATCGGCACGAACACTGAACTCGAGTTTCCAGCGTTTGTCGTTAGTTTCGTGGACACACCACAGTTCCAGAATTCCAAGCTCGGTGATGCAGGAATGAAATCGAACGGGCACATATTCTTCATCAGAATCCTCAGCAGCAGGCAAAGTGGCTTCCAGAGAGTCTGTTTCTGATAACTCTTCGGGCGACCATCGGGCGACGAAATCACCGGGCCGATCCGATTTCCGACTTGAAGAACTGAAGAAGCGAAATCGGGCCGCTTCCCCGACAATCAGCCCGATGGACTGAGAAGGCACGTCGACTTCGGAGCCTTCTTCCATGCCTGTCGGGACGACACACAACGCCTTCAACGGACGTCCAGCCCCGGGGATCGCCAGACCGGCAGTCTCAATTCCGATGTAGTACGACCGGGCCGTCCCACCACGAATACGGACTCCGCCTCGGAGCTTTGTCCAGCCGTAGAAACATGCCCCGCGAGCGACCGAATAATCAAGATCCTCCGGCCCATCCACGGGAAGTGGCGGATGGTTTGGGAACCAATTCTGCAATTGCAGAAGCAAACGACTCCGCAGTGCCGACGCCTTAAAGACGCCACCATTTAACAGCACATGAGTCAGATGGCTGCCGGCCAGCGACTGATGCAGGAATGCGGCAAGATGCCTGGTGATTCCCGTGTCGGCCTCATAGGGCAGTCCTATTTCACGAAATCCGGCGCGCGATCGAGTGGGACGATCAACGAGATCTGCTTTCGGGAAAAAACCACTCAGAAGCAGTTCCGACGCCGCCTCGCGGTCCACAGTGACAGAGACCAGTCCTCCAATGAGTCGACTGCTTCGCCCCGGGACGGAAATCGTATGAGACTCTGGCCCGGCTCCCGACAAGAGCGATTCCTTTGCATTGCGACACGAGTGCCATAATGAAACAGACTGCCATGGATCAAGATGCACGCCCTTCGCTTCGAACAGCGAAGCGACGTAGTGTGCTAATGCGAGATCCATGTTGTCACCGCCGACGAGCAGATGATTTCCGACAGCCGCACGTTGAAGAGTCAGTTCGCCATTTTCATCAGCCACTTCAACCAGCGTCAGGTCCGTGGTCCCTCCGCCGATATCACACACCAGCAATCGATCGCCAACCTTGAGAAGTTTTCGCCAGCGATCGCCGACAGCGTCCAGCCACGCATAAGTCGCGGCCTGAGGTTCCTCCAGCAGAACGAATGTTTCCGGAAGTCCGGCGGCAATGGCAGCTTCCCGGGTCAATTCTCTTGCACTGGCATCGAAGGATGCAGGCACGGTCAGAACCACCATTTGGTGCGCTAGTGGAGCTTTTGGAAAGGCATTGTGCCAGGCAGCCACAAGGTGTTCGAGGTATCGTTGTGACGCTGTTACCGGCGACATCTTCGCAATCGTGTCCGGAGCCTGCCACGGCAGAATCGCCTGATGTCGATCGACCCTACTGTGACACAGCCATGATTTAGCGGCCCCGATTGTTCGATCAGGGAATTCGGCCGAAAGACTTCGTGCTGCATATCCCGTCGCCAGTGGGGCCTTTTCTTTCCACGGAAGGCCAAACGCGTTTGAGGATGCTTCATCGACTGTCGCAAGGTACAAGAATGAAGGCAACACTGAATGAGACTCAATCGTGTTCGCCGCAACCAATTGAGAAATGGAAAGTACCTGAACCTGTGGCTTGTCGTCAGTCAGCGCCGCATAGGACAAGACACTGTTGGTCGTTCCAAGATCTATCCCAATCACAAACTGAGCGGACATGGGGTCACTGTTTTCTCTTTGGATCATGGAAGAACAATTCACGAGTCTCGTGGAATCAACGCGGGCAATTATCGCACTTCGACTTCTGCGGGGGCGATGATCGAGGACGATTCCTTATCACCCGTCCACGTCGGCACATCACACTTCGTGGCCTGCCAACCGTGATGCACCAGAAGTCCAGACGTCGGTGAGCTGTCTCCTGCCTTGCCGGAAAGTTTAATCTTGCCGGGAATGGACGGATTTTCAAGTCTTACCGGACTGCCTTCGGTCTGATCGAGTACCGGACGTATCGCAAACTGTCGTTCCAGAACAGATCCGCAGTCGCGGTGAATATCGCGAACCGCCGCACCGACCTGAGAGTCGGAATAGGATTCAATTGCTTCTTTTAAAAAGTCGATGAATCGACCCTCTCTCTGCAAAGCTGCAAGGAGGCTAATCGCGTCACTTCTCACGGGCCGCATCGGCGGGGCTGACTTCGGCGGTTCCACGGCAACCATTGTCGGTGCGGACAGCTCTTTACGAACATCCAATAAGCTGGCGACTTTGGCGGCAAAAACTCCGTTTGTCAAGACTTGCCACGCGAGTGATATTCGTCCCATTGATCAACAATTCCGAGGGGTCCAGAGAGGAAATTCAAGTCGCTACGCAACGACCAGGGCAGCCAACCAACTGCCGCCCACTCGGCACTCTAAGGCAATCCAACGCCATAATCCAGCACAGCGCCTGATACCGCGCTGACTGAGTGACGCTCGCGAATACGCTGTTATTCCAGGTAAACCCGCTCCAGAAAAATTGCTTTGATCCGTGGTCACTCCACGACGGTCGAGCGAACCATCAATTTCGTAGCGGATGGCAATCGAGAACGATTCCATGGGCTTGATGCGGACTCGGTGCACAAACTGCGTCGCAGGGTTTGCTGATTCTACGTTCAGCAAAACATCCTGGAAAGTAATTTACTCGTCGCCGTGTGAGACCATGTCAATTCGGCCGGCAGCCTTGTAAAGCCCCCAGCCCAGGACAAAGACAAGCAGGGCGACAATCGTGCCAAGCAGAATGGGGTTATTCAGCAGACTCTTCGGATTCAGTGGCGTCAGCGAAGGCACTGGCGACTTTGACGGCTTTCCGAGTGTTGCAGAAATCGGAACCAGTTTCCGATTCAGGACCGTCGTCAGAGCGACCGTGTCGTGCTGTGGCGCGTCGGCGGTGTCGGAACCATACTCCAGTCGCAGGCTCTCGCTGCCCGCCCGAAGGAAGATCAATTCGTATTGGCGCCCGGAAGCCTCAACCGATTCAATAGTCAGTGCTGGACTATCACCGTTTTCAATGACAATCCGGTAACTTTCGCCACGCGTTTCCGGCATACTGATAACCAGATGCTCCTCATGAAAATCGCGGATGCTGAAGCGGGACAGTGTCGCTTCGGAAACAGCTTCCCACTTTGATTCAACCTCAGAATTTCTCAAAACCTGAACGGCGGCTTTTCGACTGAAGTTCAGACTGTTGGTCACCAATTTCAAAGTCGTTAGCGGTTCCCTTCGACTCGTGACCTCCACAATTGTCTGTTGTTTTTCGACATCCTCGGTGACTTTCAGATCCGCAACCGGCCACGTCTGAATGCTGCCGGAACGTTCCATGACTTCCGCTTGTTCATTCAGAAACTCGATTCGGTCGATTCGAAACGGACGACGTTCGATCATTGTCGTTTCCCTTCGAGCTTCCTCGGTCCCGTCCTTGAGCGTGCGGGACAACTCAAGCAATCGAGAATCCTGTTCCGTTGTCAGTGCGTTGACCACGATGCGAAACTCGCGGGCGGTCGTCGCAGGGAATTCCAACTCTGTCTGACGAACGTCCATAAACTGTCGGTAATCGTAAATCCTCGCATCGTCGACGACTGAGGCTTCCGCACCGTCGATTATGGCAAACACCTGGACTTGCTGTTCGAAATTCTCGAGTGGTGTGACAAATCTGATTCCGCTCGCGGAGGGATCTTCTTTCTTAAGCCGGAGCCTGATCTCCATACCTCCGTTTTCTTGCGGATGGACAGTCGGGTTCTCAGCGGCACTGAACTTTCGGACTTTGCGAACCTGGTCTTTGGTCACTTTTTGCACAAGAAAAGGAACGAGTCGATGATTGTTATCAAAGACCCGGAGGTCCGGAAAACCATCGCGTGTCGCCGCGAACACGTCACTATCTAACGGCGCGGAAAAGATTTCTTCGTTAGTTGTTCCATCAACTTCGATTGGCCGTGAGTATTGAAAAGACTCCGTTTCCTGGGCAAGACTCGTAATCGACGTGGAGCAGCACAACAGTGGAAGTAGCCCAAACCAAGCAACTCGTGTCATTCTGAATCTCCCTGAATTTCTGTCGCGGCGACTTCCGGACCATCGACTTTTTTTCCTGGATCCAACCCCGGCGCCTTGATCGAAAATGTCTGTCGAGATCGAAGATAAAGGAACGAGCCACACAAAACGAGCACTCCCAGCACGATGAATGCGACGATTCGATAAAGTTGATCCAGACGAACAAGGTCCACGAAAAAGATCTTCCAGGTGACGATCGCAAACAGGGCCAGCCCCACGTATCGCAGGGACCGAAGATTGTGCCCGATTCCCCGCACCAGAAACGCCAGGGCAAACAACGTCCAGAGTATTGAAATTCCACCGGACCGAAGATTCTCCACATAGTGTCGGAGAAACGAATTCAGCTCCAGCGTGGTGTAAATGAAAAGCATACCGACACCTGCGATTCCCATCAGCACGCCAGCCTGTTTTGCGATGTCATGATCGGCAGTGACTTGCTTTGCAAGCAGCCGTGTACCAAAAGCAAAGAACACAATAATGGCCCCAAAATCGAGCAGACGAAATCCGGCATCAAAGAAGGAGTATTCTCGATCGTAGTAGAATTGAACTGTCATCGACCACTCCTGCAGATCGACGATGATCATCTTCAGCAGGACGGCGATCACAAAGACACTCAGAAAACAAAGGGCAATCCGACTCGTTGTCCGAGCAAACTCTATCAACAGCATCAAACAAACACTCAGCCACAATAAAGTCAGCACAGGCAGTCGCAACGGTGGAAATAATGCACCAAGGCTCCGATTCAGTTCCAGATGCATATAGAAAAACAGCATCGCAAATACAACATACACACCGGCTCTTGCGGCCACGCGTCCCTCGATCCAACCTCCAATATCGCTGACACTATTGACCGCCACTGATCCGGCAGACGGTGGTTTTACGAGCAAACGATAACCGAGTGCGAGTGAACCAATCGGCACACCAAACATGACCAACCGCTCGATGATCGCCCGAATGTATTCTCTCACGGGCAGGTCTGCCAACGTGGCTGAACCATACTGCGAAGGGAGATCCAGAAACATGAATCGCCCCAGTACGATCAGATAAAGCAGATAGGCCACGTGACGCAGAAACTCGCTATTGAGTTTGCCGGCAATCCACAGCATGACCATCGCCTGAAGCGACCAACTGACAGTAATCCATGCGCTCGATAATAAGAGCGGAATTGTGACAGCAGCAAAAAATGCCGACAGAGCTGTGAAGGTCAGCATCAATTCGCGATCAAGAACACGACGCACCAGGCAATACCAGACATGCGCGATGTAAAACGTCGCAAGTCCAAGCGTCGCTGCTGCCACCCACTTTTCCCCATAGTGTTCATCGATCAGTCGATAGCTCAGGCCGAAGAAGATAGCCGCATTCAAAAACAGAACAAGGACGTCCAGCAAATTCGACTTTGTGCGATACACGAGGTTGTAGACAAACACCATTGTCGAAAACAAAACAAAGAATGCGATCAGAAACGGCATCACCTGCCAGAAATGAATCGCGTGCTGATAGTCTCGCAATGAGCCTCCCACAAGAAGGAAGTTCCCCACGAAACTCAGATAGCTCAGCAGTGGCCATCGCTTCCAGGCACACGTTCCAAGGACACCAAGACCAAGCACCAGCATGTAGCCATAAAGGCCGGGGAAATTCACCTGACCCGTCGATAACATGACCGGCGTGGCATACCCGCCAACGACACCCAGAACGGCGGTGAGTTTGGAATGAAAGCGGACGGCAATAAAACCGGACAAGGCCGTGACCACAATCATGGCAGCAAATGCTATCGGCATTGTGATGAGGTGATAGAAATTTGCCGCTGCAAATGCGCTGAAATACAGCGTGGCAATGCCGCCGCCCAGTAGGCCCTGACCCATGACGTGAAACGAGCCACCAAGGATGCGTGTGCCGGAGATGAGCATCACCAACCCGGCTGCAATCGACAAACCGACACGCGCTGCGGGAGATAACAACCCATGCTCAACGGAGTACTTCAGGAAAAATCCTACGCCAACGACCAGCAGCACAATGCCGATTCGCAGCAGCCATTGACTGGCAACGGCAAATTCGACAGACACCCCCTGCGGAATGTGTTCTTCGCCAACAATGATCCAGTTCCAGATCCGCTTAAGAACATCCGCCGCTGCCGCCTCAAATCGACCGGGAACTCGCGGAGGCTCGGGGGCTTCTGGCGGACGAACGTTGTAGGACACAGGCTTTGACGTCTGCACCGGCATCGAGGGTGAGGGTGAGGGTATAGCGGTGTTCGGTCGAACCTCCTCTGGGCGACTCAATGCGGCCGCCACTTTTGCACGCAACGGCTCTCCAAAAGGTGGAATAATTACTGACGCTGACTTCTCCTGTGCAGCGGAAGTCTCTTCACGACTTTCTAACGCTGCAGCCTTTGACTTTGGCAGCGGCTCTGTCGGAATTTGCCTGAGGACTCGGTCTACGGCCTGCCGCTGCTGATTCACCGCGTCGTACAGAGCATGCAACTGTTGAGTGAGACGTGTCGATTCCTCGTCCTGCTTTTTGCGGATGGACTTCAACTTAAAATACAATGGCACAATCAGAAGGAGGACAAAGACTTCGAACATGGGAGCTGCCTCGTGTGTGCTTCAACTTCAATTCGGTTGGCGATCGCAGATTTGCACCGACACGATTGCCCGATCCAGCCGCAGTATCACATGTTTGTCGGTCCTTTGCAGGGAAATCCGGGCCAAAACGTGAAAAGTACGACCAGCGGCATTGGAGAGGCCGTGCTATTCATCATCAGACGACAGCAATTTGTCGCCCTCCCGACAAAACAACACCCAGTTGAAATCGGCGTCCGGGGTCGTCACTGGTTTTTGTGGTAACCACTAGCGTCCGGTTCCGCTCAGGGGAATCGGCAAGGAATGCAGGATGTCGGTGACCACCCTCGCCGGACGATTCGCGGTCATGACTTGCGGCTGGCCGTTATGGTGATAGATCACCTGATTATGTTCGAGCCCGAACAATGCCATCAAAGTGGCCTGATAGTCATTGGGTGTCAGGACGTTCTCGACGGCTTTATGACCAAATTCATCGGTCGCTCCGTAAGCAAGGCCGCCTTTGATTCCGCCACCTGCCATCCAGATACTAAATCCCTGACCGTTATGATCCCGACCCGCTGCTGCAGGATCACCCATGACCTGCGTCACCGGCAGACGTCCGATCTCTCCTCCCCAATGCACGATTGTCGAATCCAGCATGCCCCGTTGTTTCAGATCTTTCACCAGAGCTGCTGCTGGCTGATCGACGCGTTGACAGACTGCCGGCAGTGCCGTGCGAATACTACCGTGGTTGTCCCACGGTTGCCCACCAAGAAACAGTTGAATGAACCGAACGCCGCGTTCGACAAGACGACGCGCGATCAGGCAACGAGTTCCGTATTCGCGAGTTGCGTCATTGTCGAGTCCATACATCTCATGAGTCGCCTGCGTTTCCTTGCTGATGTCCATCGCTTCGGACGCGGCTGTTTGCATGCGTGCAGCGAGTTCGTAACTGGCAATGCGGGCTTCCAGATCCGCGTCGCCACC
>JANPHT010000460.1:0-4828 GCA_031424595.1 Planctomycetota bacterium
ATCAGCCTGGATGCTTGAAGAATCTTCGTGCCGAGCGGTCGCAATGTCGTGAGTTGCACGAAACGACGGCCTGTTTCCTGTGACGGATACGGACTCGTCTCTGGAGTCTCTGCTGGATGGTTCATGGACAGGTGGACTGCAATAGGGGCAGTCCACCGAGTAAATGATTCGACCACAATGCGAGCATTCATGAGGGCCCGGACTGCGGTGAGATTCTCGTGTGGATTGGAGAAATGCGATTCGCATCATCGCCAGGAACACAAGACTGGCCAGAATCAGCGACCATGGCAGGCTACCGAATGCCAGAATCGTGGACCCGATCGCAACCCCACTCGCACCGCATAAGATGTAAGGCCAGCGAACGCGTGCCTTGCGATGTCGTTCATCGTCACCGAGTTCCTGCAACCAGAGCCGGTGCAATGACTCTGCTCGCAATTGAGTGACCGTTGCCAATTCTCCGCTGTTGACAGCTTTCAGGAGACGGGCAATGTCATCCAGCACTCGATAAACATCAAATTCGTCGAACTGATCCTGATGCGCCCAGCGATTTCGAAAGTCTCGCAGTTCACTGATTAAGCTGCGTTCCACAAAGGAAAGCTCATTGCGAAACAAATCGTTCCATCGCTCCCACATGAAAATCATAAGACCCTGAGCGTCCCAGGCCATGATCTCGTCGGCCAACTCTGTATCGCGCAGCACTGACGTGACGCGGCTTGCGACGTAGGGTCGCAGTCCTGCGGCAAGTGAGTTCAGTGCTTCGGAAACAGCGTCTTTCATGATATTCTCAGGGAGTTGGAGAAATTGAGGCCAATGCTGCATCGTTTGCAGAGGCTCAATCAAATTCAATGTTTTTTCTTGCAACGTGCCCGCAAGATTGCAGTGACGGCCTAAATTTAACGGAAACGACGGTTGTACGATCTGACGCAATCAACTTGCGTGTTGAACGTTTTTCGTAGTTGGCGGCCTGTTGCGAAGAAAAATGTAAGACGGAGCACTTCGCTGACGCGTTTTCTTGTCGCTGATTGCCGGTTCAATACCCACAATTTGTAGCAGCCCGCCAGCAGAAGTCCTGAAAACGCCTGAAACTATCTGGCTACAAACCGCCATTGTGACTCCCTGCAATTCACACGGAAACCCAACTTTTTATGCTCTTGGGTCGGTTTCGGACCTATTCAAGTTTGGATGGAAGGGGCTGCGAGTTGTCCGGCTCTCACAAGTCCTCCCTGCATCACGGCAATGAATCGACTGCGATCTTCCAGAATGCGAATATCCTGCAGGGGACATCCTTCGACGATCAGCAAATCTGCCAGTTTTCCGACTTCAACAGTTCCGATCTCCTGACTGCGACCAAGGATTTTCGCCCCATTTTTCGTCGCACATGTCAGAACTTCAAGCGGTGTGAAGCCGACAAAATTGACGAAAAACGACAGCTCCCGGGCGTAGTCTCCGTGGGGATTCCACGCAAAACCATAGTCACCGCCCATCCCAAGTGTCCCCCCTGCCTTCAAAATCCTGCGGGCACTCTCGGCACCTCCATCGAGCGTTTCCTGATGACCATCGATGACTTTTTGCGACATTCCAAAGCCTGGCCCCAGTTGGATGCTGGCGTATTCAAAGTATAAAGCTGGAACACAGGGGACATCACGCTGCAGCATCAGATCCAGACACTCATCATCCATGAAAGTCCCATGCTCAATGGCGTCATAGCCGGCCTTGAGCGCATTCTTGATCCCCTCCGTGGCGCGACAATGGCCAGTGACTTTTAAGCCATGATTGTGAGCGGTTTCGACGACCGCATGCATCTCCTCGAACGTCATGCACAGCGTATGATGGTCGTTGGTGTCAGGCGCGGCGGCGTCGCCAGTGGGGTACGTCTTCACCCACTCAATGCCATCTTTCACAAGTTTACGGACGGCTGCTCGAGCTTCCACTGGGCCATTGATGAGCAGCACCAGTCCCTCCATGCCAATTTTTCGGAAGTCCGGGTTCCAGTCCATCAAACCACCAACACCGCAAATCTCGCGACCGCTGCTGGCCATCCGGGGACCGAGACAGATATCCGCTTCTATGGCTTTCTTCAGCCAGGCGTCAATATTGAACAAGCTTCCGCCGCTGCGAGCCGCCGTATAACCGCACTCCAATGCCAGTTTAGCGTTTGCCGCTGCCAGCAGAGTGACATATTCAACCGGATATTTGATATCCAGATCTTCCAGCGCAGCCACGTTGAAGTAAGTCGGATGAAAATGAGCCTCGACCAGTCCTGGCAGAATCGAGCCGCCCTGAGCGTTGATTTCCATCGCCTCCGGCCCAACCGCCGGAGCTCCATGGCTATCACCCGCGTAGCTGATTTTTCCGTCCGTCACGATGACCGTGGCGTCCGGCAGCGGTGGTCCACCGTTTCCGTCGATCAGCTGACCATTTCGAATAACAATAGTGCCAGAATGGGTTTTCATTTTCAGGCCTTGAGGAGCTAAACAAGAGGCACGATTGTGATCCGGCATTCTGTAGCGCCGGCGAGAATTCTTCTACTGACCTGCTCGTGAAAATACTGAAGGCACTGATTCTGGTCTCTGTGCAATTGCCGTCCTGCCTTGATCAACAACGCACTGCCGATGTTGTCAGGCGTCCAGAGCTTTTCAGTCTTGACGCAAGCCAGGGTCCCTTCCGTTGCCCAATCCTGACTGGCTGCAAGTCAGGAATCGTGACGAAAGCTCTGTCCTGATTCGGAAAATTCCTCTAAAAATCAGTGGGTGACCGATCTGATCGGCCAAAGCGGATAGGAAGGACCTCAAATGATGTCTCACGGATTGACAATCGTATTCGTATTTTTCACATGTCTCAGCACCTGCTCCGCTCAAGAGTCGAGCAGTCAGCTTGCGGAGTTGCCGATTGTTGTCGTGAAATACGGCGGAGTCACGAATGATGCTGCCGAGCTTTACGTTCGTCGGTTGTATGAAGAACTGAATATTGGTCAGAACATCGCAGCACAGGCAGCCAGCGATGCTGCAAAGAACCATCGAACGATACACCGAAATCCCGTCGCGGGATTGCTGGTCCACATGGGGGTCGGGTTATTGCCGTCCGCAGAGCAGATTCAGTTTTCTGAAGTGGTGGACCATGCGGAATTCGTCAGGCTCGTTCATACTCGCTCAGCCAGCCAAAGTGCAGAATCCTCGCTGGAGGGGTCGGAAGATCGATTTAAGTACGTCACAAAGACTACCTGGAGAGTGTCAATCGGCGATGCTGAAGATGATGGCGGTATTTCAGTGGATGGCAGTATTCCAGTGGATGGCGAAAAAAATGATCAGGAAAAGTCTGCCAATCAGGTGGTCGTCAAAGTTGGCGTCGGCTCAGGGACTGGTGTTGTGGTTCAGGCGAATTCAATGGACGAAGGCGAGTTGATTGAAGTGAACGGTATCAAGTACCGCCAGCATTCAGCCACGACAGTGAGTTACTTCCGTTTCCATGATGGATTCATGTACGAAAGCCAGTCGCAGTCTTTGTGGGGGATTTCTCTTCCATCAGGCGATTCACTGCGGCAGCTTGATCATTCAGAAGTCAATGGAGAAGTGACTTTCTACCCGGATCGAATTCCGATGGGGCTTCGTCATTTGGGATGGAGCGCCCTAAGTACGGCGGCTGGAGCGGAACTCCAGCAGCGAGACGAGGAAGCCGAACTTTCCTACTCACTGCGTCGATCTTTTGGCGATGCTGGCCTGTCCTTGATTCAGTCGATCATCTTTGACACAGAACAAATCTCTGCATGGATGAAGTTTGCCGACGACGACAACCCGATTCGCGGCCAGTTCCGGATTTCATCGCGGCAGAACAGCGATCTTGGAAAGACTCTTCGCGAAGTGGCATCAGCCGATCGACGCTTTGCTCCGATACTCAACGACAATGCGGCCGGGACATTTCACACGGCCATCCGTTTGCCGGAAGTCTGGCGGAAAACTCTGGATGCGTTGTGGAATGTCCTCGAGCCAGAGCTCGATCTGGCCGTGCAATCTCCGCAACTGCAGTCGGCGTCTCAATCCATAGGTCAATCCTTACGCAGTCTGTCCCAACACGGCAACATCGAATTGTGCGCAAAAATCGGCTGGACTCAGGAATCAGGCGGTGTCATCTACGGCGGAGTTCAACTTGACGATAATCCAGAATTGCTGACTTCAATGCTGGCTATTCTGACTGCAGATTCACAGACGGATGTGATCTATGAACTCGTTAAATTGAATGACCGGCAGATGCTGAAGATCAGCATGGCTTCAGGTGGGGACCTGGGGATCGTGCGTTTGTCCAACGTGTACCTGGCCCATGCAAATTCCTGCCTGTGGTTCGCCGCCGGTAGCGAAGATGCCCATGAGATCATCCACCAGTCGATTGACCGCTGTGCTGAGTCCACCGGCCGCATCGTTTCTCCCGTGGTCACTCTGGCCGTGGACCTTCAACGCTGGAGTGACTATCCACAGGACGATGCCACGGGGTTGACGGTCCTTCATAAAGAGAGTCTGTCTTTACTCCAGATCCTTGCGTTTCTGATAAGCGATATTTGGGAGTTCCAGCAGGACCCGTCCGACGACGCGGCAATCGGGAAACAGCAGTCGCTCTTTTCCAGAGCTATGGATCTGGGTGGCTCTCGTCAAGGCAGCGTCATCGTGGATATGGATGAATCCGGACTGATCGTCAGCGGCACAGTCGGGGCAGCGGTGGCTCGAGGTTATGCGGCATTGCTGCTCTCAGGTCTGGATCAATTTGCTCAACCCGCATCGCCGATTGCTGAGGAACCAACCGTACCGGCAGTCAATTAGCAAGCACAGCTCGATGAATG
>JANPHT010000461.1:0-26592 GCA_031424595.1 Planctomycetota bacterium
TTGAGACCGCCAAGAGATCTGGTCGTCACTACATCATGTTTCAAACCGACGCCAAACGACTTACGAAAACGTCACGCCGAAAAAACTGGAGAAAATTTTCGCCGCCAGCATTTTTCTTCCCCGTTGGGGAAGTTGGGTTAGTTTGCATAGCTTGTGCCCCTGCCTGTGCCCCTCCCCCCTCTGCGGTGGCTTCTATGCTCACTTGAATCTGAAGGGATCTTGCATTCGCGTTGAACTGGTTGAAATGGTGGTCGTCAACTTGGGCGTAGTGATCGTTCTGAACTTTGACAGAATGCCCGATCCATCTGGCTACGACGTGGGCAGGGATCCCAGCGTCCAGCCAATCCGTTTCGCAGGATGCCCGCAAGTTCTGAATCAGTTTCGGCCAAATGGTGAGACCGGCCGCCGTGATGATCTTCTCAAATGGCTTGGCAAGATTCACATTCGATTCGGTGAACCTCGTAATCACTCGCTGAGAGCCATCAGGGGCTTCGTGGAATGCAGCGTCCAGCCAGGGAAGGATTCCGCCGATCGGCACAAACCGCGTTCCCTTTCCCTCATGGTGCTTTGTCTTTGGAATGGTGACCAGCATTCGTCCCTGATCCCACAGGACGTGCTCCCAGCGTAGTTGGAAAATTTCCATCTTCCGCAGTCCTGCGAAGCGCCACAATGCAAAAATCAACCGCCATTCCTTGTCGGGGCAGGCGTCTACGATCTTCATCGCGTTCGTCCGAGTCAGAAAGAAGTCTCGCGAACGATTCGCACCGATCGAAGATTTCAGAACGACGAACGGGTTTTCATCGACCAGCTTCCGGCGTTTGGCCGCGTTGAAAAATGTCTTGGCAACACAAATGTGGGTCCGGATGCCATTCTCACTTCGGGTGTGAGTGTCGAGCCATCGCCGGAACTTGACCGCGTCATCGGGTGAAATGTCACGTAGGTTCTTGTTCCCGAAGAACTTATTGAGAACGTCTTGAGCCTGTTTCCATTTCCTCAGTGTATTTGCCGCCGCTGGCCTGCCGTCCGTTGTTTTGGCGTCCGCCACGTATTCGTCCATGAACTCAGAAAGTAACGAGGATGCCCGCTTCTCAATCAGTCCCGCGTTGCTCAGTTTGTCGTAAAGTTCCTGCCCGACTTTTTTAGCAATCCAATCTGCCGTCTGACTATCCAACGCCAGACCCGATTTCTTCCAGTTCACCAGTTGCTGAACATGGTGGGCAACCGTTTGGGCGTTCGCCTTGTTGATGCCTGACAGGCGAATTGTCTTTCGCTCTTTGTTGTGGTCGATGAATCGGACACGATACCCCTGTCCGTCTTTTTCTACGCTCGCCATGTGTGCCACCTGTCTTAGGGTGATCGGTCTTAAAAATGAAGTGCGGGAAATCTGGTAAGACTTCCAAACTTGTCGGCCGCTAAGCCTATCCCGCAAACCCAGGATATCCGCAGCCGTTTGCCGTTGTCCAGTCCGGCCTATTCGCGACCGAATGGAAAAACACCCCTGCCGACGCCAAACGACAAAGCATGGCAGGGGTTCGCATCTGCTGAACCCGCTTCGCGTTTTGATTACCACGGGCAAACGAATTGCCATGAGAGAAACGCCCGGTTTCATCTCGACCGTTCACGTCCGTTGCTACGGATACCATGTTTTTTTCTCCGAGTAGGTTCATCGCCCTAAAAAAATTTAGCAGACACATTTCGCGTTCAGCTTTTAACCCGCGTGCATACCGGCGGGCATCCAGAGGACCCGTCGTTGCTGAAAACACCTGTGTTTAGCATCGAATCACCAGCAAAAACACCAATGTTTTCGCTACGTTTTTGTGAACAGATCAGCGAATTCTTGTGGCGGTTTTGTCTCCAAAACGTCGAACAAATTGCCACCTTTGACAAGTTCGGAATGCAAAGCATTTGCCGCCGTCCGACACGATCCATCAAACGAATAACCAGCACCGCACATGTGAACGTGTGCGAGATCAACGGAATGCCGAGCCCGCCACGCAAGATGTAGTGCGGCCCTTGCAAATCGAACGTCGTGATGGTCGCGAATCATCCGCTCGTAGTTTACTCCTGCAGAATCCAATCCAAACGATTCAACGACGTATCGAATCCCGCCACAAGCGGCAAACTGATCGAACCCCGTAAGGTTTTCGTACTCGATCAGCGTTGGTTCTCCATTGGACAAGCAATGCGACAACTCATGAAGCAAAACGCCCAATTGTTGCGACTCTGACTGATCGAAAAAAAACTCAGTATTCAGCCAGACTGCGAGCCCGCGACCAGTCCATTGGTCACGGGCTTCTAAGTCTGGCTTCATCTGCAGGTCAAGCGTCGTGCTTGTGTACGCCAAAACGTCCTCCTGAAGTCGTTCGGAGACTTCGGCTGAACTGCGGATGTACAGATTCATGGCTTCGATCTCAGGACAAATCGAGCGAAGCCATTCGACTGTAAAGCCTGACCAATGAACGCCGTTCACAATGAAACCCCTTCGAGCTCAATTGCTTGAATCTTCGCGTTCAGTGCCGCAATCGCTGCCTCCAATTTGCCTTCCTGAGACTTCGACTGATTATAGAAAATGGTCGGCATTCGCCCCCATCGAATCTTCAGCCGAGCGGTTTCTCGGATGTCTTGGAGTTCAGTCAGAAGTGCCTTCGTCTCTGCTTGAATCGCTTCGATTTTCGCGACGAATTCAGGAGCAAGGCTTTCGTTCAGTCTCACGCGAGACTCATGCGACCGATTGATGACGACTTCCAGCCGAGCCATCGCGTTCCGTCGATCAGTCTGGCGTGCGGCACATGCCGCGTTCAACTCCGCAATTCTCCGCTGATTTTCGGCCGCGTCCGCCGTCAACTCCCCACCGAGTGCGTGGAGCTCGCCCGAAGCGATTTCACCGGCCTGCAGGTCAGCTTTCCACGATTCGCGACTTTGAAAATGCTGAATTGCCTTCGCCAAATCGTCGGTCGTCTTTCCAGCAAAATCACAAATCGAATCGACTTCATCGCCATCGCGATGAATGCCGCGACAGGCATCCGCGACCAACTGACGCCAACCAAACATCGTGCCAGACTTTCCGGCCCGCATGGTCGCCGGTTTCCACTTCAAGTGTGAGTTTGTAACTGGGGGTTCCTTTCTTGCTGGTCGTCAGCTCGCCCTTTCGCCAGATGCAAACATACTTTCCCGGTGGCAATGGTGTGCCGTAATCATCGGCCGATTGAACTTTGTCCCAATCGTTGAAAATATCATCGAAGTTCCCGCCGCCGCCGCTTACAATTCGCCCGAATGTTCCGGACATAGTTTTGAACCTTTCAAGTTCGGAAGATGAATCGCCGTCCTGTCAGACGGTTGAGAAAATCCTGAAGCCCTGGCGTTTCCCGCGTCCGGGCTTCAGTCGTTTACAGAACGTCGTGATCGACTCGCCAAAGGTCGATGCCGGGTTCCGCGTCCAGCTTTGCTGGTTCAGACTTCCAGGCGGGTTCCCCGCAGGCTTGTTTGATCTCATCCACCGAAACACCGTTGTGACTGGCGATTCGTTCCCACGGGACCCCGAAACCCCTGGCGTTCTTTGCGTCTGCGAGGTCATCGGCTGA
Source organism: Planctomycetota bacterium (assembly GCA_031424595.1). Lineage (GTDB taxonomy): Bacteria > Planctomycetota > Planctomycetia > Planctomycetales > Planctomycetaceae > SXXK01. The sequence goes on from JANPHT010000461.1 coordinate 3,582, forward strand.
GAAGTAGCGTTTGGGTTTGCTCATGCTGTCACGTCCGATTCCAGCCGCTTCCGTGCCGCTTCCTGAATTCGCCGGACGTTCGTGTTGAGTCCCCAGCCGCAATCCCATTCCAGTTTGTGTTGGCGAGCAATATGAACAGCCAGCGTGTAGAGAACCACGCCCCGCATTTGTGCTACGGGCCTGCCGTCGGGACCGTAGATTGTTTGGAACGGATCATCGAGATTGCTTTCCATGATCTCCGTTGAGGCTTCAACGGCTTCCTGTGAGAACCCTGATTCAATCAGCGTTTCAGGTGCATAGATTACTCGGGCACAACCGTCCCATTCTGCCGATACGAGGGCCTGCAGATCGTTGTTCATACTTCACCGCGTTTCGATGTCATTGCAGCAATGAGCATGTTTCCAAGTTCATAACTGAACACCCGCCGAAGTGCTCAAATATACAAATCCGCGTTGTCAGCTCGTGAATCAGGGCGGTCGTGATCTCAGGCGTTTGTAGTGCCTGCTTAACTTCATGTTCCGAGAACTGTCTCGTGTGTTCCTTCAGACCGCTCATACTTCACCGCCTTCCTGGCCGAGACTCGCCAGCAATTCAGCCCGCCGCCATCGTGGTGACCGATCGCCCAGGTAAACCGGCTTTGCAATCCGGCCCTTCTGTGTCAGCAGCTCAATCTGTCGCTGACTGCATTGCAGGAGTTCGGCCGCCTGTTTCTTCGTTATCAGTTCAGGCTGTCCCTGTGTCGCCATTGCCATTGTTTGGCCTTTCTCAGTGGTCGTTTTCGTCAGTCGTTACCCTTGCGGGACTGATCGCATTTGACCAACGAAAACAGCCCTGTCGAGACTTGCTCAACAGGGCTTCAAGGTGTTTCCAGCTACGCCAGCGAGTTTCCAACAAGATTCCAGCAACGTCGAAAAATCATCAGTGTTTTTGCGTGTTCATTTTCTTGCTGGAAAATTGCTGGAATCTTTTTTTGTGGTGAGTTCATCCACCGAATCTGGCCAGATAATGCCTTTCATTTTGCCAGAGTCAATTTCCCGCAGGGCCTCGACAGCATCGCAGTAACGCCACTGATGACCGGTTCGGCCTGTCGAATCAGAAACGCGTTTGCACTTTGCCAGGGCGTCGCGAATCAATCGAGGACTGACGCCAGCATGTTCAGCCAGTGGCCTCGCGTCAATTGGCGTTTGATCGGGTTCAAGTTTCGCAAAATGCTCCCGGCATTCATTTAGAACGTCATTAGTTTCCGATTGAGCTAGTTGCATCCACGCCGCACGGCCTGCAGGCGTCCACCGGAAGACGGCTTTGGGTTTTCGTCCAGACGAAACGATGAAACCGTGTTCAATCAATTCATCTCGGTCAATTCCCGGTGTGAGATTCACCGAGTCTGTTTGCCCGTTGGTTTTGGCGAGTACCCCGAGGATTTCAAACTGTCGCGGGGTGAATGGAAAATCGTTCATCGTTCCGGGTTCCTGTGGTCCGGGTGTTCCTGAGGAAAACTCGAAACGCGAAACAACTCAGGAAAGTTGCTTGTCAGTCGGGCTCATGACTTCCCGGCTTATCGCGTTCGATGTCGCAGAGTTTACTTCAACGCTCGCTGAACGTCCCGAAGAATCTTCCGCTTCGTGGTCTCGCTGAGAACTGGCCAGGCATCAATCAGCCCCTGCAGATCGGAATCGAAACCGATTGCCCCTGCCTGTGCCCCTGGCTTTTCAGAAAGTGCTGTTTTCGCTGAGGAAAACGCATTCGTTCGACCCCTGCCCGGGACATTTGATCGTCGCGGACTAATGCGCAAGAACCCGCAGAGCCCCGCAAAACATTGCGTTTTTCGGCGTTCTTTGCTTTGACGGGTTTATCACGTTTTTCCCCCCGTTCGCACGTCTTGTGTGCCACTTGGTGTGCCACTGCCGGCAAATCATCGTCTGCTCTGGCCACTCAATCACCCTCGATCGCCGCTTCAGTGGTGTGTGCTTTGGCATTGAGCTTGCCAAACTGATCGTCAGCCGCAACTCATTCCCGGCCAGAGTCGCCATGCGACTGCAGATTGCAATCTGTGTGGCTTTGACCAAAATGTCACAGCTGATTTGACGTTAGATCAATCATCCTACTTTTTCAACGGTCGCACAATGTCGTCTCACGAAGACTCCGCACTCCATTTTGAAACTCAGGCCATACATCGTGGAGTCCATAAAGATCAGCAATACAACAGCGTGACGACGCCGATTTATCCGACATCGACTTTTTATTGGGACAATCTCGAAAAGAGTGCCGGCTACGACTACACCCGATCGGGCAATCCTACTCGAACGGCTCTGGAAGAGAATATTGCATCACTTGAAGGAGGATTTGCCTGTGCCGCGACGTCTTCCGGAATGTCAGCCATTCATTGCGCGATGTCGTTGTTTTCGCCAGGCGATCACATTATCGCTCCCATTGATGTGTATGGTGGGACGTTTCGGCTCTTTGAGAAATTTCTGAGCGTCAAAGGACTTTCGTTTTCTTTTGTGGACATGACACAACTCGAAAAGATCGAAGCCACTATCACTTCCAATACAAAATGCGTCTGGATCGAAACCCCCAGCAATCCTCTGCTGAAGGTAGTCGACATGGCCGCTGTGACTCAGTTAGCCCGAAGGTACAATGCGATCTCGATCTGCGACAACACGTTTTTGTCACCGTATCTTCAGCGACCGCTGGATTTCGGAGTGGACATCGTCGTGCATTCGACCACGAAGTACATCAATGGCCATTCCGATGTCATCGGCGGTTGCGTTGTTTCAAAGTCAGAATCGCACGGTAAAAAGATTGCGTGGATCTGCAATGCACTGGGTCTTGCCTGCTCTCCGTTCGATGCCTGGCTGGTATTGCGAGGTGTTAAGACGCTGGCCTGTCGTATGGATGTTCAGCAGAGTAACGCGATGAAGGTGGCGCGATTTCTGGAAACTCATCCGTTGATCGAACGAGTCTATTATCCGGGGCTTGAGTCGCATCCTCAGCACGAACTTGCGAAGACTCAGCAACGCGGCTTCGGCGCGATGCTGGCGTTCGACACGAAAGATGGACGTTCCATTGCAGAGCGAGTGTGCTTGAAAACTCGGCTGTTTGACGTGGCCATTTCTATAGGTGGAATTGAATCGCTCATTTCATTCCCGGTCACTATGAGTCATGCATCGATGACCGCTGAAGCACGCGCCGCTGCGGGAATAACGGAGAAAACCGTGCGAGTCTCTGTAGGGCTTGAGCACTCCGATGATTTGCTCGCCGACTTAAAGCAGGCTTTGGAAGGTTAGGCCCGTTGTCCGGCCTTGAGTTCTTCGGGCAACGTGCGTTAAATGAACGGCTCGCATCGAGAGTATTTGAGCGTGTATCCTGCCTATTGACGAATATGTCCGCCATCAGACGAGTCGATCCGGACCAAAACGAAGAGTCGGTTGTTCCAAAGTTGTCGCTATGTCAGAATTTGTTGTTTGTCAAAATTTGCCGTTCGTCAGCGCAGTCCAGTTAAGCATGACCGTCAGCCCTATGTCCCTTTGTGTCATCATGTTCAACAACGGCAAGCCTCAGCGTTTTGCCAACGGCGATCGAAGCCGCAAGACACAAGTCAGATTGAACCTCAGCAAAGTGTCTTCGCGAACGGCCACCTAAGCGCATCGGCGACTCGTATTGCAGAACTTCAGCAGCCATGAAGAACCAACGAATCACGATCCACGCTATCCGCCAGACGGTTTCCCTGATAGCACTGTTCATCTGCACGCGGCTGAATGCAGATGAAGAACTGGCGGGGCATCGGGACTTCTTTCGGCAGCACTGTGAGACATGCCACTCCGGCGCGAAACCGAAGGGCGATTTCGACTTGAAAACTCTCGCGGGAAATTTTTCGGACAAGAAAGTGCGGGGCCATTGGCTGACGGTGTTGGATCAGCTTCAATCAGGGCAGATGCCGCCCGAGGACAAACCGCGGCCGCCGAGTGATCAAGTGCAGGCTTTGGTCGACTGGATCAGCCAGAGTGCAGCCAAGGCGGAAGCCGAGCATCGTGCGACGCAGGGGCGAGTGGTGATGCGGCGACTGAACCGTGCGGAGTACGCGAACACCGTCCGTGATTTACTCGGTGTCGAGGTGGATCTGGCGGACCTTTTGCCTCATGACACCTCGATCAGCGGCTTCGACAATAGCGCCGAAGCTCTGCACACTTCCTCCTACCTGATGCGCAGCTACCTGGATGCCGCTGATCGAGTGCTGGATGAGGCCATTGCGAATGAATCGGAGCCCTGGCAGATCAAGAAACGCTTCGACATTAAACAGGAAGGCACCGTGAAGGCCACCGGCAGTGTCTATCGCCACATCGATGATGGTGTGGCGATCTTTGCCTCATGGGAGTCGGCGAACATCCGCGTGACGATGTGGAATTTCCGCAGCCCTTTCCGTGGCAAGTATCGCTTCCGCATCTCCGCCTACGCCTACCAGAGTCAGGGGAAACCGGTAAACTTTCATGTCACAGCAGGCACCCTTAAGGAGGTCACCGAAGAGCGCATCCTCGACTACTATTCTGTGCCAGCAGATAAGCCCACGGTCATTGAGTTCACCGAGCAGTTGGAGCCTGAGAACCGCATTCGGATCATCGCTGATGATCTGCCGGCCTTACCACCCGCGGTGGAGAAAGTGGGCGCGGACAAATACACCGGGCCAGGTCTGGTGGTGCAATGGGTAGATGCTGAGGGCCCCTTGCTGGAGTCCTGGCCGCCGCCGAGTCACAAGGCCATCTTTGGCGAGCTGAGGCAGGAAAAGATACCCACCGCGAAAAACCCAGACTGGCGTGAGGTCGTCTCCGATCAGCCGCTGGTCGATGCGGAACGTATCTTGCGTGAATTTGCTGGTCGGGCCTTTCGCCGTCCCGTCGCCGATGCCGAGATACAGCCCTTCCTGACTCGTGTGAAAACTCGCCTCGAAAGCGGTTACACTTTTGAGCAGGCTGTGCGTGTCGGGCTCAAGGCGGTGCTCGTATCACCGAGCTTTCTTTTCCTCCAGGAGCAAGGCGCGTTGCCTCGACTGGATGACTTCGCACTCGCCAGTCGGCTGTCTTACTTTCTCTGGAGTTCTATGCCGGATGCGGCGCTGTATCAGTTGGCGAACGAAAACAAGCTGCACGAACCTGAGGTATTGCATCAGCAAGTGGAGCGACTCTTAAAAGACCCCAAAGCAAAGTCTTTCAACTCGCAGTTCACGGGCCAGTGGCTGAGCCTGCGTGCCATTGATGCCACGTTGCCGGATCGAACACTCTATCCTGAGTATGACGATCGCCTCAAAATGGCGATGCTGAAGGAGACTTCTTTGTTCTTTGATGAAGTGCTGCAGCAGGACCTGCCGCTTACACAGTTCGTTTCGTCTGACTTTACCTTTCTCAATGAGCGACTGGCACGGCATTACGGTATCCCGGACGTGCAAGGCACAGAGATGCGGCGTGTAGTGTTACCTGCAGATTGTCATCGTGGCGGTGTGCTCACAATGGGCAGTGTGTTGAAAGTCACTGCCAATGGCACCACCACCTCACCTGTGATCCGCGGTGCCTGGGTGCTGGAGCGTATTCTCGGCACACCTCCGCCCAAGCCACCACCCGACATCGCTGCCATCGAGCCTGACATCCGCGGTGCTACGACGATCCGCGAGCAACTTGCCAAACATCGCCAGGTCGAGAGCTGCGCCAGCTGCCACAGGGAGATTGACCCTCCCGGCTTCGCCCTGGAAAGCTTTGATGTCATCGGTGGCTGGCGTGAGAACTACCGCAGTCTGGCGAACAATGGCGAGCGTGACAGCCAGGGGCGGCGCGTTCGTCCCGGTCCGGCTGTCGATCCCGCTGATGCGTTACTCGATGGCCGTCAGTTTCAAAACATCGACGACTACAAGAAACTCATTCTTGAAGATAAAGATCAACTGACCCGCAATCTCACCGAAAAACTCCTCGCCTATGCCACCGGAGCCGCAGCGACTCCGCTCGATCGTCCACAGATTGACGCTATCGTTCATCGCGTCAGTGAACAAGGCCACGGCTTCCGCTCTTTGATCCACGAGATCGTCCAAAGCACTTTATTTCAGACCAAGTAACCCGCTGGTGCCATGATGAATCTACCACGCCGCACTTTTCTTCGCTCAACAGGAATCGCACTGGCACTGCCATGGCTCGACGGCCTGGCGATGGACCCGAAGCGACCGGCCGCAGGAGCTACTCAGCCACCACGGCGCATGGTCTGCATCTGCACACCGCTGGGGCTGCATCCTGACCATTTCTTTCCGAAAGAGACCGGTAAAGACTACGCACTCTCGCCCTATCTGGAGATGCTCAAAGACTACCGCGATGACATGACGGTGATCTCTGGGCTGGAGCACGCAGGGATGGGGTCCAGCTTTGCGCATCAGGCATCGGCGAGTTTCCTCACCGGAGTTCCAGGTGCAGGCAGACCGGGCTTTCGTAATGCCATCTCGCTTGATCAGGTCGCCGCCGAGCACCTGGGCACGCAAACACGTTTCCCCAGTCTCGTGCTCAGCGGTGAAGGCGCTGGCGGCCTTTCGTGGACGCGCACGGGAGCGCTCATTCCAGCAGACAATTCACCTTCGAAGGTCTTTGCGCAGCTTTTTCTTGAAGGCGAAACCGTCGAAGTACAGGACCAGATGCGCCGGCTTGAAGGTGGCCGCAGTATTCTCGATGACGTCTCATCACAGGCCCGGACACTGCGCACGAATCTCGGCAGCGAAGACCGCGATAAGTTGGATGAATACCTCACCAGTGTCCGCGAACTTGAAGTGCGGATGGTCAATGATCAAAGCTGGGCCCGAACGCCCAAGCCGATCGTCACAGTACCGCAACCTGAAGATATCGCCAATACGGCCGACCTCATCGGGCGCACGAACTTGCTTTTTGACCTCACCCATCTCGCGCTTCAGACAGACTCGACGCGTCTCATTACGATCATGCTCGCAGGCTCGAGCTACGCGCCACCGATTCCAGGTGTCAACCTGGGGCATCACGATCTGTCCCATCATGGCAAAGATCCCTCCAAACTCGAACAACTGAAAATCGTGGAAATCGAGACCATGAAGACTGTGAGTAGTCTGCTGGGGAAGTTGAAGCAATCTCAGGAAGATGGTCACCCACTCCTCGACCGCACGACCGTGTTTCTCGGCAGCAATCTGGGCGATGGCAGCAGCCACTCCACGCGCAATCTTCCTGTCCTGCTTGCTGGTGGCGGCTTCCAGCACGGCCAGCACTTACCCTTTGATCCCAAAAACCCTCCGCCGCTTTGCAATCTGTTCGTCAGCATGCTCCAACGCCTCGGCCTTGAAACCGACCAATTCGGCACCAGCACTGGAACACTCACCGGACTCGAGACCATTTGACAGAGTCGATGCCATATTTCTCTTCGATACCGATTTAAATGGCCGAGCCGGAACCGAGGTCCTAAAGATCGCTCGATCAATAAGTGTCCTCTACTTCCACATACGGAGATTTCATGAAAACCACCTCGCGTCGCAGAAACCGGGAATGATTTCCGACACACGGAATGCAATTTGTCCTGTACCAAAATGCGTCAATTAAGCACTCGCCGACGTAGTGAAAAAAACACGCTGGCGAAACCCGATGAAAGACGGCTAGAAAACCTGGCACAACCAACGCGATGACAATTCCAGACCGATCGTCGATCGAATTCCGAACAAGACATTCTTACATTTAAACCAGTATTCTTTGTCGATTCCCCGGCAATCCCAACGGCCGACGCCGGTCGTCTTGCGCTGCTCTGCTGCCGAGTTGATTGATACAGGCAGGATTCCGCATTACGATCAGTGAAGTCCAAAATCAGCTTGCCGCGCGTTCCGCAGTGCAGAGCGATAAAATGCACAGGAGACAGAGATGACTGGTGCCCGACGCCATCGTTTGGTGATTGGCGTGCTAATTTGCACCCTGGTGGCCCAGATCTCCACCAACGGCCGATTGTTGTTTGCGCAGCAGGAAGCTATTCTCGATCCGGTGGCCACCCGCGAATATGCTGTGGCGCTCGGCTTTCAAAAGAAGAAGCTGTTCGAACAGGCTTCTGTACGCTGGACGCAGTTTATTACAAGGTTCGGCAATGACACCCGGATTCCGAACGCGCAGTATCATTTGGGAGTTTGTCAGTTGCAGTCCGGCAATGTGGAAGCGTCCGCGACGTTTCTGAAGGTGCTGACGCAGTTTCCGAAGTTCGAACAACGTGACGCTGTGCAGTTCAACCTTGGCTTGGCTCTCTACAACAAGGCCCTGACATCGAAGACGCCGGACGACTTCAAAACGGCGGCCGTGGAATTTTCTAACGTGCTGGCACACTACGCGCAGAGTTCTCACATTCCTGCGGCGTTGTACTATCAGGCGGAGTGCATGTTTCAGGCCGGTGATCGGCCTGGAGCCATCACGCTCTATCAGAAATTGATCGCCGAGCACGCCGCCGATCCCCTGCTGCCAACGGCGCTGTTCGCGCTGGCCACGACTCAGCAGGAAATCGGCCAAAACGCCGAGGCCGTGGCGACTTATCGTTCGTTCCTGGAAAAGTTCCCGACCGACAGGAAGGCGGCCGAATGTCGACTACGATTTGGCCTCACGCTGACGGAACTGAAAAGCTTTGCTGAAGCCGAAAAGGAATTCGCGACCGCCGCAGGCGTTAAAGATTTTACGTTGGCGGACCTCGCACTATTTCATCAGGCTCGGTCGAAACGTGAACAGAATCAGCTGCCAGAAGCGGCCTCGATTTTTGAATCGCTGCCGCAACGGTTCAAGGACAGCGAATACGTCGCCGTCGCGCAACTCGAAGGCGGCAAGTGCCGGTTTCTGGCGAATCAATTTCCACAGGCGAAGGATGCGTTCACGGTGGTGATGAACGCGAAGAAGAACGAGTCCCCTGAAGCTGCGTGGTGGCTCGGGAAGACGCTGATTCAATTGAAGCAGGCTCCCACGGCGATTCCAATTCTGGACCAGGCGATTGCCGAATGGCCGCAGAGTGAATTTCTTCCCGATCTGAATTTTACCCGCATCGAATCCATTTACGAAGACGAAAAGCGCCGTCCGGAAACGGTCACTCTGTATGCTCAGTTTGCCGAAAGATTCGCCACGGACGAACTGGCAGCAGACGCTCGTTACCGCGCCTCCCTGACCGCGTTGCAACTCAGCGATCTGGTAGTGGCGCAGCAGCAGAGCGACCTGTTTGTCAACAATGCTGCGTTCAAATCTCATCCGCTTTTACCCGACGCGATGTTTGTGGCGGCTGAATCCCGACTCGTGGCTGCAACGCCGGACCTGGCAACGGCTGACGCATTGTATCACCGCATCGTGACCGAGTTTCCTGAACATCCACAGTCTCCTGGATCTCGCGTCCGGATCGGCTTCTGCCTGTTTTCGCGTGAACAGTACGACCCCGCCATTGCGTCTCTGAACGCAGTCGTGCCTGGCCTGAAAACTCCTGAACTGGTTGCCGAAGCGCAGTTTCTGATTGGACTCAGTCAAACGTCCATGAAGCGACGACCGGAAGCCGTCGCTGCGCTGCAAGCGGCGCGGCAGGCGAAAGCGGATTGGGAACGCGGCGATGAGGTGCTGCTGGCGCTCGCCACGGCGCTCATCGACGCTGATCAGCCCGATGCCGCCATCGTGGAACTGAATCAATTGATCCAGCAGTTTCCGAAAAGTGAATATGGCGACCGCGCTTGGTTCCGGCTTGGGGAGATTCAGAACGCTCAAAAGAAGTTCGACGCGGCGATCGGGGCGTTTCAGCAGGTCGTCACGCGATATCCCCTCAGTGAGTTGGCTCCGCTGGCGCTATATGGCGCCGGGTCAACGCTGTTCGACAAAACTGACTATGCCGCAGCGATCAATCAGCTAAATGGCCTGCTGTCACAGTTTCCCAAGTCAGCCATCGCCGCGGATGGAATCTATCTGCGCGGGCTGTGCCAGCATCGCCAGAAGAACTACGCGGCCGCAATTGTTGATCTGCACGAGTTTCTGAAGCTGAATCCGGCCAGCGAAAGCGTGAAGCTGGATGCTCAGTATTCGCTCGTCCTGTGTCATGCCGGACTGAAGCAGCCCGACCAGACAATTCATGTTGCCAATGAATTGCTGAAGCTGAAGCCCGACTACGTCGCCGCTGACAAGGTCATGTACGAACTGGCTTTTGCGTATTCAGAGACCGCAAAGCCAAAGGAATCGGCAGACACATTTCGCCAATTGGCGACAAAGATTCAGGACAGCGACCTCGCGCCCGAGTGTTGGCTCCGCGTTGCCGACTATCACTCCACCGAAAAACAGTTTACGGAAGCCATCGCGGCATGTGTGCAGGGACTGACAAAGGTCAAAGATCCCAAACTGAAAGAGCAGCTTCAGTTTCGCCAGGGCTCGTCACAGTTCTCGGCCGATGCCTTCGTTGATGCCGCGACAACTCTGCAGGTCCAGATCACCGAACATCCACAGGGCAGCCTGCTGACTGATGCCACCTGGCTTGTGGGCGAAAGTCTGTTTCGTCAGAACAAGTATCAGGAGGCGATTCCGTGGTACCAGAAGACCATCGACGCGAAACCAGAAAAGTATCACGCGCGAGCGATGTATCGAGCCGGCACCTGCGCGAACGAACTTAGGCAGTGGCCGCTTGGGCAGCACCACTTCACGGCGCTGACGACGCAGTTTCCGAAGTTCGAACAAGTCGGCGAAGCTTTGTACGGCCTGGGGTTTGCTCTGCAGAATCAGAATCAGCTCGATCAGGCCAGCGTCGTCTACGAACGTGTGACGAAGGAAACAAATACCGAATCCGCAGCGAAGGCTCGCTTCATGATGGGGGAATGCGCGTTCGCGCAGAAGAAGTACGACATCGCATGGCAGCACTTTCTGGAAGCGGCGATTGGGTATCCCTATCCCGAATGGCAGGTTCTCGGCCATTTCGAAGCCGCTCGGTGTTTCATCGAACTAAAAATGCCCGACAAAGCGAGAGATTCGCTGCAGGAAGTGGTAGAGAAATTTCCAAATCACGCGCGAGCCCGCGACGCGGCGAAACTGCTGGCGGATTTGAAGGCGGCGAAGTGATCGGCTCGATGATGAATCTGCAGTCGTTTAATTAATGAAAGTGGCAGGCCCCTTCCATGTGACGCAACCTCCAAAAACCTATGGTTTTCAGTCACTGGCGGACGGCACACGGAGTGTGCCTGCTACGTTTTCAATGGTATTGGGTTTAAACGAACAAACCCTCGGAGCAAACTCAATGATATCCTGGAACAATCGCTTTGTGATCGCGTCGATCTGTTTGCTGCTGGCGGTTTTCATTCCGCTTTCACCAGGCGATGAAATGAAAGATGGCACGGTCGCTGCTACTGCGGCGGAATCCGCAACGGACACTGCGGTCGAATCGCCGCCTGCTGAGGACTCGATGCTGTCCCTGGTCATGGACAGTGGGACGCTTGGGCTTCTGTTTATGGTTGCGCTCGGCCTGTTTTCGCTTGTCTCAGTGGCCGTGACCATCGAACGAATGGTGAACACACAACGCCACAAGATTGTGCCGGACGAATTTGTCAGCGAACTGAAGAAAGTCGTTGGCAGTAACACGTCAACGCCTGCGGATCTGAAGGCGGTTTGTGATCGCCACAAGACACCAGCGGCAACAATCCTGCTGGCCGGAGTGCAGAGAGCTGGGCGAGCGCTCACGGAAGTCGAAAAGGCCATGGAAGACGCGGCGGCTCGCGAGATGGCGGCCTTGCGAAGCCGCGTTCGACCTTTGACAGTTGCCGGAAGCGTTGCTCCGTTGTTGGGACTGCTCGGGACGGTAGTCGGGATGATTATCGCGTTTCGAACAGCCAGCCAATCAGGTCTCGGCAAGGGAGAAATGCTGGCACAAGGCATTTACCTGGCTCTGGTCACCACAGCCGCTGGCCTCTGCATTGCGATTCCATCCATTCTGTTCGCGTCGTTTTTCAACACGAAAATCGAGGGATTCTTCCGTATTATTGATGAAGCGCTGACGGAAACGTTTTCCTGCTTTGCTCGCGTCGAAGAACGCGTTGTGATGGTGCGGCCAACGGAAGCTCCTGTCGCGACCGAACGTGAACGGAATGTTGACAAGCTGATGAGGACGACGTAAACGATCGAGAGTGAATCCGTCCTGCAGATACACTGGAATTCCCTGCCCATGAAAATCTCTGTCCCAACTGAAGACTTTGCCGGACCGGATCTGACGCCGGTCATCGACGTCGTGTTCCTCCTGCTTATCTTTTTTCTCGTCGCCACGCGATACGATCAGGAAGAGCGCGAGTTGGAAGTTGTGCTGCCGGAAGTCACACAGGCCCAGCCTCTGTCGATGACTCCCGAACTGGTCATTAACGTCATGCGGACCGGCAAGTACAAGATCGTGCAGGTGGAAATGGACGAACGTCAGCTCGGTAGCGTCATCCGCGAAACCCACAAGAAAAATCCCCATCAGTCAGCTCTGATTCGAGGTGACGGTGAAGTCGCGTTGAAGCACGCCGTGCGCGTGATGGGGCTGTGTAACGAAGTCGGGATGGATTACCGAATTGCCGCCCTGGAAGAACGATAAAGCTGGACAGCCCGTTGAAAACATTCAATCGCAATCCGAAGACTCTCGCAGCCGCAAACGCCGGACTGGAGATCCTCCGCACGCGAAAATTCGCAGTGGGCGTGGCGATTGTTATCCTGCTGGCGTTTATCGTCTGGGTTGCTCCAAAACCGCGTGAGCGTGTTGTTCCCATTTCTGGACCGGCGAGGTGGGCCGATGCGGAGACGCCACGGCAGCGGCAGATTGCCTGGGCTCCGTCGATTGAACTTGCATCCGTCGTGCCCCCGGACATGTCGGACTCATCGTTGATTGCTCCACGTTTTGCCGACGGCGGGACGGTCTTATACTTCACGCTTCGATCATCGGGCGGACAGGCCGACATCTATCGTAGTCGGCTGGATCATGGCGAATGGCAGTCTGCGGAACCGGTGACCTCGCTGAATTCAACTTCCGATGACATCGCCGCAATTCCCTCGGCGGACGGACGCCACCTGTTACTTTATTCGAATCGACCAGGCGGCACGGGCGGATTTGATATCTACGTTTCGGAGTGGAACGGCGACGACTGGACTCAGCCGCTCGACGCCGGCGCGTCGATCAATTCGACGGCAGATGAATACGATCCCGCGATTTCACCTGACGGACGTTCGCTGTACTTCGCATCGAATCGCGAACGTGACGCGGTTGATTTGAAGGAGTCTGACCCGTTCGCCAGTGGCAACAGTGGGGCTGGCCCTTTCAAAGCAACCGAGTGGAGCGGCACACTTCGCCATCGTGAATCCAGCAACTTTGATTTGTACGTCGCCATTCGAAACGACGCCGATTCTCCGTGGCCAGCTGCCGCCGCACTCGAGACCGTCAACCGGCCTGACAGCAACGAAGGTGCTCCGTTTGTTTCCCCGAATGGTGCGTTTCTGTATTTTGCATCCGACCGAACGGTCCGCAGTGGCGAGGATCGGAATCTCGATCTGTACCGCACAAACATCTCCGGTAAAGTGGCGTCTTCGCCCGAAAATCTTGGCCCCGGTATCAACACGGCCTCGCATGAGACCGAACCTGCGCTGTCGCCGGAAGGCTTCACGCTCGTCTATTCAGCCAACCGGGACGGACATGAGCGGCTGCTGTTGAGTCGTGCTGAAGAAATCCGGTTTGAGACCGCATGGGACTCGTCGAATATCAAGTCGATTTCCGAGATCTGGCTGCAGGCGTTGCTGCTCACGCTGCTTGCCGTGCTGGTGGCCGCGATCTTCTTCGCCGCGCGTGAGAGACTTGCAAAGGCGGCGGCGGCCGCTCAGTTCTTTGCCGGGAGTCTGGTGCTTCACGTAGTACTGATCTTCCTGTTGGCGATCTGGAATCTGCCTCGAGTCATTGAAGTCATCACGTCGAAGAAGTTCGAGGCCGAAGCGTCAACTCAGCTGTTCGACGACAATCAGCATCAGTCACACGAAGATGGCCGTGCGGCCTATGAAAAACTGGCGGACCTGAAATCACAGGAAGACGTGCCACCGTCAGAAGTCGCGAGGCAGGAAACCGAAACCTTTAATGTTCCCGAACGCACGACCAATCCACTGCCCACGATTCCGCTCGAAGTTGCCCGCAGCCTGCCGCCCGAACGCCTGATGTTCGTTCTGCCGAAACGAACGCAACAACAACGACCGACGCCGAAGGATAACTCCGCTCCAGCACTGCCGCGACCGACGCCTCAAATCGCTGAGGCCGTGCCTGAGTTGGCTATGACGGCGATCGAACTTCCGGAACCCGTCGAGTCGCCTGGTGAACGACCAATCGCGACGCAGGTTGACATGCCGCGCACAGAGCAACCGATTCAGCCCGTCGAATTAGATATCAAGATCGCCGACGCTCCAAAGTTTCGCATGCGGTCATCGACAGATCTGACTCCGCCCGCCGTTGAGATCGGTCTGCAACGAAAAGCGGCGACACTGCCGTCGAATCCTCTGGAAATGCGTGTCTCGTTGATCGTGAACGACACCGAGTTTGTCGAATTGGCCGAAGCCGTCGTCCTGCCCGCAGCTCCGGTCGAAGCCGTGGAAAAAATAACGGACGCACTTGCCCTGCTGACCAACGTGGACAAAGTCACAGCGACAACGCCTAATCCCGTTCAGTTCGCCACTGCCGGTGAACGGATGAAAACTCGACAGCCCCAGTCATTTGTCGAACTGAACGCCGCGATTTCAATCATCGAAAACCGACCGGCTGCTCCCTCGAAGATGCCGCCCGTTCCAGCCCGCGAAACCGCTCCGTCGCCAACCAGCAATTCACTTGCCGGTGTCGCTCAGATTGGAACAGAAGATGTTCAGTTGGCTAAACTCGATTCCAGCGACTCCGCCGAGCGGGATGAATCGACTAATAGCGGCCTGAAACTGGAAGTTGACCGGGCCGAATCCACAGGCCCGGCTCCGCTCACGCCGAATAAAATGACGGGGCCATCCAGTCGAGTAGACCAGCGGATCGTGGTCGGCGCCCTCAGCCTCGAACGTCACAACGCGCCGCCAGCATTCAATACGCTCGCCAGTCAGCTGGATCGCCCGGTGGCAAAGGCCGCCGCCGTGTCGCTGGCCGCAGATAGTGTGGGGCTGCGGTCCATGTTCACGCTTCGTCAAGGCGACACTCGCAAGCAGTACATCGAGATTTTTGGCGGGACGGAAGAAACCGAAAAGGCTGTCAATCGTGGTCTGGTCTGGTTGGCTCAGCATCAAAACGCCGACGGCAGCTGGAGCCTGAACCGCTTTCACGAAAACTGCAAAGATAAGCATCCAAACTGTACCGGGCAGGGATCAGAATCGTCCAACATGGCCGCCACCGGGATGGCGCTGTTACCGTTTCTGGCGGCGGGAAACACACACGTCGATGGCGAGTATGCAAAAGTGGTTGCCTCAGGTTTGCAGTGGTTGATCGATCGCCAAAAGCCGGACGGTGAACTGCTCGGTCCCGGCGACCAACAGAAAATGTACAGCCATGGGATCGCCGCGATTGCGTTGTGCGAAGCCTTCGGAATGACGCAGGATCCGGCGTTTCGCGAACCGGCCGAACGAGCTCTGCAATACATCGTGAACGCACAGAACAAGAACACCGGTGGCTGGCGATACAATCCCGGCGAAGTGGGAGACACATCGGTCGTCGGCTGGCAGGTGATGGCTCTCAAAAGCGGTGAGATGGCTGGTCTGGCAGTCCCCGCCGCTACTCATAACGGCGTTCGACGCTGGCTGAAATCTGTTGAAGGTAATCAGCCGGTCGGCGGAAAATTTGGCTATACCGACCGCAATGTGTCTCCCGCGATGTCAGCTGAAGGCCTGCTCTGCCTGCAGTTCCTGGGCACCAGCCGCAACGACTCGGCGATGCGCGCGGGAGCCGATTATCTGCTGACTCAATTGCCGGAGAAATCCCAGGGAGCAACGTCGTATTACTGGTACTACGGCACGCAGGTGATGTATCACATGCAGGGAAACTACTGGCAGGAATGGAACGCCGCATTGCGTGACATGGTTGTCGAAACGCAGATCAAAGACGGCCACATGGCTGGCACCTGGAATCCCGTCGATAGCTGGGAACATCGCGGCGGCCGTATCTATTCAACATCCATCAAACTGCTGCTGCTCGAAATCTACTACCGGCACCTGCCGCTATATGAACAGTTGGACGATTAGGTGCGTCAGCTTGACCGAGGTGAATGGTCGGGGCATTCATGAAACTCTGGATGGTCTGTGCGACAAATACTAAATTGATTGTCTATTTGCCGGGACGATTTGAGGCGTGCTTGTTCCATTCATGCCAAGCATTAGGTCCAAAAATGAAAGGGCTTAAAGTGAAACACCGCACCAAGGTCACCAGCCAAAATTCCCTGTTCCCCGGAAAACACCAGAACCACTTTCAAATAGACATCCAGCCTGGGGAGAAGGTCACGGTGATTGCAATTGCGGAAGCTGTCTATATTGTTCCAGGAGGATCATCTCACGGTCGCCCCCGCTCATCCCGCCTCCGGCCAACTTCTCCCCCGATCTCGGGAAGAGAAGAGACATCAGTCGTATCGTAAGGAACAAGTGCAACGCAAGAAACTTCTTTGCAACTCGCTTTTTGTCGCGCAGACCAGACTTTGGCGAAATCAACCATCCCTATTCGTCAGCGACAGGATGTCAAAGAGATTTATGGGCGACGTGTTTCCCGGATAATCTCCTTCGCGGGCCATCGATCTCTTCTGCCCGTGTGTGCCAGCGTTTGAGATCACGGCGAACCGAGTCCCGTTCGGATGCATCGCGAGAGAATGGCAGTTTTGGAGCGGCTTGTTGTTGGTGAAAAACGGCTGCTCTTCGCCAGCGCGGTGGAGAAAGTATTTGCCGCGACCGGGTTGACCGCTGCAGACGCCTATCCAGAATCCCTTGGGATGGAAGGCGACTTCGTGGACGAATCCGTCCTGATTGTCGCCGAGCGTCAGCGTTTGGATTTCCGTTCCGTCTGTCCAGTTGATGAATCGCAACGTTGGGACGGCCTGGACGAAGCCGCCGTTTTCGGGCTGGCCTCCGGCGACGGCGAGAGTTTTTCCTTCGCCGTCGAACGCCAGCCAGCGGACTCCGCCGACGTCCTGGATATACGAGAGCTTGTATAAGATCTTTGCATCGATCTCGCGCACGGGCTTTGCTTCGATCAGATCCCAGTGCGTTATGATTCCCGTCAGGTCACCGGCGACCAGCGACTTGCCGTCGGGGTGAAAGGCCAGCGAGAAGACGTCAACGCCTGCCGAGCCCAAGTCGTTTTGCTTTGACCCATCCTCGGTGGACCAAAGTCGAATGCGTCCATCCATGCCACAAGTTGCAAGTTGCCTGCCGTCGGGGCTCACAGCCAACTGCCGAATCCAGCCATTGTGGGCCTCGGCGATGTTCCATAGCGGAGCTGGTGTTTCGTCTGTGTAACGCCAGCAAATCAGGCGTCCCCAGGAATCCGCTGAGAACAATCGCTCGCCCTGGGGATGAAACGCAAAGGTCGATACCCAGCCGTCGTGGCCGGACAAAGGCGGCAACCCGGGAAACACGGGCTCTGGCAGCGTTCCGTCTTTTTTTGTCTTTGATTCCGTCTGTTCAACTGCCGCAACTGGTTCGCCGACAGAAGCGTCCGGCGGACTGATCTCCCAGCGATGAATCTTCGCGTTACGTCCGGCGGCAAGCAGGAATCTGCCGCACGGGCTGAAGCGGATCGAAGAACTCTGTCGCTCGGTGTTGATCACCGTGACGGGCTGAGGTTCGGGGAATTCTGAAGGTGCGTTGGACATTGTCATCTCAGGCGAGAAGTTCCTGGACAGGGTGGCAGTCTTCGTGAGCGATTGGCAATGGCTGGCCGTTGTTGTCGTATTCTGAGTGCTGCGAATCAATCCCGAGCGCGTTGAACCACGTATGGAACATGTAACCTATGTCGTACGGTTCGCTCGTGACATAGGTGCCGTTGTCGTTGGTCGAACCGACCACAATCCCGGGTTTCACGCCGCTGCCAGCCATGACCAGCGACCACGCTTCCGGCCAGTGATCGCGGCCGAGGTGGCCGTTGACGCGCGGCGTGCGACCGAATTCACTCATGGCAATGACCAGTACGTTGTCGAGCATCCCGGACGCTGCCAGATCGTCAATCATCGCGGCGAACGGCTGATCAAACTTCCGCACGAGACTCAGGCTGCCGTTGAAGTTGTCGCCGTGCGTGTCCCAGCCGTAGCTGTTGACTTTGACAAACGTCACCCCCGCCTGCAGCATCTTCCGGGCGATCAGCATGTGCCGTCCAAGATCGTGCGTTCCGTATCGCTCGACATCGCGCGGGGAGAATTTCGAGGCATCGAACAGATCCTGTCGCTTCATGAGTTCCAGACCCATATCGAAGACAAACGAATTGGCTTCGGTCGATCCCGCGCGATGTGACGCCGCGTATCGTTTGTCGGCACGCGCCCGCAGCTGAGCACGTTCCGTCAGATCCTGATCCGACACCGACACGTGACGCAGCAGATTGTCGGGCGGCTTGCCGTCGCCAAAGGCCAGCGAGCCGTATTTCGGGCCAAGGAACCCGGCGTCTTTGTGCATGAACCCGCCACTGAGCGGTTTGATCCAAACATACGGCGGCAGGCCGCTGTCGTTCGCGCCGAGAAGTTTCGTCACGGCTGAGCCCAAGTATGGATAGACCACGCCACGGTTTTTCGGATCGCCCCGCTGAATTCGTTCGACGCCGGAGGAGTGTGCATCGTCCTGAGTGCAGAGGCTGCGAACGATGGCCAGATGCTGCATCTGCTTTGCGGTTTGCGGCAGCAGTTCGCTCACTTGAATGCCGGGGACGGATGTGGGAATGGCTCTGAACGGGCCGCCGAACTCCGTGTTGGGTTTGGGATCCCAGCTCTCCAGTTGACTGATACCGCCATCCAGCCAGATGAACAGAACCTGCTTTGATTTCTTCTTCAGTTCGTCCGCCAGAGCTGGCGTCAGCAGACGGCCAAGTCCTATCGCTCCAGCGACGGCGCCAGCACTGCCACCCATCCACTGTCGTCGCGACAGGCGATGTTCCCATGGTTTACAGAGCGAGTTTCGATTCATGGCGTTAGTGATTCAGGCAAAACTCAGTGGAGGCCAACAGCGCCCAGGCAAGGTTTGTGACAGCGATCTGACGACGGGATTCGTGCTTTGCAAGATAGTCGGCGACTTCGGCACGTTCGTCCAACGTCGGTCGCCGCGTCAGGACCGACAGATACAACTCATGCGCCACAGCAGACGGATCAGGCTGATTCATCAGTCGATCGATAAGATTTCCGGCTCGTGGCGTCAGACAGTCCAGCATTGCAGAGTCGTTCAGCACGAACAACGATGATTTGAGAGACGGCGAAAACTCCACTTCCGGATCCTGCGGGACGTTGCCAAACGCTTTGACAAACGCCGCGCGGATTTCATCAGCCGTCGGCACGGGCTTGGCGTCGGATGAAGGTTCGGCCGCCCGTGGTGGCTCAATCCTGGCCGAATGATCGCGTGTTCCGGTGGCGACGAAGACGCTATTCATGATCTGCTCGGCTGACAGCCGTTTCTCGTTCGCCACTCGGTAGCTGTCAGCAGGCGGAACGTCGTTGATCGTCGTAAGCACGGACGTTCGCTGGTACGTTTCCGTCAACGCGAGTTGCCGCAGCAGCAACTTGATATCAAACCTCGTTGCGATGAGTTCTTCTCCCACAGCCTGCAGCACATCGGGATGAGACGGTGGATTCTCCAAGTGTTGTTGGTCGAGCGGATTCACGAGCCCGCGTCCCATCATCACAAACCACAGCCGGTTTGCGGCGTTGTCGATAAACGCCCTGTTGGAATCGACTGGCAACTCGCGGGCAATCACCTCCAGAGCGCGGAAACGCGGCACACCGGGAAAGTTTGTCTTTCGATCTGGCTGCGTCAAATACTCCTGATCTTTTTCGAACGTCGGGATTTCAAACTCCTGACCGAACGGAATTCGCGGTCCCGTCGCCAGCGGCTGCTTGTCGAAGACCGACATGAATTCGAGCTTCTTCGAGATCAGTTTTTCGCCGACGGCTGGGAATTTTACGTCCGTCCGAATGAATGTGTTCTGATAAACGGTCAACAGCCCCTGAAAATCGACCTGCTTGTAGCTATCAATGAATAAATGATTGTGGCACTGGGCACACTGCAGATCGATGCCGAGAAACAGTCGTCCAATGTCGCGCGTCAGGCCGGGGTAGTCAGTTTCCTGTTGGCCGACCTTCTCCAGACGTCGAGTGTGAAAGAACGCGGCTCCGCGGACCGTTTCGTTGTTCGGATCGGGATCGAGGATTTCCCGCACCAACTGGTCCCACGGCTTATTGGCCTCGAACGACGCCTCCAGAAATTTCGTCCACTCGGCGTTTTCACCGCGTCGCTCCATTAGTATGGCGTGGAACAGATCTCGCATCCGCGGCGGATAGTCAGGGCTGGCGAGCAGTGACTCAATCAGGGCGGGGCGTTTATTCGCTTCAGTGCTGGCCAAAAACGCCGTCGCTTCCTGGGATGAGGGAATGCGTCCGGACAGATCAAGATAGACGCGTCGAACGAACGTGGCGTCATCACACGCGGGACCGATTGCAGCGCCCTTCGCGGCTGCACCGATCAAAGCATCGACCCTTGCAGACAGTTCCTCACCAGCCGACGCCGCACCGAATCTCGTCAATGTGACGACCAGCAACACGAGAACACGAAAGAGTCGTCGTCGCATGGCAAGCTTTGGAAACAGCTTCAAAGCGGTCATCAGAGAAGTCCAGTGAACCGGGCGGTGGACAGAGGTTGCATTTCATGGCGGGGAAGTCGTTGGTCGCGGATTAGCCGGCGACCGGAATATCCTAACCAAACCAGTTCTCGATGCTATCACCAAATCCTCGGACTCTAAATGCACAGGGAGCGACTCCGAAACTATGTGGGATCAGGCTTTGGTGGAATGCACTGTGGTGATGTCAGTGATTTCACGTGCATTCCTTGCGTAATTCTTCAAGGACGACGTCTCTGGGGTTTTGCATGAGCGGATACGGAGCGAATGATTCGAAACCTGTCTCACTGCGGGACATTCGGCAGAACCTGCTGGATGCAATGCAGTTTCAGTTATCCGCCGGGGCCACCGCTGGGGCCACTTTCCTCGCAAAAACGCAAAAACCCCGAAAAACACTAGGCTTTTCGGGGTTTCCAGTAGCGGCGGAGGGACTCGAAACGCCCCTGAAAACGCTGGCAAAACTGCTTCTCTTGATGAAGGCGGTGCAAAATCCGGTGCATTGGCTTTTCAGAGCGGTGCATCATGGGCAGACATCCGGGCTCTGATTCTGGCCTGCCCTGACCTATCGCCAGCAGCCCGACGCAAGCTCATCGCCGTCGGCGACGGGTGCCACGATGAGCAGCAACCAGAAGAGGGGAAGCCTCTCAAAAGTTGGGGCTCCTGAGTCACGAGTAACGCCCTTCAGTCGCATGCACAGTTTTCCGCTTTTCCCCGGAAGGAACGCATCGAATTCTGCACCTCGTTTCACCGAAACGGGAACGGTGAACCGAGGTGGGTATCGGAAGGCTTCGAACCCGTGGTCTGAAAAACCGTAGTCAAGACTCCACTGTTTTCGAGCGAGCGGATTCGAAGTGGCACAAGTGGCGATGCACGGGTACCAAGTGGCGATGTGAGGTGGCGATCGGGGGTTCACAGGATGCCAGAAATATATCCTGATGCTAAAAGAATATATCCCGGAGAGATCAGGATTATATCCTGAAGTCGGGACGCGACATGAACAGAGGTGGCAGAACCGATTCGTGAAACGCGATTTGAAGGGGCCAGGTGGGATGATGGGAGCAGCCGGGAACGAAACCGGAAACTTTCCGGTCTGTGATGCGAAACCCAGTGAATTCATTGGTGAAACAACATCTTCCCAACTGTTGCGGGGCGTTTCCAAAGGCTCCAGCACTCGAGGAAACGGGAGAACCGAACGAGTGGACTGGGGCGATTTGACTCGGGGACCGGACCGGGAAGCGTGATCCCGCAGCGATGCTCGATGGCCACTCGCCGCCAATGTGAACACACGAACACTAAAATGTGTGTGGGGCTACGCTTTTGGCTTCGGGCCGCCCATAACGCGTAAAGTCCGTCGCGGGCCGGACAGGGTGACATTGTCACCATCTGGATCAAGAACAATGGGGGTAATCCTCGGTCGGCAGATGGCGGAATCCCGCTATGTCGTCGGAGTTTCCGGAAACCCGAAATCTACATCCCGCCCCTTCGAGCTGCGGCAGGATCGATGCACGTCATAATTACTTGGCAGGGCTGGCTGGCCCTCATGGGGATCCACAGGATCGATGGGCTCAGTGAGCTTTGATGGGGCTCATGGGGCGTTGTGATGGTCGATCTGTGCATGAGCAACCGTTCGTTAACCGCCATGAGGGCCACGATTGGGGCTTCGAGGTTCGATGTGAGGGCCTTCGTGGCTGTATGGCAGGTGTACCCGTCGCGTTTGGGGCTCATCTCGGGAATTCGCATTGGTTAGCCACCGAGTTTTTGCCCAGACCCCCACCCCCTTTGCCACCGGACGGTACGGGGTTAGCCTGCATGCCGCCGTACAGATTTTTTAAAAAAGAATTTTTGGGTTAGCCGCCGTTTATCTATCTATTTGTCAAGAGCCAGCATGCCGTGGATCAGTTCTTCCGCGAGATCCTCATCGACGCAGTTGTCGCAACGGCCGACGGCGGGATTAACCCCAAGGTCAGCGAGAATCCTCTTTGGAACCTCGGTGACTTTCGGCAGCACCAATTTCACTTTGACCTGATACGGAAACTTTCCGGCCCACATTTTCGGCACAAGCCCCTTACCGCCGTCGCTGGTCGCCTGCCAGAGGCCGAGTAGTCCGCCGATTTCGGAGTGATGCAGCAGGCAGTAGTCACCTGCTTTGATTTGCAGCGGCCACGGCTTGTTG
>JANPHT010000462.1:0-9073 GCA_031424595.1 Planctomycetota bacterium
GGAATTGCCCGCCAGACACTTCGCACAACAACACTCGTGAACCGTCTGTTCCTCTGCCATCGCCCAATCTCCCTCCCTGGAGTGGCGGAGAGTCTACTGTCAAACGGCGATTTCACGAAATAGATCTTGGACGGGTACTTACTTCAACCGTCGCAACTTCATGCGGGCGGGACCTGTCGCGGGCAGTGCGATCGTGTCCGGGTCGGTTTATCGCTGGTTCAATCCTGCGAAAATCATTCAGGCCAGGCTGCCGTCGATTGCCGCTCGGGCATCTGCGGCCACTGCAAGACACGGCTGATCTCCGGGTCTGTTCAAATGGACTGCGAAGACGCCCTCAACCCTGCGGAAAAATCTACAGGCGACATCCTCGCCCGCCAGGCCCGCCCACTGGCGAATGTTGTTGTGGATGCCTGAGAAAATGGCGCATGGGTGCGAAACTGAGATTAGGGACGTGAGCAAAACGGCCGTCTGGCAGAATCTGTCGGTGTGGCCGATACAGGTTCAGAAAATGATAGGCATGTGTGCTTCAAAAACAGGTGGTACGTTTTTGTAATCACAACTAACTTTTCGTCTTTCCTTAGTGTCGCCATTTGCTCTCTCTGTTTGCCAGGCGTCAAAAGCCAATCAAGGTGCTCAGTTTTTCAATTTGTTTTGCCTTCGGTGGGTGGTAAAGCAGTAGGGGAAACAGGCTGTAATGTCCTCGCCGCACGAAAACCGTTGACGGAGACTCGGTTCTCCGGCTGGCTCGTGGTGCGGTTTGCTGAGCGAACGCTCAACGCCGTAAAGAAGTACGCACTGCCGCGCGTAGCCCGGCTATTGATATTCATCAGTTTTCCAATCTGCTCATGGTCGCCCATCCACTCAGTGGTCGTGTCAAAGAGAAACGCCCGATCCTGGCACCACTCCGAAATATTACCCTGCATGTCAAATAGTCCGCTGCCGTTCGGCTTCAGAGTGCCCACGGGAAGCATCCATTGGTTGCCTGACGTCTGCATGTACCACGCATATTCGCCCAGCAGCGTTTCCGTTTCCCCGAAGTAACGTGCCGTTGTGGTGCCGGACCGGCACGCGTATTCCCACTCCGCTTCCGTCGGCAACCGATAGCCTGTCCGCTGCAGATAATCCGGTAACAGAGGCATCCCGTTCGAAAATGGCTGATCTGGGTTGTAGCACCACTGGTCACGGGGGATTCCTTCCTGTTCACTCATCCAATTGCAGTACGCTGCTGCGTCAAACCACGAAATCATGTTTGCGGGAGCCTCTTCTTCACGAGCGTGCGTGCGGTCAAACTGATGGTTGGTGTGAAACCCCCGGTACTGGGCTATCGTGACTTCATGGGTACCAATGGCAAATGTACGACCGATCCGGCGGCGGTGGAGGACCTCGATCTTGTTCGTGGGACCACCAAATCGCTCAGGCTCAGACACGGGGGAGCCCATCAGGAATTCGGCGCCGGCGTCGATAATGGCGAAGGTAAGGGCCGTATTGTCGTCTTCATCCTTCGCAGGAGGTTCAGCGGCAGATTCATTACTCGGAAAGTGATGTCGACTTTGACCTGTTTTCGTCAGGTACCAGCGACGGTCTCCGACAACTTCTCCGGTGGAAAAGGCAGCACGGATTTCCATGATCTTGTCTTCTGCACCGAGTTGAATCAGAGCCCACTCCGCAACTCCGTGAACGCCGGAGTCGGGATCGTCAGCGTAACGTTGCGCCAGGTCAGCCCTGACTGCGGCCTGCTGTTCGGCCGAAAGCAGCTTTGCTTTCGCGAATTCCCCGAGGCCGAGGATCAGGCAGCGTCGACGGGTGACGTCGGATTCTGCGGCCAGTTGAGTGATCAGGGATTGTGGATCAATGTTGTAGCGTGCCAGTCGGTGCAGCAGGTAGCTCCGCAGACGCGGGTCGGGTTGGTCCTGGAACAGCGGCCAGACCTTATCAGCCGTGTTGAGCCGCAGCAGGGCAGTGGCGGCGGCGGATTGCTGCAGAGCGAGCAGTTCTTTGGCGGCGTCGGGGATCATGGGGCGGTGGAGGAGGATTGAGCAACTTGCTGTCGTGGCGGCCCCCGTCTCGCCCAATGGTCCTCGATTTTGGGAGGCCGAGGCTCCTGCCGAGCCGCTGGCCTCATTGTTCAATGGTTCTCGCGGCTCAGCAGGAGCTTCGCCCTCCCGAATATCAGAGCCTGAATCCACAGCAATCGCAAACGGACGCCAGCCTGCTTCGAGCAGTGGCTTGAGCTGTTCGACGACGGAAGTGATCGGCACTGCCGCCAGCAATCTGGATTCAATCTCCACGTCAGCTCGCCAGAGGGCGGCGTACTTCGCCCGGGCTTCAATAGTCTCCAGCAATGCCAGGAACCGCGGATCCGCATGCAGACTGGCGAAGTCAGCATCGGATGTCAGTTGCTTCAAATCCCTGTATCCGTTTGCGACCGACTGCTTCAGCAATTCGATTGTTCGATCCGCCATTTGTTTTGACTGAGTGATGTTCTTCGCAGACAGAGCCTTCGACGACAGGGCAGCCGCACAAGCAACGTAGTAGAGTTTATCTGCGTTTTGGCCGGAGGCCGTCACGGCAGATTCCAGCTCAGCAGAGGCCTGTTCAAGTTCGCCCAGCCATGCCGGAACCTGAACCTGAACGTACCATTTGTAAGGAGCTGACGCATCTGTGATCAAATATTTCGTGAGCGACTCTTTCGCTTCGTCAGCTTTGCCAAGCCGGGCCAGGGTGAGCGTGCGATACCGCAGCACGGAGGCCGTTGCTATCTCTTTGCCGATCAGATAATCCAGATCGGCGAGGGCCGCGTCCAGATTGCCGAGCTGAAAGTTAGCCGTCGCCCGCTCCTCCCGGACCTGAGGATCGTCCAGTCTCTCCGGCGAGAGTTTTTCGATTTCGGTCATCTGCTGCCGGTATTGATTCAGAGGATCCGCCAACTCTTCAGCCGGGGCGACGGCGACGTCCCATTGCGGCTGTTCCACAAGTTCAAACCCACTGTAAGCGGGGCGAAGTTCCGACGGGGCTCCCTGATTGGAAATGATGGCCGTGTAGTGTCGTTGGCTGGCGTTGTCCGAGCGGACGCTGACGGTGGATTGGGAGGCGAAGCCCTGTTGAGCGAGCTGTGCCTGAGCGGCTGCGAGTTCAGCGCCACTGACATCGATCAGGATGCGGCGTTGCTCATCGGCTGCCGTGGGTTCGGACCAGAGGGCCACGAACTGAAGTTCAGCGGCGGGGTCCGCCGATGGGAGCGCAGCAAGGTCGGTGAGCAGCATGCCGTCTTTCCCGGCAGGGGCGTCGGAAGCGGGAAGTTGTGCTTTTGTGACACGGGGTTGAAGTTCCCACTTGAGGCCGTCGCGTGTCCAGATGGCGGCAACCAAAGTAGCAGGCACTCTCCGATTGCCGTCCGCCCCAATCACCGACAAATCTGAAGATTCTGCTTGTGGTTCCGGAACTGCTGAGAGTCGCGGAGAGGCTGCGGCACTCGGAGAGTGCCTGCTACTATGGGGGCGAACTCTTGTGGGACGGTAGCCGGAGGCGCGGAGGGATTCGGCGACTTCGAGGAACGTGTCCCACGGCATGTCCTGACAGAAGGCAAAGCGGTCGCTGATCATTCCATGGGCCGCTTCGATCTTTGCTCGAACGCCTGCGGATGGAACGGTCCAGGCGGGATCGAGCGGTTTGTCCTTCCAATCAGGTTTCAGCCGACGATCCAGCACCGAGTCCATGTTCTTCACAGCTGTCTGCACGTGCTGCTGCAGAATCGGAAACAGCGTCTTGTCTGATGGCACATCGGCGACCAGCACCAGTTCCGCCAGCGTGTTCACGTCCTGCGCTGCATAATCCGCGAGCAGTGTGGTGGCCAGCGTTTTCGCCAGCTCGCCGCGTACCGGGTCCTTGAAGATATCGCTCAAAGCGAGCACAAGGCTGGCACCGACGGGACGCATCAGTTCCTGATACTGCCCCACATAAATGGGACTCACCGCAACCAGTTGTTCGGCGATGAATTTGGTAAGGCTGGTATCGGCCCAGGCAGCATTGGAAGCATCGAAATCCGCCAAGGCACAGGCAGCATGCAACCGTCGTGCAGACGATTGCTGATCATCTGTCGCCAGTTTCCAGTACCCCGGAATCAGCGTGGCCTTGTGCGGCTCCAGCAGCGTCCGCACCGAGGCGAACTGTCCGGGCGTGACGGTCAGCAGCCGCTCCCGCAGGAAATCAAGCACCGTAGAATCAGCCGCCTGCCCTCCATCCACCAGCGTCAGGCCTGCGTGGAGTTTCGCATTGGAATCAGCCGGGGAATCTTTGAACGCTGTGTTCAGCTGCGGGTCCGCCCAGGTGCGGAAAGCATTCAGATCATTGATGCTGGTGTTCACCACT
The DNA here is from genome assembly GCA_031424595.1 of Planctomycetota bacterium. Classification (GTDB taxonomy): domain Bacteria; phylum Planctomycetota; class Planctomycetia; order Planctomycetales; family Planctomycetaceae; genus SXXK01. Next base: position 4,369 of record JANPHT010000462.1, read on the forward strand.
GTCGTATCAGCCTGCAGCAGGCCCTGCACCAGGCGATTGGCTTCGGCCCTGTTCTGTTCCTCCTGTTTTTGCGCCAACAGTTTCTCCTGACGAACATTAACAGCCTTGTTGATACTGAGGCCGGTGAAGACCAACGCCAGTAGTAACGCTGTTGCCAATCCTGTTCGCAGTCCGTGGACCTGCCATGCTTTGGCCATCATTGTTCGCTGAGGCCCCGTCCAAACCTTCGACTCCGTCAGCGCCCGGATACTCAACCATTCAGGCAGCGAAGGCAGGAAGCGGTTTTCCGGCTTGGCATTCCACAGCGCAGAACGTTCAACCAATTTCAGTTCGGCGCGGCCCTTGCGAGTTTCCTTCTGCTTGCCGGTGAGCCATTCACGCAGGGACGGGACAAGATAGTCATGAGTGAGTTGGTAGAAGCGAGTGGCGAGCTGCGAGTGGCGAGAAGAATCGCCAAGGCTGTCGCCTTCGGGATCGGTGGGGGTGATGAGACGAAGTTCACCGTCGAGGATGCGGAGAATGTCATTGAAGTCGGCAGGTCGGTCGGAGTAGCCAGATGCTTCCAGCAGATCGTGCTGCGATCGCATGTGGCCTTTGATGTCAGTTCCGAGTTCCGGAAGCAGGGCTCGCAGGACGCCGCGAGTTGCGACGGCATGCCGACGATGATTGGGATTTGCCTGTGGGGAACTGAACGTTTCCTCCAGAAAGTTGACCCCGACGCCGGTGGTTCCGCCGACCTGGTGCAGAGTTGCGGAGCTCCATGGTTTGCCTTTCACCATTTCCGCAAACAATGACAGCCGCACCGAGACGACTTTGCCGTTCTGAGCCAGGCCTTCCGCGACATCTCGGGCGAATTGCTGCTCGTCTGCTGTCAGATTCCCCGCGTTGGCCGGGAGCTTGCCGAATGCCTGACCGAACTTCGTCAGCACTTTGGCCGCATGATCCACATCGAACAAATCGACCAGTGCGAAATTATCGCCCTGCACGATCCGGATATCAAGGGCGTCCATCAGACGGGCAGCCGCGACGGAAAAATCGTCCCGCACCAACACCACGGTTTGGACTCGCCCGCCGTCGCATTGCCGCAGCGCCTTAACAAGTTCCGCATCCGGTTCGGCTCGATGAGCGTGCAACCACTGTTCGAACTGGTCGATGACGATCACCACTTTGCGGCCATGGCCGCGTCGCAGGGCCGCCAGTGTATCCGCAAGGCCCAGAGCTTCGGACAGTTCCGGCAGACGCTTCCGCAGACCTCGCAGGATACGAGTCTCGGTGTCGTCCGCAGTCGCTTCGACATACACCGCGACGACATCCTTCGACAGATGCGGCAGCAGGCCAGCTTTCACCAGCGACGATTTGCCACAACCGCTGGGGCCGTAGATCAGGCCCACGCTGAAAGTCTGCTCTGGATCAGTTTGTTCAATACGCTGTTTCCAGAACGCGATGCTCTCCGGCAGGCCGTCGCGGTTTCTCGTCCCCGGCAGCAGGTCCAGAAAGAAATCCGCATCGTTGGCATCGAACGATCGCAGGCCTCTGGGCACCACCTGGACGGCCGCTTTGGCCTGAGTGACGTCCGTCATTGCAGGCTTCAGCCATTGCTGGAGGTCATCCGCAAACTCCGCCGCTGTGGAGTACCGATCCGAAGCCCGCTTGGAAAGAGCCTTTAGGCAGATACGTTCCAGCTCGGCCGGAATTGTCTCCAGCAGTTCCCGCGGTGGCCGGGGCTCCTGCGAGATCACCTGATGCAGCGTTTCCATCACCGTACTGCCTCGAAAAGGTTTCTTCCCCGTCAGCATTTCATACAGAATTACGCCCAGAGCAAACACATCGCTGCGACCATCCAGGCGGTGGCCTTCGCCGCGAGCCTGCTCGGGAGACATGTACGTCGGTGTTCCCGCAATGGCGTTCTGCTGCAGATAGTCTTCTTCGCGAATTGCCATGCCAAAGTCCGCGACATACGGCGTGTTGCCGCGGCTTTCAATCAGAATGTTGGCTGGCTTGATGTCTCGATGAATCAGTCTCTGCTGGTGCGCATGCTGCAGAGCCAGGGCCACAGTCGCCAGCAGCTGGGCCGTTTCGCGTTCTGTCGGGCGACAGGCGTTAACGGTTGCTCTCTCCGCGGCTTTGCGCCTTTGCGTGAGCCTTCATTCAGCAGGTGACGCATGGCGGCGGAAAGGAGTTGGGTGGTGGTGGATTCGGCATGGGTGAGCTTGGATTCCAGCAGTTCAGCGACCATCGACATGATGCTGTTTTGTTTAGATAGAGGTATCACGCGAAGGCGCCGAGACGCGAAGAAGATAAGAGTCAGGTTTTGTCTCTTTGGGGCTTCGCACGTTCGCGTGCACTTTCCTCTTTCCAGTCCGCAGCTCCATTCGAAACACGCGACAATCCATCCTTGATCAACTCGGCACCAAAGTTGATGAAATACCCCAGTCGTCTGTTCGTCAGCCGCAGATATGTCAACAACTGCTTCTTATGCACCGGCTGAACTTGCTCAACTGATTTCAACTCCAGGATCACCGAGCCGGCAACGATCATATCTGCACGGAACCCCTCGTCGAAACTAAGTTCGTCGTAGACGACAGGAATCGGGATCTGACGCTCGACTGATAGGCCGCGTTTCTTGATCTCGTACGCTAAGGCGACTACATAGACCGATTCCAAGAGCCCGGGGCCGAGCTTCTGATGCACCTTGAAAGCACAATCGACGACGATCTTGCCAATTTCGTTGTCTGTCATTGGATGCCTCTTAAAAAGCAGAGTCACGAGAGGACGTGGGAGCATAACCCGCTGGCATTATACTTCATCTTCGCGCCTCCGCGCCTTCGCGTGAGATATTTAGGGCCTGAAATAATTCATCCTTCAATCGGTCGCGGGGCATTTTTTTTAACTCCGCCATCAGGATTTGGTAGTCGGCGAGCAACTCATCAGGATCGGCGTGGGCTTCGCTGGCATCGTGCGGGTTTGTGATGTCGAGGTTGTAGCCGTTGGACTGAATCTGCTCGATGGTGACTCGCCAGGGCTGAGGCGATTCGACGCGATTGGCGAAGGAACTCGCGTCACTCAGGGCGGCTGCGACCTTCGCTTTGCCCTTCTTCTTGGGTTGTTCGGCAAACCACCACGCCTTTTTTCGGCGTCGAATTCTTCGATGCGGATCGGTTTCGTTTTGTTGTACGACTTGGCTCTCGGCGGATACGGGTGTTCGTAGTACCAGTTTTTTTTTTCGTCGGCTGCCTTTGATGAAGAACAGCAGGGTTGTCTTGATGCCGGTGTACGGAGCAACGACGCCGTTTGGCAGCCGCACGATGTTGTGCAGGTCTTCCATGCGGTTGAAGTCGAGGCTTTCCGTGATCTTGCTGATGACCTGCCGCAGAAGCGTCCCGTTCTTCATGCACTGGTAGGCGTCTTCAAAGACGTCGTGGATGACTCGATGTCGCGGGCTGGCTTCCGGGGACCGACGCTTGAGTGTCGGGAACAGTTTGTGGTTGATGAAGTCCAGCAGTCCGTCGCCGGTGAGGCCTTCTGTGTCAGCGGCCCAGTTTCGCCAGCGGAGTTCTTCCGGGACGGGTGACGGATACTTTTTGACGGTGATTTCCCATTCTTGCTTGCGGTCGTCAAAGATCTTGAGGAAGAAGAGCCATGTGAGTTACCCGAGTCGCTGTGCGTCGCCGTCTACGCCGGCGTCTTTGCGCATGATGTCCTTGATGTCCTTGATAAATTTGATGGTGGCGGAGTTGAGCATGTGGGTTCTTGGTTCTTGGGAGGGCTAGGTTCCTGCCGAGCCGCGATGCAGTCACTTACTCTTTCGGCAGGAATGCAAATTTCGTGTGGCGTTTCGCGATCGCTGCGTCGAAGGTGGCGAACTCGCCGCAGCCCTGATTGCGGATCATGGCCACAAGCAGTTCGTCGGACAGATCGGCACCTCGACGGACGGCTGCGAGTGAATGGCGAATTCGGTCTTCATCTTCAAACTGAAGATTATGAACCTGTAACAGCCGAGCGAAAGCGTCGGCGATTTCGTCTCGCGTCCAGTTATAAAACTTCGACAGAATCCAGTCTGTTTCCACCAGTACGAGATCAACAATGAAGAATCGGGCGGCTTTACGAGTCAGCAGTTTCATGGTCGCTCGGTATTGAGCTTCGTCATCCCGAGTCAGATAACGGACCAGGACATTCGTATCGAGTCCAATCATCATTTTGACTTTCTGAATCGCTGCACCGCACCAGACCGAACCGCCTCCTTCATCTGCTCATCGGACACCGGCTTCCTGGGCCGCTTTTTGGGAAAAGTGTCGGCAAGTTCCTCAAATGTCGCAGACTTGGCACTCAGGAAAACACGGCCGTCTGGCTCAATTTCATAGAGCAGCATAGACGAAGGCTTGATCTGCAGAGCCTCTATCACGACTTTGGGGATCGTTGTCTGATTCTTTGCCGTGAGTTTAGATGTGATGCTCATGGAAGGATTATACGTCAAAACAAGGAATTTGGCAATTGACAAGGATGTACAAACAATTCCCGGAATCACTTAATGAGTGTATACAAAGCGGATTCAAGTTTTTAAGGGCGGTCTGGTATTTGTCTGTCCCACCGAACAGTCGAACGATTTCAACAGGCGTGCCGAACTTGTCAAGCGGCTGAACCTTGAGGATGTCGGGTGATTCGATGGTTTCGATGCCTTCGTCAGCATACTTTTCCAGCAACGCTT
>JANPHT010000463.1:0-1749 GCA_031424595.1 Planctomycetota bacterium
TGACGTAGGCTCGCTGGTAGATCAACGGCCAGTAATCTTTTCCATTTCGTGGCTGCAGATCAGTTTCCCGAATAGTTCCGTCGTACACGACCTGCTGCTCAATGGCGGATAAAGTAGTACCGCTCTTCTGAAAGAGACGAACGCCGTAGGTGATCGCCGTTTCTGTCCGCGATATCTCCCGAATTCCGCTTTCAAGATTGAAATTTGAATAGGCCGTCGCCGAAAGCGCGGACGAGAAAATACAGGTATCGAGCTGCCCCTGTCGAATGTCACTGAACGACATGGGGCGGCTATCGCCGTAGCGAACCTCTGTAAGAAATGCACCTGCAACTTGCTGTGGTTCGTCGGCTTCGTCGTCTTCGCGGTCATCATCTGCTGCAGCCTGCCAGGAACCTGAAAACTCTGCCGCCCCATTCGCCGCCGAAAGAAGCCAACGAGGCTCCAGAGGCATCACTGCAAGCCCCATCGCCGATCGTCGATAAGGAGTTTGCCGTGGCGTTGCCCATGAATTCAGGGCCAAAACAAAGGACTTTAGAGAAATCCAAAGCCGATTCGAATCCCGTTTCTGCCTGTTCATTGTACGCCACCTTATCCAAGAAAAACGCAGCCAGCCCGCAGTGTTATGTATGGGCACGCTTTGTAGAAATACCGGACGAAAGTTTTCTGCAGATTTTCCCAAGCCGGACGGTTTCCCGCGAACGCATTGACTCACGATTTTGGATACTGAGTCGCAACTGTTGCCTCATGGGGATATTACCGTCCCGAGGAGTCAAACGATGGATAGACGTGCGAAGGTGGAATTGGTGGAAGTTTTTCGTGATCGCTACGTGGCTTCGGAGAAGCAAGCCAAGTCACGAATTCTGTACGAACTTGTGCAAATTACCGGTTACCACCGGAAGTATGCCCTGCGATTGTTGAGGAAAAACATGCCCCCGCCGCCGTACGAGGCTCACGTCCGACGAATTAACTGGACCTGTCCCCGTTTTGCCCGTCGAGAATCAGCCGAATTGCTCCTGGTGGAATGGTGTTTCATGTGCTCAATCGCGGCGTGGGCCGACAGCGATTGTTTAGTCGCCCGTCGGACTACGAGGCGTTTGAGGACGTTGTGGAGGAGACACTCGAAAAGATTCCCATGCGGATCTGCAGCTATTGTCTGATGTCAAATCACTGGCACTTTGTCTTATGGCCAGAACATGATGGGGATTTAGCTGCGTTCATGCAGAGATTGACCGTGACACACGTCACTCGATGGCAGAAGCACCGTAATCGTATTGGCGAGGGCCATGTTTACCAAGGCCGCTTCAAGTCGTTCCCGGTCGAGGAGGACGAGTACTTCTTTCAACTGGTCCGGTACGTCGAACGAAATGCGCTACGTGCCAATCTCGTACAGCATGCGGAAGAATGGAAATGGTCCAGTTTATGGCGCCGCGAACGTGGCACGCTGGAGCAACAGAAATGTCTGGCGGCATGGCCGTTGCCTTGTCCTCGCGGCTGGATGAAATACGTCAATGATCCAGAAACAGAAGGGGAACTGAATGCCCTCCGCCAATGTGTCAAACGGGGACAGCCATTTGGCTCTGACCGTTGGATCGAGGAGACCGCCAAACAACTGCACCTGGAGTCAACGCTGCGAACTCCTGGACGGCCAAGGCAATCCCAATGAGTCAAGTGAAATCCAACGCAACCCCAATCCGAGCGAACACCAGCATTTCGGGATTGTCGAACTCAATTAACTGGACCTGTCCCCGT
>JANPHT010000464.1:0-13581 GCA_031424595.1 Planctomycetota bacterium
TTGAGACCGCCAAGAGATCTGGTCGTCACTACATCATGTTTCAAACCGACGCCAAACGACTTACGAAAACGTCACGCCGAAAAAACTGGAGAAAATTTTCGCCGCCAGCATTTTTCTTCCCCGTTGGGGAAGTTGGGTTAGACAACGGTTGCTCAGACTGGACGGACCATCACAATGGCATCCCGGAATTTAATTGTTCCCCACTCCAACCCGTCTCTGGCCACAATGATTGCGGGCAACAAATGTCCATTTCCTGGGGAGTGCAACCGGTGAGAAGTCGTGGCACTGCAGCCAATGACTTGTGGGATTTTTGCGAAAGCCACCTATAACGCATTATCTCTCGCGACAGCGACCGCATCGAAAGTCGATTTTCCTGCGGGGTCGGACGATGTTTCAGACCATTGGAGCATAAAATGCCGTTGACAATTCCTGCCCGATTTCCCAAATGGCACGGGCGATTTCTCAAAGCCGCAGCGATTTACAACCTGCTTTGGGGTGCGATGGCCATTCTATTCCCGATGGCCCTGTTTCACTGGGTTGGGATGAACCCACTGCCCAATTACCCCGAATTCTGGCAATGTATCGGCATGATTGTTGGGGTCTACGGAGTTGGTTATTGGATCGCCGCCAGTGATCCGGTGCGGCACTGGCCGATTGTGCTTGTCGGATTACTGGGAAAGATCCTCGGACCAATTGGGTTCGCTCAAGCCGTACTGAGCGAGCGATTTCCCTTAGCCATGTCGGTAACGATTCTCACAAACGATCTCGTCTGGTGGATTCCGTTTTCCCTGATTCTGTGGAACGCCAGAAAACAGCAAGCCATCGGAACCGCTGAGTCAGTTGTGGAGGAACCCATAGCCCTTGTTCCGGTTACCAGTCGTCGAGTTCAGACTGAGCGAAGTAAGATCGTCTGGTCGTCCGTTCAGGGAGCTATGCAAGAGAAGTAGCAGCGTCCGGTTGAAGCACGCACCCAACCGGGACACAAACGGTTAGCGATTGAGAGGAACAGAAGAGACAGTAGTCGCAGGTGACATTCGCGGCAAATCGACGTGAACATCTCCAACAAACCGTAAAACCCGGCAGATGTTAGTCAACATACAGGAATTCATTTAAATTCAGCGCCACAAGGAAGAAGTACTTTCTGGCCTGTTCGGAAGAAAGTCCATCCTGCTTTTGAAGATTCGCAATCAGACTTAGCCCTCGTTGAACCTCATCCACAGACGGTTCGCGCTGGTTGACTCGTCTAAGTGCGAGCCGCACCTGAGCCTCCAGCGACTCTGGATTTTGTTCAGAAGCAAGTTCCGCAAAGAGCCGCGCCTGTTCCAGAATGAAATCACTGTTCAGCAAACCCAGCGCCTGTGTGGGCTGCGTCGTCACAAAACGGACGGGACACGTCTGATCCGTATCTGCCATGTCAAAACTCTCCAGGATCGGATCAAGCAGCGATCGCTTAACGTGAATGTAGATACTGCGCCTTGCGGCCTCTTCGGGGGAAGAATTGCCCCAACCAGACCCTGGCTGCGACTGTCCAGCTTTCACTTCGTCGGGAATTCTGGTGTAAATCGAAGGGCCATACATTCTGTCTTCGCTCAGCGTTCCGTTAGCCCACAGAATCGAATCACGAACCTCTTCAGCGGACAGCCGACGCATATCAAATCGCCAAAAATGCTCGTTGGTCGCGTCCTTCGCCAACGCATCTTCACGGCCGCGAGAACTCATTTGATAGGCGGCCGAATTCATGATGAGCCGATGCATAGATTTCATGGACCAGCCGTTTTCAACAAACCTTGCGGCCAGCCAGTCCAGCAGTTCCGGGTGAGTTGGCTTGCTGCCGTGAAAGCCAAAATCGCTTGCCGTCCGAACGATGCCTCGTCCAAAGTGAAACTGCCAGATTCGATTCACCATGACGCGAGCCGTCAGTGGGTTCTTCGGACTCGTCATCCATTTCGCGAGCGCAGAGCGGCGACCGCTGGACAAAGCACCTTCTGCCGGCTGTGCGATCTCTGGTGCCGGAGGCGAAAGTACTGACGGAAATGCAGGCTGCACTTCGTCACCTGGGGACGATGGATTTCCTCTCAGCAGAATATGCGTCGGTTTCATTGCCCCCACATCTTCTTTTACGCACAACGCCTGAGCCATACCTGAGGGAGGATTGTCTCGCAGTTGATTTCGCCGTTCGGTCAGGTGTCGATAGCGATTGACTTCGTTCTCTTTCAGCAAACCGCCTTTACGTTTTTCAATTAAACGAACACGATTAACTTCAAACTGGAATTCGTCATTCTCTACGCCTGCAAAATCTGATTTGACTTTCTCTTCGATCTTATTCAAATCGCGTTCGACTTTTTCCAATTCGCTCTCATGTTGAGTTACTGCCGCCTCATGAATCGCACTGTCTTCTGGTTGAGCGATTTCAGTGACAGAGTTTTCCATGACTGAATCGCCGGAGCGAACGCCATAGCGACGCATACCGCGGAAAAAGGCGACCAGGCTGTAGTAGTCGGCCTGCGGAATCGGATCAATTTTATGATCATGACAACGAGCGCAGTTGATCGACAGCCCCAGCAGAGACTGACCGGTGGTTGTGACAATATCATCCAGATCATCGTAATACGCCAATTCCGGATCTGCAGGCTCGTCATCCCATCGCCCAAGTCGATAGAACCCTGTGGCAACAATAGAATCCGGTGTCTTGTCGGTTAACTCATCACCCGCAAGTTGTTCCGTCAGAAATCGATCGTACGGCTTGTCAGAGTTGAATGACTGAATCACGTAGTCACGATAACGCCAGACAAACGGCTTCGCGCTGTCTCTCTCATAGCTGTTGGTTTCAGCATAGCGTACAAGGTCCAGCCAGTGTCGTCCCCATTGCTCGCCATAGTGCGGCGAGTTCAGAAGATTATCGATCAGCGTTGCCCAGGCTTCAGGCGTCGGATTGCCGGCAAATGCTTCCACAACTTCCGGGGCTGGCGGAAGTCCGGTCAGGTCATAATACGCGCGGCGAACAAGTTCACGCGGCTCGGCACGAGGATTTGGCGTCAACTCATTGTCCTGAAGCTGTTTCAAAACAAACGAATCGATTTCGGACTTCCCCCACTGACCGCTTGTCTGAGGAACATCAGGCTTCCGAACGAGCTGAAATGACCAGTGTTTCATGGTCTCTTCATTGACTTGTGGAGGTTCTCGCTGCGGCTCAAAATGAAGCGGCTTGCCATCAACCGACCAAGCCAGACCACCTTTCACCCATACTGTCAGATTCTCGATCTGTTTTGGGGAAAGCTGTCCCGTTGGCGGCATTTCGTAGCCCTCGTAATTCACAGCCTTCAGCAAAATGCTGTCAGACGGATTCTCGATATCGACGGCTGAACCTGATTCGCCACCTTTCAGAATAGCCTCACGGCTGGTCAAATCCAGACCGCCTTTCGGTTTTGAACCTGAGTGGCACTTCAGACAATTGTGCTCCAAAATGTTGATCACGTCCTTTTCAAATAGCTCAACCTGTTCAGCAGTAAAGGATTCTCCTTCGATCGCAAAAACGGTCATGACTGAAAAGGGAGTTAACAATAACACAGCAGACAGTACGCGAGTCAACATGAGGGGCTCACCACAAATGGCGGAAACTGAGCAGTGTAAAGCTGCCGAAAACCAGAGGTCTGTTACGACATGGGAAACGTAACAGGCTACTTCTCACTCCTGCCGATGTCAACGAGCTTGATCGATGCCACAGCCAGACAATGAACTTGTGGACCGTGTTTCTCCATTCCTCAACCTGACCTGAACTCTGCATCATCGCAGGGCTATGATGCATGAACGATTTGGGCGGTAAAATCTCGTGCCACAATGCAGATGGCGGCGAATTTCAAACTACACGAGGGACGCGAAAAAAAGCTCAGGAATCAAACTCATGGTAATTCCGTCGTTGGACTCGGCTCTTTTCTCCTGGTGGCAGGCTGAATCGCATCGCAAAAACAATAATCCACCCGAAGCGGCCATCGCCATGATTAGATGAGACAGAGACCATTGAAGAGCTGAATCGCCCCATAGGGAATTGATCTTCAAAGTCGGCAGGGCCAACCGCATCATTCGTGAAGGCTTTTACGCAATCAATGCGTGACCTGGATTGATGGGACTGTGGTGCCAACGACTTCACAAAACCGTTGATCCTGACTGGTTTTTGACTTGCCTTGATCGCCGGTCCCACCGTATGAGAATCGACCCTCCACTTGGATCTGGTTTTGCGTGCAGAATCAACGCTCAGCGCTCAACACTTGTCAGCGACAGCCATCCGGGCACATCGCGATCCTGAGTCGCATTGGCAAATCGAAGCGGTAGGCCGTTGGTCAGAGTGTTAGGAACTCGCAAGGCGAGCGTGTACGTTCCAGACGGTAAGTCGGAAAGTTTAAGCGTGTCGTTCCACTCGCGAGGCTTATCCCAAGGTAAAAGTCCGGTCAGTTTGCCATTGGAATTCATTGTCCTGATGACTTTGCCATTGGCAAACAATCCGTACTCCACATTCCAGTCGTAGTAGAACGGAGCGACACCTCGGTTTTCCAGTTCGAGCTTGATTTTCAGAATGGCCTTCTCGGACACAATGCTGATCGCAGAAACATGGAATTCATAGCCCATGTGCCGTACTTCGGTCTCTGCTCGCTGCTTGCGATCTTTGTCGGGTTTCCTTTGGAACATACCTGTATCCATCAGCCAGGAGGCATGCGTCTGGTCCACACACTTTCTGAAATCCTGCATGTTCCTGTCGCCGGGCACCGCATCAAAGACTTTGCCCCACGCTTCAGGTCGAATCTCTCCGCCAATCGCGTTGAGTCTTCCATTTCTCCAATGCTGCTGAGCCCGCCTGCCTCAACGCAGGCATGTAGAACCAGTCCTCATCTTCCTTGCCAGTGTGGAGTGTCGCCCAGGCGAAGGAGTCGTCATGATAACCGAAAGGCCGATCAGGATTCCGAGCGTCGCCGTCGTACTTCTTCCCGAATGCCGTAATGAAGCTCTGCGAAGGTTCTTATCCTCGTAATCAGGCGTCTCCACCTTCGCTGGAGGAAGCGGTTGAGTATTTGTATTGAGTTACTTATGAACTTTCAGGCCATCCTCGAGCAGAAACTTTGGAATGACGTCCGTTTTCGCGGGATACTCCAGATAAATCCTGAACACCGTCTGCTTCCCACGCTGGGCGATTTCGTCCAACAATTCCTCCAGAGGCTCCCAATCGAATTCCTCATAGCTCTTCACCAGAATCGAGATCAAGAAGCGAATCATACTGAAGAATTTTTTTGAGAATGGAACTGACTTCGTTCAATGCCAGGATATTTCAAACAATTCCCGATACGGCTCATATTTGACCATTGGGCTTCAGCACATCGACCAACCGTCCGACTTCCACGGCCAGATCACGATACGCCGCTTCGAGTTCGTCCAGTTTTCCGTTGCGGCATATCTGCTCCAGTTTCATCGCGGCGGCAAAGGCCGGATCAGCGCAGAAGTTGGCGACGGTCCCCTTGATCAGATGCGCCGATTCGCCAGTCGCATGCAGATCGCGTTGCTCAGCGTGCTGCTTCAGAGACGTCATGACATCCGGAATCATTTTCAAAAACAGGCCCACAAGCTCGTCCAAAAAGTCTCGGTCGTCATCCACTTTCTTTAATGCGGCCGCGAAGTCAGATGGCGGGACACACGATCCTGTTTCCGCCGACGTCGCTGCAGCGAAATCACGGTTGCTCTCCGCAGCGACTGCGGGCATCGCAGCCGCAACACGCGACAACGCTTCAGAAAGCGAATTTGCACTGATCGGCTTGCTGATGTAGTCATCCATCCCGGCATTAAGACACCGCTGTCGGTCACCAGACATGGCGTGGGCCGTCATGGCGAAGACAGGCTGATGTCGGCCGGTTGATCTTTCCTGTTCGCGAATTGATCCGACCGCTTCAAACCCATCCAGCACAGGCATTTGAACATCCATCAGGACCACATCGAACTCGCTGGTTTGCAGGGCATCGAGAGCCAGCTGTCCATTTCCCACGACCACAACCGCATGCCCCAGTTTCTTCAGCATGCGAACGGCTACCTGCTGATTGATTTCATTGTCTTCTGCCAGCAATACTCTCAAGTTTCGCGTGATATCCGAACGCGATATCGGCTGCACTGGAGGCAGCCTGGATTCCCGGCGATCGACTCGACGAAAGACCTCGCAGATAGCTTGAAGCAACTCCGACTGCTTCAGTGGCTTCAGCAGCGTGGCCTCAATTCCCAGCTGATAGCAGCGTTCATACGCTTCCTGTCGATCGGCAGATGTCAGCATCATGATCGTAGAACGAGCGAATTCAGGATGCTTCTTCAGCTCCTCCACAAACATAAAGCCATCCATCTGAGGCATATGACAATCGGTCAGAACCAAATCAAACGGAATTCCGTTGTTGACCGCACTGCGCATTTCTGCGAGTGCCGCGGGGCCGCTGTCAGCCAGAGTTGGCAGCATCTTCCAGCCTCTGAGCATCTCCAGCAGAATACGGCGGTTAGTCTGATTGTCGTCGACCACCAGAACCCGGGCCCCGGTCAGATCAAAAGGTGCTTCCGAATTGGATCCGTCCAGTTCAAGCGGCGACAGAGGCAGTTCAATTTCGAAACGGAAGGTTGTGCCCTTACCTTCCTGACTCTCCATTGTAAGATCACCGCCCATCATGCGAACAAGCTGCCGCGAAATGGACAGCCCGAGTCCAGTGCCACCATACGCACGAGTCGTCGATGCATCGGCCTGTGAGAAGGCATCGAAGACCTGCTGCTGTTTGTTCTCGGGAATGCCGATACCCGTGTCGCGAACTGAAAACTGCAATCGAGTCCGCTCGGCATCACGAGAGACCAGCTCGACAAGTACACTGACCTCTCCAGTTTCCGTAAACTTGATCGCGTTGCCTGCGAGATTGACCAGAATCTGACGAATTCGCCCCGCGTCTCCAACCAGGCTGTCCGGAACATTCGAAGCGGTCTGCCACAAAAGTTCCAGTTCCTTTTCATGAGCCCGGATCGCCAGTGTCTTCATCGTGTCGCCCAGCGAATCACGCAGTCGAAATGGATGAGGATCCAGTTCCAGCTTGCCGGCTTCGATTTTGGAAAAATCGAGGATGTCGTTGATAATACGCAGCAGTGAATTGCCGGATGTTTTTACGACTCCCAGGTACTCGTGCTGCTCAGCTGTCAACGACGTATCAAGCACCAGATCCGTCATTCCAATGATGCCATTCATCGGAGTGCGGATTTCATGACTCATGTTCGCCAGAAACTCTCCCTTGGCGCGAGCCGCCTGTTCCGCGCTTTCGCGGGCTGCCTGAAGATGTCGCTCTGCTTCCTTCCGAAGCGTGATGTCTTCTGCCACTCCCAGAAACCCGACAATTCTGTCGGTCGCATCGTGTACAGCCGTGACCACAAGGCTGACTGTGAACCGAATGCCGTCCTTGCGAACATAAGTCCATTCACGTCGATCGAACCGTCCTTGTCTGGCATAGGCCACGAAGACCTCGAAGCCCTCGACCGGGTAACCAAATTCGCGAGACAACTCTTCGCCCCGAGCAACAACCTCTTCGAAGACGTGAAACACCTTCGGCGTCTCTTTGCCGATCAACTCGTCTGCGGAGTAACCCAGCAGATTCTGCGCGCCTGTGTTGAAGACCGTGATCACTCCTTCGACATCGGTCGAGATAATTGAGATCTGAGTGGCGGCATCCAGAACGCGGGCAAATTTCGCGTTTGCCGTCGCCAGTTCCAGCTCCGCTCGCTTCCGATCACTGACATCACGGACAAACCCAGTGAAGATTCGGCGATCGTCAAGCATGACTTCACCGACCGAGAGATCAATCTGCAATGCCGTGCCATCCCGGCGAAGTCCGACCACTTCGCGCCTTTTGCCAATGACATTCTTTTCTCCTGTGGTCAGGTAGCTGCGAAGGTAGCCGTCGTGTTCGCTTTGATACGGTTCCGGCATCAGCATTTTGATATTCTTGCCGACGAGCTCGCCGGGCGGATACCCGAAGAGTCGTTCGGTCGAAGAATTCGCGGACTCGATGATCCCCTGCTCATCAATGGCGACAATTGAGTCGACAGCTCCGTCGAAGATGGCATGCAAGCGTCGCTGGCTGTTCTGAAGCGATACACATTCGGTCCGAAGCCTTGCGGCGAGCGTCCCAAACGATCGCGCGACTTGCCCTAATTCGTCCTGTGTGTCGATACGAATCTCCACGTCGTCGGACTGACCACCCACCAAACGATGCGTTGCTTCATCCAACTGACTGATTGTTCGCATCACAGCCATATAAAACGCAACAAACAGATAAATAACCAGCAGCGTACACGAAACAATCACCGCCAGAACCATGAATCGACGACTGGCCAGCACTCCGATCCGACTCTGCACTCGCCGATCGAGTGCAGTGCTTGTCAGAGAATACAGTTCCTGAAATGCTCCAAGGGTCCGCGTTCCCTGTTCCCACACCTGATCGGGTAATGGAGACGAGGCCGCTGCAGCATCTGAGGATCCGGAGATAAGTTTTAGAAAGGCGTTCGTGTCATCCAGACTGCGTTGCAGCGCCGGACTGAGTGAAGTGAATAAAGTCGCGTCACTTGTTTCCCGAAATACGACGTCGAGATGATGCTTCAGCGATTCTTTCTGCAGTTCGATCGCCCGAGCCAGAACTTGGCTCTGAAACTGATCCAGTGGGACGACTAAACCGGCATCGGCCAGTTTGGAATTCAAGCCACGAGCCTGTCCAATCTGTTCCGTCAGCAACGGCAGTCGATTGACGACAAGATCCATAAGATAAAATGAGTCCAGATCCGGATCGAGAATCAGATTTGACTGATCCCCTACATGGGTCATCAACGCGAGCAGGTCGCTGATCAATGCCGTGTGATGATTCTGCGGATCGACGGGAGCGGCAATTTCCGTGACCTCGCCGCTGGTACGCCACTTAACTTTAATAGCGGTCCAGAAGGGTGTCGTTTGCAGTATCTCTCCAAGTTTGTCATCGACAACGTCAATGGTATCCATATCACGTTTCAGACGCTCTTCTACCTGTTTCAACTCATCCTGGGCGCCTTGTTGAACCGAGCGACTCCAAATCAGGCCGCGATGATCTCGCAGGTCGGAAGCGAACTGCTGAAGAGGACGAAGGTAGTCGGTACCTAAAAATTCCTTAGCTGAAAATGTGATACTGCGGTTGATTTCACTGACCAGAAAGTATGTGACCAGCCCCATTGGCAAGGCAAACAGCAAGCCGATCAACATAAACTTGCGAGGATATGAGAGTTGATTCAGCAGCCTCACCGCCGGGGCGAAATACTTGCTCATGGGATGAATTCTTCAGTAAGCATTTGGCGGATTTCTGACTGACGCTCGTTCACATTGCCTCAAAGCACCTTACACGACCGCCTTCTTGACCATCGTAATCTCGTTGCCCTTAGGATTATGGCTGACTTCATCCATGAGCATCCGAATCAGCAGCAACCCGCGTCCGCCAATACGATCAAGGTTAATCTCTTCAGTGGGGTCTCGAACACTTGCGGGATTGAACCCAGGACCGTCGTCCTGAATTCTCAGACGGACTTCCGTCGTTGTCAGCGTTGCTTTCACTCGAACTCGTCGTTGGGCATATTCATTGGCATGTCGTCGTTCTTCTGCAAGGTTGTAGAAGATGCTTTCATCCTCCTGCCGAAGCTCGGAATCCAGTTCCAGATTGCCGTGGTAGATGGCATTGGCAATAGCCTCCTGAATGGCCACGCTGATGCGGGTGACTTGTAAACTATCGAACAAATGCATCGTCGCAAACTGTTCCTGCAGGTACTCGATTAAGGGAGCAATGAACGACGAATCATTCTCCAGCACAAAGCGGGATTCAGCGGACTCAAGCGTACTCAGCAATCGTCGCCGACCGACCTGCTTCGACGACAGCGAGAGTACACTTCGGATGGTGGTAATCAGGTTTTTCTCGATGACCAGTTTCGGAACATAACTGGCCGCGCCTGCTCGAAGTGCCTGAACAGCAATCTCTTCATTGCCGTAACTGGTCATCAGAATCACCGGCACGCTATAGCCCCGCGATTGGATATTCTCCACGAGTTCCAGTCCGTTCATGATCGGCATTCGCATGTCCGACAGAACCATGTCGGGCATCGCGCCCACAATCGCATCGAGTGCGGCCTTCCCGTCATTGGCATAGGTAACCGCAACATCGGAGATGTTCTTCTCCAGCAACCTGCCAATGCGGCGTTGTTCGACCGGCGAATCATCGACCACCAGGATTTGTGTCGCCATAGGTTCTGACTCCTGCCTCTGTTCACGCAATGAAATCTGATGGAAACGATAACCTGACAAGGAGGTATGCCGAATCTGCGGTGGTTTTTTTTGTTCAGAAATCGGCGAAAACCACGCCATTCCGCTTCCGCAACGGATTGAGTCCATCCGGAATCCTGCTCACTGTCGCCGTGGCAAGGAACCTCAACAGTCGATCAGAGTCACAGGAGCTCTGATGTACCCAAAGACGGGCAATAGGGAACGCGCTTGTCATAACCGACTTGGCTTCAACCTCGTACTCATCTCCTGTGCAACAGCCGCCGGCAGTCCACAACTCGTTCGCTTTGGAATGATCCAACAACCGACGTGTCTCCGGATACGGGAAATTGGGCTGCAGGCCTGTGCTGCGGCCCTGGAAGTAATCACAGCGGAAGGATGCCGCATGCAAATTCTCCACCAGACGAGACTGGAACTCAGCCGCAAAGACCTTCCACATAATTGGCGTCATTGATTTTTCGGTAAACAGCTCATAGCTTGCCGGAGATCCCGGTCCGCCTCGCAGCATCGGATCCATCAAAATGTCTCGTGTCTTCATAGACACTTGGAAAACGGGCGTAAAAGCCTCAGCTGCCGAAAGCGATTTTGCCTCGATTTAGTTGGTTTGCACCGGAATTCCAGTCAAACGCGGCCAATCGCAACGAACGGCTTGTCAGCGAGTTGGGGTGGCGGTATCATGCGCGTTTCAATTTTTCCGGCCCGTTCTGCGCGCAGAGTGGACTGTGGCTCGCGTTCTGCGTGGCTTATCAGTGGAAGTCCTTTGATGCCAAGGACTTGCGCCAATCGCTTCGTCGCCTTCGCTGGGTGATGATGGCTCATTAAATCCGCTTCAAAAGTAGTTTGTTCGTCGTGTTTGAAAACATCACACAAAGTCTGGGTAAGGCTTTTTCGGCTTTTCGGGGTACCGGAAAGATCACGGAAAGCAACATCCGCGACGGCATGCAGCAGGTCCGAACGGCCCTGTTGGAGGCTGACGTTGCGTACGATGTCGTCCAGGATTTTGTGAAACGGGCGACTGAAGAGGCCATCGGCGAAAAAGTTCTGAAATCACTGCGTCCGGATGAGCAAATCGTTGGGATTGTTCATCAACAGCTCATCAATCTGATGGGGCCTGTGGACCACTCGCTGGCAATCAAGCGAGACGGTATCAGCATTATCATGATGTGCGGCTTGCAGGGGTCTGGTAAGACGACAACCTGCGGAAAGCTGGCTCGCAAGCTGAAAGAAGAAGGTCATTCGCCGTTTTTGGTGGCGGCCGACCTACAGCGTCCGGCAGCGATTGAGCAGTTAAAGATCATCGGAGCTCAGATCGGGTGTCCGGTGTATGCAGAAGACCCCAGGACCAGTAATCCTGTTCAGGTCTGTAAAAACGGGGTCAAAGAAGCCAAGCGAGTCGGTGCGAAGGTAGTAATTCTCGACACTGCCGGCCGATTGCATGTTGATTCCGCTCTGATGAAAGAGCTCCAGCAGATCGACAACAGCGTTGGGCCGGATCAGGCCCTGCTGGTTTGCGACGCCATGACCGGCCAGGATGCGGTTAACAGCGCAAAAGCTTTCAATGAGGCTCTTGAGTTGGACGGTGTGATTCTGACCAAGCTGGACGGCGACACTCGCGGCGGGGCTGCTTTGAGCGTCAAGGCTGTCACTGGCGTGCCGATCAAGTTTATCGGTGTCGGCGAACAGTTGGATAAGCTGGAAGAATTCCATCCAGACCGAATGGCTGGTCGAATCCTGGGCATGGGCGACATTGTGTCGCTGTTCGAGAAAGCTCAGAAGGAATTCGACGAAGAGGACATGCTGCGTCAGCAGGAGAAGATGCAGCAGGGTAAATTCACCCTGGAAGACTTCCGCAAGCAGATGCGGCAGATTAAGAAGCTCGGTTCGATGCGTGAAATCATGAAAATGATTCCAGGCATGGGTGCCGTTGTTGATCAGCTGGGTGAAATGAATCCGGAAGACGACATGCGACGCATTGAGGGGATCATCAATTCGATGACACCCAGGGAGCGTCAGAATCCAGACGTCATCGACCGAGGTCGTCGAAATCGAATTGCTTGTGGTAGCGGAGTTTTGCCAGCAGATGTGAATAAGCTGCTAAAAGACTTCGGTTCCATGAGCAAAATGATGCAGGGAATGTCGAATCTTGGGCTGCGAGACCGAATGAAGGCTGTGAAGGGTCTTGCGGACGGTGGATTCATGAATCCGGGAGCTCAGATTGTTGAAAAGAAGATGAGGAGTGCTCGCGGGCCGCTGGATAAGGACGAAGCTCGCGATAAGAAGAAGAAACAGAAGAAAGAAGCACAAAAAGCGAAGAAAAGGAACCGAAAGAAGTAGGACTTCAATCGTGGCTGTGTTTTGCATGAAATACGACCGGCAGAATTTGCCGGAGTCATGATGTTTTCGCAGGATAAGTCGTTCAGTCTCGTCCTGCCAAAGAATTGGATCAGCGTCAGGATAAGTTGGCCGTGTGAGTAAATCACAGAGGCCTTCAACTTGTCGCTCACACGAAGAATCTTGTCCGTTGGCGAAGTCACAGCTTCAGACCGCGTTGTGATTAGCCAGTGATTGTTTTTGTCAGTTCAGGAGTAGCAATGGCTGTTCGAATTCGTATGAAGAAGATGGGACGCAAGCACCGAGCGTTCTTCCGTATCTGTGTAATGGACTCCCGCGTTCAGCGTGACGGCAAGGCAATCGAAGAAGTGGGCTTCTACGATCCGTCAGTGCAGGATAAAGCTGCCCGCGTAAAGCTCAACATTGAACGAGTGGATTACTGGATGTCCGTGGGGGCTCAGCCAAGTGAAAAAGTGAACGCATTGATCCGCAAGGTCAAGCAGAATAAATTCGGAAAGGCTTTGTCGCCACCTCCGATGCTGGCACCAAAGGTGAAAGAAGTGGCTGCTCCGGCAGAAGCTGCCGAAGCACCAGCTGCTGAGTAACCGAGGCTGCGGGTTCGGGTAGTTCAGATCGCTGACGTTGAAAGACTTCATAGGATCAAGACTCGCACGAGTCCAATTACCTGCGGCTTTCGCTTTTGGGACATCGGCTGTCATGCGGTTTGATATCCTCACCTTGTTTCCGGAGATGTTCGAGGGATACCTCGGACAAGGTCACCTGAAACTGGCGATAGATCGCGGTCTGGTGGATATCCGGCTGCATAATTTTCGGGATTACGCTCCCGGAAAGCGAAAGCAAGTTGATGACAAACCTTTTGGAGGTGGTCCGGGGATGTTGCTGATGTG
>JANPHT010000465.1:0-2574 GCA_031424595.1 Planctomycetota bacterium
TACACGGTGCGACGGCCGGTGGTGAGGATCTGACACGGGATGCGAATGATCGTGTTCACAAACGTGCGGAATTCCATTTTCAGAAGTTTGAACTTCTCGCTGTGACGACGATCTTTCCAGCGACCTGTTTCAGGAAGCCACAACGCGCTCCAGGCTTTCAGCGACCACGCGACAGGCGCCATCACCATGCAGGCCCAGTTCGAATATAGATTATCCACAGGAGCGCGAAACACACGCGGGCCATTCTTCAGTTGTTCAATCACGTTCTCCTGATGGCAGCGATCGTTGCACGAGAACACGACTTCTTCCGCCGTGGAATCACGATCGTTCGTGATGTAGAAGAGGTACAGAATCTCTTCGATCAGAACTCATTCACCACGCTCCTTCGAAAGGTTCTTGCGAATGACGCTCCAGCCGATGCCACACGGATTCGTCGTCGCGTCGTTCGATTCGGCCTTGTGCTTGATGCGAGCCTGAACTCCTGTTTGCTTCGCATCGTTTTTCTTTCGAGCATTTTCAATCCGACGCTTCCTCGCCTTCGTCTGCCGCTTTACACTCTGTGAACGATTCACTCGAAATCCCACCGTGATGGATGCTGTTGATGGCATTGACATTCATCAATTCGCCGTCCACACAAGGGATTCCGGGTGTTTCTTTGTTATTACCGCGACAGGAGGCTACTTGGTTAAGGACTAGTACGGCCAAAACCCACATAATTGCCGGATCGGAAGATCTCACGGCCAAAATCGGTAACAATAGTTGGGAAAAACGCCGACTTTGGCTGTGAACAGGTAGTAACTTCTTCTTAAGTCTAACTCCTCTCTTGTTCCGCTGAAGTCCGAATTCTAGACTTCTGACCTCCTTGACGGTTCATGAGTTCAGTAGTCTGTCAGATCAGATGCAGCCCGCTAGTCACTGAAGGCGTCAATACTCAAGACAAAGTCTCCACTTAGCTCAACCATTTGATACTGAAACTTGGACATTCCCCAGGATGTGACCCTTGAGAGCGTTGATCAGCGACATTCACGGCAACCTTGAAGCACTGCAAGCCGTGCTGGCAGACATCCGCAATAAAGGTGTCACAGAGATTTATTGTTTGGGCGACATCGTCGGCTACGGTCCAAATCCGGCGGAATGCATCGACCTTGTCATGGATCTGGACATGGTGCTGTTAGGCAACCACGACCAGGCCGCTTTGTTTGATCCGGAAGGTTTCAATGCCGGTGCCGAAAGAGCAATTTTCTGGACTCGATCAGTCCTTGAGAAAGGCGTTGGCCCAAAAGCAGAGAAACGCTGGGATTTTCTGGGTGAACTGAATCGCCGTTATCGAGACGAAGCGACCAACACGATGTACGTGCATGGCTCCGCAAGAAACCCGCTGAATGAGTACGTGTTTCCCGACGACATTTACAATCAGGTGAAGATGGAAAAAATCTTCGCCTTGGTTGAGCAATACTGTTTCCAGGGTCACACACACATTCCCGGTGTTTTCACCGACTCACTGGAGTTCTTTGCTCCGGAAGAAATTGGCTTCAAATACAAGCTCGACAAGCAGAAGCTGATGATCAACGTCGGGTCCGTCGGACAGCCTCGAAATAACGATCCACGATCATCTTATGTGACGCTTGATGGAAATATGATCGAGTTCCATCGCGTCAGCTATGATCTCGACAAGACCGTCGAAAAGATTTACGCCATTCCGGAACTGGATAACTTCCTTGGTGATCGACTACGCGACGGGCGCTGAGTTCAGCGATTGATTGCGGCCCCTTGTCCATATCGTATGACGCCTCCGGCTGATCGCAGGCATTGTGTGATGCGTGGCTCTGGTTGGGTTCGTCATGGCTTCACTGCAAGTTGCTGATCCTCGATCTGCGGCAGAGTCCTGGGCCAGTTGCCTCGATAGACGAGGTTGCGCACTCGACACTGTGTCTTGTTGGCATAGCGGAAAAGTCCAAAGAAGCGCTCGTTAGTTCGTTCGCTGACGGTGTGTGTCGACACGTCGGTGCCATTGACCGAGACAGTTAGCTGATCGCCTTTCAATGACAGTTTGACTCTGTTCCAGTCGTTGGACTTCAGATCAATCGTCGCGGCGGTTCTGGTGACACCTGATTCATTGTCAGGGGCCAGATCGCGAGTTTCGTACTGGGCGTTTGTCAGAGTGTGCAACCTTGCTCCATCGGGATGCAGCAGAATCGCAGTCTGGCCGACTGACGGGTGAATTTCCTGTTCGCCTGGAACGTAAAATGTTTCGAATTCGATTTCTCCGTCCTCGAGCATCGGTCTCTGATACAGCAGCAGACTCTCCGTTGGCCCGGCGGCACTTGTTTTCAGCTTGCCGACGATTTCGTCACCGACTTTACGCCATGGAGCGGCGTTAGCGGCCTCATCATTCGCCGTCGAATGCCATTCGGCATACGTGTCGGCTCGCCAGCAGCTCCAGCCGGACATATCGATAAGATCGATCTGCTCCGGGATCTCCGGGGTGCCAATAATTCGCAGATTGCGAATCGTGGCTTCATCCGTTGCATTGTGGGATTGCAGTACGATCCACGGGCTCGGCGACCCCGGCAT
>JANPHT010000466.1:0-1130 GCA_031424595.1 Planctomycetota bacterium
GCTCTCGATAATCGAGTTGCCCCTGCCAGCCAAGTTTTCGATGCAGGGTTCCATAATAGCTGTGACCGGCAAGCCGTATGAGCTTCAGCGTGGGCTCAGCTCGCGAGATCTCAATCACTTCATTTGGACCGAAAGGACGGCGAATCTGCCCGTCAATGACCACCATGGCCCCGGGTGGCGCGTCCTTTACGGAAAGCCGAAAGATGCGGTCGGCCGAGTCTACGATGGGGCGCACCGTCAAAGTGTGAGGGCAGATCGGCGTGATCACAAACACGCGGAGTTCCTGTCGAAGGATGGGGCCACCCGCCGAAAGATTGTGCGCGGTGGAGCCCACAGGCGTACTCACGATGAGTCCGTCACAACTAAAAGTCGTAACATCTTCATCATCTATTCTTAGGTGAATGTCGAGCATCTTCAGCGCGCCGGCCGACGTCACGGTCACCTCATTCAATCCCAGATCTGTCGAGACCGTTCCGTCAGAATGGTGATGCGTACAACGAAACATCAAATGCTCGACGATCGTGTACTGCCCGCGCTTGAGTGACGGAAGCCCCTTCCGAAACTCGGCCGGACTGAGATCTGTCAGAAATCCCAACCGTCCCAGATTGACGCCAATAATCGGCAACTGTCTTTGACCCAGCTGGCGACAACCTCGCAAGATGCTCCCGTCACCGCCAAGTACCACGATCATATCGGCGGCAAGATCTTCGGGGATCGGTTCGTTACTCGAAAACACTCCGACGACCTCAACATCGCGAACGCCCGCCAAATGAGCTCGGAGGTCGTCCCAGGCCAACAGAATGTCAGCCCGATCGCTGCCGGTAAGAACAACGATTCGCAGATGGGGTTCCTTCATGATCGCAATTCCACAAAGGCGAGAAACTCATCCTCGCAAACTGAACTCGGCATCGACTTCGAATTCCCCAGGGATCAACATTCTATGGAGATTGTCGTGCAGGCTGCAATTTACCGAACGGCAGCGCCAGGCCCTAGCCCAACTTCCCCAACGGGGAAGAAAAATGCTGGCGGCGAAAATTTTCTCCAGTTTTTTCGGCGTGACGTTTTCGTAAGTCGTTTGGCGTCGGTTTGAAACATGATGTAGTGACGACCAGATCTCTTGGCGGTCTCAA
>JANPHT010000467.1:0-2665 GCA_031424595.1 Planctomycetota bacterium
CCCGATGCCCGGCGTGATGACTGGAAGCTGGTAAACGCTGGTATCCGCGTGCAAGCCATCAAGCAGGAAGACGGAGCAGCAGGCATTGTCCACTACGGTACCGAAGTCGTCACCAACACAGACAAATCCATCTCCGCTTTGCTGGGAGCTTCCCCCGGCGCGTCGGTTTCCGTTTCCGTGATGCTGGACGTCGTCAAGACCTGCCTACCATACCTCCTTAAAAGTCAGGAGGGAGCCAAAGCGATGACGCGGATGATCCCAACGTGGGAAGAAGACCTTACTCCGGCCTCCTCAGCGGAACGTTTTCGCGAAGTGAGTGACGATACAGACCAGTTGCTGGGCCTGAGGGAAACCGATCAAACCGGATAGAATTGCCGGCAGCACCCAAGCAAAGGGCTCCGGGTCATGAAACGTCACTCAGGGCACCACGCTTTTCGCTATAGCATCATCGGATGCTGATTCTCTGGCGTAATCTTGACAAGCAGTGGGATACTTTCTTGTGGACAGCCTTGAGGAATGACATTCATGTTACGCCTATGCCCTGATCGGCCGCTTCCGCCGTATTCGTATGTTCCCGGACGTCTGCCCCATCCGATCAGCGACCCGGCCGGACACAGCTACGGAATGAACTTGATCGCACCGGGTGAAGTTCAGCAGGGGCCTGTCGTTTCGGTCAGTCTGGTTTCCGGATGGCGAGTGTCATCGGACTATCTCTTCGGCATCGACCTGTTCAACCATGGATTCTATTGGGAAGCTCACGAGACCTGGGAGCGGCTGTGGATTGCCTGCGGACGATCCGGTCGAGAGGCCGATTTTCTCAAGGGCCTTATCAAGCTGGCCGCTGCCGGTGTTAAGATGCGTGAAGGTCGCCCCATCGGGGTACAACGACACGCTTCACGCGCACGCGAGCTATTTCAATTGGTGTCTGAGAATATGATCGACGGATTCACTGCTCAACTGGGCGGTCTGGATCTGGGTACGCTTCGTGACGCGGCGGAACAGATCGCCACAAACGCCAACAGCATCGTCGATGATTCCAACGATCGATTGTCGGCTGCTTTAACACTGTATCTCTTTCCCAAAGACGTCGAATACGGCCAAGGTGTCACAAGCGCAGACTCTGAGTGGGGAGTGACGCTTCATCATTGAAACGCGCCGATTGATCGGCATGTCGTAGGCCATGCAAAGCTGAGCGATCGTCAATTTGCAGAAGGACACATTGAGGGTGCCCTTCATGCATTCCGTGACAACCTCGTCGTAGCGACGACGGGATTCCTCAGATCCATATTCGCCCAAGTAGATGGACTTGCCGTCGATGCGGACTCTGGCCTGGCCAGTGGCCTTGTGCAGTGTGTACTTCGGTTGTTGCTTTTTCATGACGTGCGGACCCCAAACTAAAATGGGTAGTAAAATGGGTAATAACCTATTTTACGCCGCACTGTCGAGACCGACAGGTTTCCGTAAAGCACGGAACGGCTAGAACTTACAGAAATGCGCCCGAGTGGATTCGAACCACTGACCTACCGCTTAGAAGGCGGTCGCTCTATCCGACTGAGCTACGGGCGCGAAAGTAATTAAAATACTGTTTATTTGACAAATCAAACGGGGTGCTGAACGATGGTTTTTCCGAAAACTACACCAGCGACTACACCCGGAGGACATTTGGCACGTGGCAAAGAAGACACGCAAACCGGCGAAACCATACAAAGATTTTCCACTTTTTGCACATGCATCTGGGCAGTGGGCAAAAAAAATCAAAGGCAAGATGTGGTACTTTGGGGCCTGGAGTGATCATCAGGCAGCGGCTGAAAAGTATCAGACAGAAATAATCGACATTCAGGCCGGGCGAGATCCTCGGCGTCTGAGAACGGGTGTAGCAGGTGTAGTCGGTCAGACTGGCTGCACGGTTCAGTACATGGTCAGCGCTTTTCTGACCGACAAAGAAGACCGCATGTTAGCAGGTCGACTTTCGAGGAAGATGTTCACCCAATACAACGAAGCGTGCAAACTGATCGTCGAAGGCTTCGGCAAGGATTCTCAGGTTAGCGTTTTGACACCTCGAGACTTCGCGGGATTACTGGCAAGCTTTCCAAAGACGTGGGGACTGTCCGTGGTCGGAAGCGTCATTGGCCGAATCAGGAGTGTGTTCCTATTCGCTTCGGAGTCCGATCTCATTGATAAGCCAATCAAGTTCGGGCCGGGGTTCGCGAGACCGACAAAGCTGGAGAAGCGGCACGATAACTCCCAGAAGATTGCTGACCGGGGGAGACTCGACTTCACAGCGGCAGAAGCCAAACTCCTTGTTGAACAGACAACGAACACGATACTGAAGGCGTGCATCCTGTTGGGGCTGAACGCAGGATTTGGAAACACCGATTGTGCCGGACTCACAACGCGTGCGGTGAACATGGACAAGGGCTGGATTGATTACCCGCGACCAAAGACCGGTATCGAACGTCGCGTTCCTCTATGGCCTGAGACGGTGGCGGCAATTCGGAAAGCCCTGGCAGTGCGGACGGTGCCTAAAGATGCTGCGCACGACTCGCTGGTATTCGTCACTCGTGAGGGCAATCCATTGGTCTGGGATCGAATAACGAAGCAGGAAGACGGATCTCAGAAGTATTTGAACATGAACAACCTGACATTGACGTTCGGCCGTTTACTG
>JANPHT010000468.1:0-11756 GCA_031424595.1 Planctomycetota bacterium
GGAACGTCTCGGACAAGAGCGCGTAGGCCGCGTAGCGGGTCAGCTCGTGCTCGCGCGTGAACAAGGCCTGCAGGGGTATTCCGCCCCCCTCGCGCTTGGCGAGCACGGCGGCCAGCTGCCGCTCGCTCTCGGAGAGCTCCAGGCGGTGGCGCCGGGCCGCCTCGCGAAGCAAGGGATCTCGGAGGCGGGCCTCGTTGAGCTCGAGCGCATCCTGGAACGCCTTCATCCAGAACGAGAGCGCAGGCGCCAATGTTGAACCGTTTTAAGCAACATCACAGTCTTCAGAACGACGTATTGAATATGCAAACGCCTGCCATGGCAACGCCGAGACACGTCCGATTGTTATAAAAAGGACGACTACACTATTCGATGTGCAGCTTCAGCAAATACAAATGCAGCACACTCCCGCGATCGGTGGCGTCGAGTAGCACAATTCGGTAGCTGTCATCACGTGGCAAAACCACTCGCAAGAGAGCGTCACGGCCGCTCGCTGTATCATCAGCGATCGCCAGGATTTGACCAGCCGAGTTAAAAAGCGTCAGGTGCGCATCGCAAGGTGAACCCGCCTGGGAGGCAACCACTTCGGCAACGAAGGATTGATTCGCAAGCCCTGCGAATTCGTAGACGTCAACATCCTTCGCCTGCCAGACGACCCCAGTAATCGTTGTCTCAGGCTCCACTGTCTGTGGTTTTCGCAGACTGTCATTGGGTTCAGTTTCGGTCGTCAGCCGCTCGCCAGCGATCACTCGGACGGCAAATGGTGTTGATGTTCCATTGATGCTTGTGATGGTGAAGGGCAGCGATTCAGCAGAGAAATTCATGGGAAGCGTGAACTCCACTTCGACAAGGGAATCGCCAGCGTCTTTGGCTTCGAGCTTTTCAGGAATAGCCGACTTTTCCTTCTTTCGGATGGTGACCGTCACGGCAGGTTCAACAGATGGAAGCTGGACAGACGTTGCCTGATCCAAATGAAATCCTCGAAGCGTCAACAAAGAATTTCCCCCCGGCGAAATCGCCAGAGGAAGCGTCATTGTGATTTTGGGTGGTTCCTTCCCTGCCTCTTTTTTTTCGTCGCACTGTCCAATTATTGACACCAGGAAAGTGACGCACACGACAAGACAACCGCGATACCATCCGCAGTCCGTTGCTCCACACAGAAAGAATAGATGTGCGGCCAAATCCCCTGACTTTCTGAAATCCATTCTTCCGTTCCTGTTTGTTTTTTTAGCAGAGTTACCTCGACGAAAGTTTATGAATACAATTCCCGGATCAGATCGCCATCATCCAGAATCTCCATTGGACGGCCATCTGGAGTGTGGATCTGACGACGCGGCGGAATGCCGAGCGACGAATAGATGGTATAGGCCACATCAGCCGGCTTTACGGGGCGCTTTACGGCATAACCGCCGTATTCGTCAGTGGCCCCAATCACCTGGCCGGGACGAACACCAGCACCCGCAAACAACATCGATGCCGCAGGCCCCCAGTGATCTCGCCCGGCATCCTTGTTGACTTTCGGACTACGACCGAATTCCCCAAAGCACGCCACCATCGTATCGGCAAGCAGACCTCGGTCATGCAAATCAGTGACCAGTGCCGTGAAACCTCGATCAAACTCAGGCAGCTTCTTATCGAGACTGTCAAAAATCCTGGCGTGATGATCCCACCCACTGTAATTGATGGTTGTAAATGTGACTCCCGCCTCAATCAACCGACGTGCCAAAAGGCAACTTTGACCGAAGGTGGTCCGTCCATACTTGTCACGAAGTTCGGTTGTCTCCTGTTCGATATCAAACGCAGTCCGAGCCTGTGGCGAAAGAATCATCTCGCCGGCTCGCTTTTGAAATTCGTCGTATGTGGCAATCTGGTCGTTGCCGTGAACTCGTTCAGCCAGCGTATCAACCGCCTGAAGTAGTGTCCGTCGTCGCTCAATCGATCTGTCGGAAATTGCTGTCGTGCGAATCAGATCTCGCACGCGATAACCGGCCGTGTTGGGATCGCCGGCCCGAAACGATTCGAAGCGTCCACCCAGAAAGGCGCTTTTACCGAGTTCCCAGGTAAATGATGGATTTTGTGGTACAGCCACATACGGAGGAATCTGACTTGTGAAGCCAGTCTGCTGCGCGACCACGGCACCGATCGCCGGGTAATCGCCGAACGCAGATCCAAAGCGACCGGAAAGGGCCCAATTTGTGGCCGTCTCATGATGATCGTTGGTGTGTGAACCCGACCGAATAAGAGCAACTTTGTCCATGGACTGCGCCAACTTTGGCATCAGTTCACAGATCTGAATTCCCGCGACGCTGGTATCAATCGGCTGATACTTGCCTCGAATCTCGGCCGGTGCGTTTGGCTTCATGTCGAAGCTATCATGATGCGACAAGCCGCCGCCGAGATACACCAGAATCACCGATTTTGCACGACGTTGTGGCAGTTCTTCAGCCGCATTTGCCTGAAGTTGCAGCATCTGAGCCAATGAGAGGCCAACGGGCCCCAGCGTGCCAACTCTAATGAAATCACGCCGACGTGAACCATTACAAAGACAACACGACTCTCGACCGAGGCTTATGTTGAACATTTTGTTTTCGCCAACAAGGGAAGGAAGTGAGAGGGGGAGTCTCATTTAGTGGTTGAACGCAAATTCCTTAGTATTCAGCAGTACCCAGAATAGATCACGAAACGATTCTTCACGGTTCTCGCTTTCTGCGAATGCCGCGGCAATGGGTTCTTTTTCCCCGGCTGTCGGGCGTCTGGAGAGCGTCGAAAGGTAGATCAGATCGATCGCCTCTGCATCCACGGCTGTTTCTTTCAGAATACGTTTCAGGCGCCCTTCAGCATCGTCAAGTTTCTGAGCCAGACTATCGCCACACTGCAGATGCAAAAGCTGCGGCAACGTTACGTCTCCCGTGCGTTCGCAGGCACAGGCGGTCACTCGATCACTGCGGCCAAACATCGCCAGAAAGGGCGATGCGACACCGGGATCAGGAAGCTGAATTGCCCTGAGGCCAAGCGGATATCCAGGGAAGGCATCGGGGACAAGCGTACTCTGGCTGATCGCGTCCAGGAAGACTTCTGCAGGTAGACGACGAGCGTAGTAGTGCGAATAAAAGCTTCGCTCAGATTCATTACCCGGCAAAGTCGATGAGCTTAGCTGATACGCCCGCGAGTTCAGAATCAGTCGCATCAGATGCTTCAAATCAAAGTCGTGCGTTACGAATTCCTGATTCAAAGCGGCCCAAAGCTCGCGGTTGGTCGGAGGATTGCTGGCTCGCAAGTCGTCCACCGGTTCGACAAGACCGACAGAAAAGAAATGACGCCAGATTCGATTGACCATGTTGCCCGAAAAGTTCTCGTTCGTCGGGTCAATCATCCAGCTTGCCAGCGCGTGCCGTGGATCATCTCCTGGAGGAATCGTCGTCATCGAACGATCCAGCGGTTGTGCGGCGAGCTGCTGATTGGTCCTGGGCTGACGCACGGTCAGCGGCCGAGCCAACGTATCCGAAAGCTGTTTTTTTATGTTCTTAAGCTGTTGCATCTGCTCATCGACCTGCATTTGCAGTTTTGTGAGTTCATCGCCCTGTTTGTCGGCAAGACTCTTCTGGAGTTCTGCGATTCGCGTTTCCTTCTCTGCAACTTGTTTCTGAATGCGCTGTTCTTCATCGGTCGCGATCAACAGGGACGTCGCCCCCTTGTACGATTCCTGACGCTGGAAGTTCACGCGGCGAAAGAACGCAGAAAAATGATAAAAGTCGTCCTGGGTGTAGCGTTCGAGCGGGTGATTGTGACACTTCGCGCAGCCGATTCTTGTACCTAGAAACGCCTGCGCCACCGATGCAGCCACGTCTGATTCTTCGACCTGGCGATATTCGCCAACGGAAACGATGTAGTAGCCAACTTGTGGCTGAGTCACCGAATCCCCGGTCGCTGTAATGACATCCCTGGCAATCTCATTCCATGGGCGGTTCCGCGCCACTTGTTCTCGCACCCAGGCCTGCATCGAACGGACGCCCTTGCTGCCTCGCACGTCATGATCACGTTCCCGACGATTCTGCAGCAGGTCACAGAGCACCAGTGTCCAATAGTCGATGTATTCTGGTCGTGCAAGCAGTTGATCAATAACTCGAGTGCGACGATCGATTCGTGTATCGCCCAGAAACGCCTGCGATTCTTCCGGCGTAGGAAGCGTTCCGATCGTGTCGAGAAATACTCGTCGCAGAAACGTCGCATCATCGGCTGCCGAAGACGGAGGAATGTGGAGCGAGGCAAGTTTGTTAAAAACGTGCTCATCGATCACGCCGCGTCGTTCGACAAACTGAATCGCATCAACCGATTGATCGAACGGAATTGTCAACGTCATGACGGCCACCTGTCCCTGAAAGTGGACACGAATGGCAGCCTCGCCTGATCGCAGACATGTGACCAAACCAGCCGGATCTACATCAAGCACACTGGCATCGTTCGAAAAGAACTGAGACAGCCAGGTAACATCGCGGACCTGGCCGTCGGTGTATGTTGCCTGAACGGCAAGTTGCAGCGATTCTCCCGCACGCATTATTTCGTTGCCGGGTTGGATCGCAAGGCCCTGAACAACCGGCTCAGTCGAGATGATTCCCGGAGTGCCCGCCTGAATCCATTCCATCAGCACTTGATGGGCCGAGCCGTTTGGCTCGAACAACCGACCGCCACCATGAGGAGCAAGTCCGGATGGCTTGGTCAGCAGGATACTGTTCGCGGGGGCCGCACTATCAACTCGTCGACCAAAGAATTCACGAGTGATCGAATCGTAATCCCAATCGGCCGCATAACCTCGCAACGACAATCGAAAACCGTTCTGTCCAGCCAACTTTCCATGACAGGCTCCCTGATTGCAGCCAAAACGAGTAAGGACGGGGAGAACATCCTGCTGAAAGGACGGAGGAGAACTCATGGCAGGAGTTGTGATAACAGGCTGATCGTCCGGACAGGCATGAGAGAATTGCCCAGTCAGGAGCATCGCCAACAGGACGGCGATGGTCCATCGATTTGAGGTCATGACGGTGGGCCTAACACGTGGAAGATTTGTGGCGGGAGGCGTTTCCGAGACGCCCAATGCTTATCTTAACCGCGAGAATAACTGCGTGCTCACTCATTATCCATCGTTCGGCAAAAGAGTTCGGATGCCGAGGCAACTGACTTTGACGGATTTGCCTCAATCAACGGGGATACCGATACGTCCAGTAAGTTTAAGGACGATGCCAATGCCCCGCACTCCGCGAGGGCATTTACCTGTCGTTACTACCAATTACGGCTTTCCGGGAATACGGCCCACAGGACGAACTCCTGATCCTTTTTGCTTTCCATCTCCGAGTTCCATGCGGGCTTTGTTGGCGAGAATCGTCAACTGTGCCACAACGTCCGGGTGCTGAACCAAAACATTTTCGGTCTCTTCAGGATCCAGAGAAAGATCAAACAGAGACTGCTCAATCGTCATATTTTCGTATTTTACAGGGATCCCATCAATGCCGCCAGAATTCCCGTTAAGACTTCTGTACTCATGAGAGAAATGCAGTTTCCATTTTCCACTGCGAACCGCTTGAAGTTCGCTGCCCCAATAGAAGTAATAGGCTTCCTGAGGGGATGCGGAATTCTTCTGCCCTGCGATCAGCGGCCAAATATCCTTTCCATCGATCGGATGCTTCGGCAAATCCGCTTCAATCAATCCAGCGACCGTAGGAAGGATATCTATTGTCATCGCTGGCTCATCGCAGGAGCTATCGGCAGGAATTCGGCCTGGCCACGACATGATGCAGGGAACTCGGCAACCGCCTTCAAACATAGTTCCTTTGCCTTCTCGCAATGGACCGGCGGAACCGGCATGGTCACCATAACTCAGCCAGGGACCGTTATCCGAAGTGAAGATGACAAGCGTGTTGTCCAGAATCTTGTTCCGTCTCAGAGCATCCATGATCTGACCGACGGACCAGTCCACTTCCATCACAACGTCGCCAAATAATCCGGCACCACTTTTACCACGAAACTTATCGGACACGTAGAGTGGTACATGCACCATGCTATGTGGCACATAGAGGAAAAAAGGCGCAGCGGCGTGGCGATCGATAAACGACACCGCATGTTCACTATACTGTGTCGTCAGATGCGCCTGTTCTTTATCCGTGACCTTCTGGACAATCGTCTCGTTACCTTCGATCAGCGGCAAGTGAGGCCAGCGCTGCAACCGTTCTGTCATCGGAAGGTGTCGCACTTCTGGGTGGAAGGGCCACATGTCGTTGCTGTAGGGAAGCCCAAAGTACTCATCAAAACCATTCTGCAACGGAAGAAACTGAAAATGATGACCAAGGTGCCACTTTCCGAAGCAGGCGGTCGCATATCCCTTCTGTCGACATAGCTCACCCAGTGTCATCTCATCGGCGTGAATTCCAGTTTCTGAACCCGGGCCCAGCGCTCCAAGAATTCCGAGACGCGTATTGTAGCAGCCGGTCAACAGGCTGGTTCGTGACGCCGAGCAGACGGCCTGCGATACGTAGAAATTTGTAAATCGACGTCCTTCTTTGGCCATACGGTTCAAATTCGGAGTCAAGTCCGGATCACCGCCGAAGGGCCCGATGTCCGCATAACCCATATCATCGATGAAAATCACTACGACATTTGGCGGCTTCTCATCAGCAGTGGCAGAACCAACGATCAGCATTGGAATCAGTAGTAACGTGGTGATCGACAAAAATAATCTCATGACAACACTCCTGAATTCATTCCTGGACAGCTACGTTTTCAGATTCATCAAGAAAGCGCTGTGCAGACCGAGCAACCGCATCTACGAATTCAATGCGATCAATCGGGCTGCAGGATTGCCGATGGCAATGACCAGCGACTGGAGAAATCTTGCCGCCGGAGCCCCATCGATCACTCGGTGATCAAACGTCAGACTCAGTGTCATCATGTGACGCACTTCGATTCGGCCATCGTTTGAAATGACCGGTTCCTGACGAATAGCGCCCAATCCCAGGATAGCCGTCTCCGGCAAATTGATCACCGGCGTAAAAGCATCGATGCCAAATGCGCCGAGATTTGTAATCGTAAAAACCGCGCCTTGCATTTCGCTGCTCGTTAATCGTCCACTGCGAGCCTTCTGAATCACTCGCGCCGATTCTGCAGCAAGGCTGATCAATGAATGCGTCGTCACATGTCGCAACACGGGAACGATTAAGCCTTCAGGAGTATCGACGGCTAATCCAATGTGGATCTGATCAGCTCCAGGAAGCACAATGGCGTCACCATCCCATCGACCGGCCAGAATCGGCCACTGGCACAACGACTCGCCAACCAGCCGGGCCACTATGTCATGGATGGCTGGAATTGTCTTCTCACCAGCCGCCTTGAACTGAGTTCTCAGACCCAGAAGATTTGTCGCATCCGCGCGAGTTGTGATCGTGACTGGGACCGTTTGTCTCGCGCTATCGGACAACCTTTCTGCGATAATTCTTCGACGACCGCTCACAGGAATACGTTGTTCAGAAACACCCTTGCCGGGGGAAGCCAAATTTGTGGCTTGCTGGACATCGCGTTCGCGAATCCTTCCGCCACGCCCACTTCCAGCAACCTGCACAAGTTCGATCCCAAGACGTTTGGCCGCCCGTCTTGCTCGCGGCGTTGCGACAGGAGCCGCTTCTGAATCATTCACACTCCTCACGGGAACATTCTGCGGCTCAGATGCGGCCGTCACATCAACATCCGTAATTCGCCCGCCCGATCCCGTCCCTTCAACGGTTGATAAATCAACATTCAGCTGGCGTGCCAGCCTGCGCACGGACGGAGAAGCTGTAGAAACCAATTCTTTCTCTCGCGGCGATGAATCACCGGGTGCGGTCCCAATCATTGCCGAATCCCGTGGCGACTCTCCGGGAGTCAATAGATAACCAACAACAGTGCCGACCTTGAGAACACTCCCGGGCTTTGGCCCGTCTGGAGGGATCGACAAAACACCTTCATCGAGGGCTTCGATCTCCTGCAACGCCTTTTCGCCTTCCAGTTCAAAGAGGATTTCACCGCGGCGAATGGTTTCTCCATCTTTCTTCTGCCAGCCGGCAAAGATCCCTTCCTCCATGGACCAGCCAAGTCGAGGAATCGTGATTTCAAACGCCATAGCAATTCGTCCAGAGGTTCAAACACTATTCACAAAGTTACCTGTCCGGGAACACAGTGTAACTCCTGGACAATTTTCTCGCGATTCACCGAAAGTTGTCATGAGAATTGCCGCCGAAACGGGCCAATGTGAAGTAAAACCATTCCGGGGATCTGGCGCAGATGTTCCGAGAACACCGGTTACGCTAAAGAACGCGGATAGGACCGTTCGATGATGACGAGGGAACTCGCATGATGCGAGTCCGGCAGTTATTGCCGAATCTTGGTTGGCCACGGACGGGGTGGTTATGTACGAAGCAAATTTTGGATTTCATCGCCAGCCGTTTCAATGTGCCGACCTTGCGCGAGCATTCTTTGTTTCGGACTCCATCCGCAGCATCCTTCCGCAGTTACTGCATGCCTTAAGATCCGATCTTGGAATCGCTGTCCTAACCGGACCTGCCGGTGTCGGAAAAACATCGTTGCTGAAACATTTGCAGTCTTTGCTGGCCCATGAGGGCAGGGCCGTCATGTGTTCTGCCGCTGGACTGGAATCACCCGCTGAGGTGCTTCAAACACTGCAATCAGCGGCGCAACTCTGTGCCGGAGAACAATCCTCGGATTCCGCGGCATTACTACGTGGACGATGGTCGGTCGTCGAACAAATGCGAAAGACGACTGAGTTCTGGGGACCAATTCTGCTTTTAATCGATGACGCTCAACTGCTGTCTGTTCCGGTACTTAATGAATTGCGAGCTTTTACTGAGGAAGAATGGAATGGCCGAGCACTCGTTCGATGCCTGATCGCCGGCCCGCTGAATCTTGAGGAAGAACTCGCGCGTCCCGCTCATGCTGATTTCAGCCGTCGTATTCGCTGCCACGCGTTTCTACAACCTTTGACGACGCGGGAGTCGATCGAGTTCCTAAGCCGACATCTGGAAGTCGTCGGTGGTCGCCTCGGAGAAGTATTCAGTGCGGCCGCGCTGGAATTAATTGCAGCGGCTTGTGACGGAATGCCACGATGCCTGAGTCTGCTTGCCGACGAGTCCCTGGTGGTTGCAGCGGAAAAGTCTCAAAAATCAGCCGACGAAGACTGTGTGCGTACAGCGCTGTCACGACTCCAGCATCTAGCCTATGCCTGGAATGCTTCTCCGTTGAAATCTGAAGATTCCGACAATTCACTTGTTGTCGATCCCGCAAATGCTCTTCCACAGCGTCTGCCTGCCGTCACAGCTCTGCCGGGAAAATCACCGACGAGTGTGTTTGAGTTCGGTTCAGCCGGTGTGATCGAGATCGGCGCACCGAAATCCTCAACACTCTCAGAGCACACAGTGGATTCGTTCGGAATCGATCGACTTCAGACTGAGGAAGCAATCCCGGCAGCATCACCGCTGGAGTCTCGCCCGACAAGAATTGTTGAACCGGTATTACCGATGTCGCACTCATTCGAAGTCGGGCACCGTTATCAGCCGGATGCACTGGAGTCGACCGAAGCGATTGAGATGGATGCCTACTCAACCGAGGTCGCGTCTGACACCGACGATTTCTACGAATCAGTGATTGTAACGACCGTGTCGGACATTGCGGCATCCTTCAGCAACTTCGGAATCGACGCCGAATCCGCCGCAACTTCGACTGGTAACGATGCACTCTTAAGTCCGTTTTCGGGCAACGCATTGAGCCAGTCTGAAACAAACCGGGATAGGTTGCACGAGTTTTCATTGCACATCTCCGAAGAAGAGGGGCTGACAACTTCGTCGCCGCAGCCAGTATCAAGAGTCACTTTCGAGGGAATCGATTCCTGCGTCAACGAGACGCCAGCAACAGCGATAGACCTGTCAGAACGTGCGTTCAGTGGCCTGACCGGGATACAGCTTTCAAGCCGACTTCCTGTCTTTGATCGCTACACCTGGATCGCGTTGGGACGCGATGTCCCAGCGGGAACGTATGCTATTTCATCCGCAGCGGATATGCAGAGGGCCACCAGCAATCATTGGGGCTTTGACGACCAGGAGACCTTCGCAATCACCGCTCAACACTCCTTGACATTTGACAGAATCCCAATCACCAAATCCAGCGATGAAGACATCGTCACCTGGCTGACAAATCATTCTAATGTGACGGAACAAGGCGAATTCGTTGTTCAAAGTCCATTCGCGGCTTCGCAGTCTGCCGAAAGGCTTGTCGAAGCTCTGAATACTCATCTGTTTCAAAATGTCACACCTGCAGATTCGGGGACGGAAGGCCGGGAGGCCGATTCATTCAACACAATAGATAACAGCCGTTTTAACACCCCCTTGGAAACATTTGCGAGGCCTGGCTGGCAAGATGGCCAACTGATATTCAAGGGCATTCGCGATTCACAAACGACTGAAACACGCTCGCCTGAGTCGAGTTCAGAATCGTCTAACGACTTTGAACATATTGCCTTAAACTTTGAGGCCGCTCGACTTGCCAGAGATGAACACGTCGCCACCGCCAGAGACAATACTCACCTCGAATCTTCGACGGGTAAATTCTTCAGCCTGCCAGGAGACATTACGACACTTGAGTGGGATCTTCGAGCAGGCACGATGAATTGTGCAGAAGTCACTCCTCTTGTCGATTCTCTTGCTGCGTTGAGGGAGGAGATTACTTCCTTTCAGCAGTCTGCCCATGACTCGATTCGTGGTTCCTTTGACGCGGCGGACGCGGGCATTCACTCAAACGTTCAGGCAGAGGCATCTAAGCAGAAGAGCGAATCCCTTATCTCCGTGGCTCGACAGCGGCTTGATTCGTCAGATCGAAGCGTCGCGGAGCTCATCACATCCGACGACAGTTTGAGAAGTTCGTGTATCGATTCAGGATTCGTGGGATCCTCCGCAGTGATCGCAGATGCGGGTCCACATCCGAGCACAACAATGCTGCCAGCAACATCGTCATTAACAAACGAGATGGGCATTCAGAGGGGCACCGCTGGCTTGTTTGAGCCCAGATTTGGTCAGTTGTTCACACGACTGAGGCAGGTTCGAAAAAAAACTGGTGAAATCCAGTAAAAATCTGCTTGCGCTTGCCAGACCTTTGCCGTCCTTCGTTGTTCAGATACGATGGGGCTCGAAGCGGTTCAAAAAATGAACCTTTCGGATACAGGTCAATAATGGAATCCACCCGGATTCACATGCAAAAACTGGATGGATTTCGGAGTGTTGTGAAACGCCATGCAGACAGCCCCACTTGCAGTGCAAACAGGCAGTATTGGGCCAGCAGTTAACTCGTTTGACTTGCCGGCTGACGCATCAACATTGTATCGCTACTCTGGTGCCCATTTGGTTCCCGGCGGTGTCAGATTCGCCGTTTGGGCACCGAATGCTAAAGAGGTCTCCGTCATCAGCGACGGTAACGGATGGACGGCCGGGCGTGACTGGCTGAGTTCGAGCGACAATGGGGTCTGGCACGGAACGCTGAAGGGAGTCATTCCCGGCACTCGCTACAAGTACGCTGTGCGAACACAAAGTGGGCACCTGCTTGAGAAAGCAGATCCTTTTGGTTTTTATTCCGAAAAACGGCCTCACACAGCCTCGATCGTCTGGAGTCTTCGCGACTTTCAGTGGCACGATTCTGATTGGCTGAAACTCCGTGCTGAGACCGACTGGCTCCGC
>JANPHT010000469.1:0-1440 GCA_031424595.1 Planctomycetota bacterium
CAGGACCACTGGTTTCCAACGGCTGATTTTGAGCTGAACGATACGATGTCACCACTGGCATCACTGCGGGACCATTTTCAGGTCATCGGTGGCCTTGATCACGAGAACGCGACTGCGGGCCGCGACGGCGCCGGTGATCACGCTCGCGCCAGCGCGACGTTTCTCACTGGCGCGCGAGCGCGGAAGACCGCCGGTAACGATATTCATGTTGGGATTTCTGTCGATCAGGTGGCTGCTCAGAAAGCCGGGAATCTCACGCGATTTCCATCCCTGGAACTGTCGTCCGATGTGATCCGCAATTCCGGCGGCTGCGATTCCGGCTACGCTTGCGCTTATCAGTACAATCTGGCCTGGAGTGCGCCGACGACTCCTGTGACCCCTGAAGCAAATCCGCGACATGTTTTTGAGCGGCTCTTCGGTGCTGGTGACGGCGCGGACCGTCGGAAGAACTTTGCCATCCGTCAGCAGTCAGAACGCAGCGTTTTGGATTTTGTCCTCGAAGAGGCTTCTGATGTGCAGCGGTCGCTCGACATGCAAGATCGGCAAAAATTTGATGAGTATCTGACAGTCGTGCGCGAACTGGAACTGCGGCTCAAGGCGGCTGAGTCACAAGGCGCGATCCCGGAAGTGAAACGAACAACGCCGGTCGGGATTCCGGGAGACTTCAGCCAGTACATGGATCTCATGTTCGACATGCTGCTGCTGGCGTTCCAGACCGACACGACGCGGATCGCCACTCTGTTGCTGGCCTACGATGGCAGTAACAGGACCTTTCCGCAACTCGACATTCGGGAAGGGCACCATTACCTGACGCACAACCA
Source organism: Planctomycetota bacterium (assembly GCA_031424595.1). Classification (GTDB taxonomy): domain Bacteria; phylum Planctomycetota; class Planctomycetia; order Planctomycetales; family Planctomycetaceae; genus SXXK01. The sequence goes on from JANPHT010000469.1 coordinate 822, forward strand.
GCGCGAAGCCGATCTGGCGAAAAAGGTCGCTGCCATCGATCAGTTCTATATCAGTCGTTTTGCCAGGTTTCTGGAACGCATGGCGACCACCGACGACGTGGATGGCAATTCATTGCTGCATAATTCCATGATCGTGTACGGGGGCGCCATTGCGGACGGGAATCGTCATACTCACGAGAACCTGCCGGTGATCCTCGCTGGACATGCCGGGGGAGCGATACAGACAGGTCGTTATCTCAAGGTGGATTCACAACCCATGTCCAACCTGTTTGTAAGTATGCTGAATCATTTCGGTGTTGAATCGGCCGAATTTGGTGACTCCACAAGGCGGCTCGCAGAGATCTAAACCGCGTTCTGATTGAAAACCCGAGTATTTGGAGGCCGGCTTCTGGCCCGTCCAGAATCGCAACACTTTCTGAACGGGCCAGGCCGACATGACAATGATTCGCCAATCCCCGAGCAAATGACTGATCTGGGCAGCAGGAGTCTGGCCCACATGGTCCCGAACTGGAGAGAGTCACGTAGCCGAACTCGTGAGAGTTCGGTGCGGTTTGTGCGGTGCGGTTTGCTTCCCGTGCGAGCGTGACTCCGGCTCTTCTGAAGTCTCACGACTTCGGCT
>JANPHT010000470.1:0-7410 GCA_031424595.1 Planctomycetota bacterium
GGACAAGCAGAGGGCGATCCACGAGGCCGATCAGCTTCGATTGCTGGTCCATGGAACGACAGTCCATGGAACGACAGAAGTTGCCTGTGATTTGGCTGATCAGATAAAATCAGAAGAGGACACTCGTCGCCTCGCAGAAGAGACAACTGCTCGTCGTGTGGCAGAACAGAACGCTGGATTGATTCACGAGCAGCAAGAGTGGTTTCGGGTGACTCTCGCCAGCATCGGTGATGCCGTGATTACGACGGACGCCCACGGGCGGGTGACGTTCCTGAACGGCGTGGCGCAGGAGTTGACCGGGTGGAGTTTGGTGGATGCGGAGGGGCAAGCGCTTGAGGCCGTGTTCCCCATCATCAACGAGCAATCCCGTAACGCGGTTCAGAACCCCGTGGAGAAGGTGCTGCGCGAAGGGATCATCGTCGGCCTTGCTAACCACACCGTCCTGGTCGCCAGGGACGGGTCGGAGCGTCCCATTGACGACAGCGCTGCTCCGATCCGAGACAATGCGGGCAGAATAATCGGCGTCGTCCTGATCTTCCGGGATGTGACGGATCATCGTCGAGCCGGGCAGGAGTTGCGGGCGAGCGAGGCCCGTAAGAGCGCGATCCTTGACACGGCGCTCGACTGCATCATCACGATTGATCACGACGGCAATGTGGTCGAGTTCAACCCGGCGGCGGAGAAAACATTCGGCTATCACCGGGCGCAAGTGGTCGGCAAGCAGCTTGCCAACTTAATTGTCCCGCACTCGCTGCGGGAACGACACCGGAACGGCATGGCCCACTATCTCACTACCGGCGAAGGCCCGGTTCTGGGCAAGCGGCTGGAACTCCCTGCACTGCGTGCGGACGGGACGGAATTCCCGGTTGAAATTGCTATCACTCGCATCGCCACGGACGGCCCGCCTCTCTTCACCGCTTACCTGCGCGACGTGAGTGAACACAAGCGAACCGAGAAACATCGCACCGTGCGGATCGCTGTGACGCACGCTCTCAGCGAGGCGGCGGGACCGAAGGATGGGGCTGCTGACCTTCTGCAGGCGGTGTGTGACAACCTCGGCTGGGACGTGGGGTTCTACTGGGCCGTCGATGAAAACGAGACGTCGCTCCACTGCGTTCAGGGTTGGCACAGGTCGGACGTGACCGTTGATGAGTTCGATAAGAACAGTTACTCCCGCACCTTCAGGAGGGGCGAAGGATTACCCGGTTCCGTGTGGTCGACGGGGAAACCTCGTTGGCTGCTCGACGTGTTGAAAGAACCGCAGTTCCCGAGGGCTGCCGTCGCAGCCCAATATGACCTGCACAGTGCCTTCGCCTGTCCGGTCATAGTCGGGGACCGGACCCTCGGCGTCATAGAGTTCTTCACCAGCTGCATCCACGAGCCGGACGCTGACCTCCTGGAAATGATGGGGACGGTCGCAGGAAACTTCGGGCAGTTTCTCGTACGCAAGGCAGCGGAGGAAAAGGTCCGCCACAGCGAACGGGAACTGGCGGACTTCTTCGAGAATGCCACCGTGGGCCTGCATTGGATCGGGGCGGACGGGATCATCCTGCGGGCGAACCGGGCCGAACTCGCCATGCTCGGCTACAGCCTTGATGAGTACGTTGGTTGTCCCATCGCCGACTTCCATGCCGACGAGGCCGTGATTTGCGACATGCTCAAGCGATTGCAGGCGGGGGAAAAGCTGGATGACTATCCGGCTCGGCTCCGGTGCAAAGATGGGTCGATTAAAGATGTTTTGATTGACTCCAGCGTGATGTTCAGAGACGGCGAATTCGTCCACACTCGCTGCTTCACACGGGACGTGAGCCAACGACGGCGGGCGGAGGAGTCGCTCCGCCACGCCCACCGGCAGTTGGAGGATCGGGTCGCCGAACGCACCGCCGAACTGGTGCGGGCGAACGAGTTTCTGGATGCACTGCTGGAGAACGTCCAAACCGGCGTCGTTGCTTGCGATGCGGCGGGCGTGCTGACCCTGTTCAACGGCGTCACTCGTATGCTGCACGGACTGCCGGAAGAACCTATTCCACCTGAACAGTGGGCCGAACGCTATCGCCTGTGCCGGCCAGACGGCCAGACGCCGATGGCGAAGGAAGACGTCCCTCTTTATCGGGCGCTCCAGGGAGAGTGGGTGCAGGACGCCGAGATGGTCATAGCTCCTTTGGGCCTCCCGCCTCGAACTGTCCAGGTGAGCGGGCAACCGTTTCACGACGATCAAGGTACGAAGCTGGGAGCCGTCGTCTCGATGCAGGACATCACGGCCCGCAAGCAGGCCGAGGCGGAGTTACGGCAGGCACATGAAGAGCTTGAGCGAAGGGTCGAGGAACGCACCGAACAGTTGGGGCGTGCGAATGCCGCACTGCGGGAGAGCGAGGAAAAGCTGCGGCTGCTGGCCGACACCATTCCACAACTGGCGTGGATGGCGAGGCCGGACGGCCACATCTTCTGGTACAACCGCCGCTGGTACGAATACACAGGCACGACGCTGGAGCAGATGGAAGGCTGGGGTTGGCAATCAGTGCACGACCCAAATATCCTGCCGAAGGTGGTCGAGCGATGGAATCGTTCCATTACCACCGGCGAACCATTTGACATGGTGTTCCCGCTCAAGGCGGCGGATGGGCAATATCACCCTTTCCTGACACGGATCAACCCGCTGCGAGACGAAACCGGCAGCATCCTCTACTGGTTTGGCACCAACACGGACATTACCGAACTCCGGCAGACACGGGAGGCGCTCGCCGTCAGCGAGGAGCGGCTGCGGCTGGCACTCGACGCTGGACGCATGGGAGTGTGGGACTGGAACATTCGCACTGGCGAACTCAAGTGGTCGGATAGCCTGGAGCCGCTGCACGGACTCGCCCCTGGCACGTTCGGCGGTACGTTCGATCATTTCCAACAACTCATCCACTCCGATGATCGGGAGATAGTGAATGCCGCCATCCAACAAGCCCTCGCAAGCAGCGGCGAGTTTTACATCGAGTTTCGCAACGTATGGTCCAATGGTGGCATTCATTGGATCGCAGGCAGTGGCAAGGTGTTTCCCGGGGATGACGGCCAGCCGCTCCGCATGATCGGCATCGGTCTGGATGTCACGCAGCGGAAGCGAGCCGAGCAGACCGCTCGATTCCTCGCCGACGCCAGCGCCGCACTCGCTGTGTTGGTGGACTTCAACAGTACGCTTCAAAAAGTGGCCTCCTTAGCCGTACCGTCTTTCGCTGATTGGGTGACTGTCGATTTGGCCGAGCCAGACGGATCATTGCGGCGGGTGTCGGTGTCGCACATCGACCCGGCCAAGGTGCAGCTTGCCCATGAGGTCCACCGCCGTTTCCCGCCCGATCCCACTGCTCCGCAAGGCGTCTGGTCCATCCTTCGCACGGGTCAGTCCGAGATCGTCCCGGAAATCACGGATGAATTGCTCGTGCAGTCCACGAAGGAAGTCGAACTGCTCAGTATCATGCGGGAACTTGGGTTAAAGTCCTATATCGGTGTCCCTCTGAAAGTTCGAGGAAACACACTCGGCGTCATCACTTTCATCAATGCTGAATCAGGTCATCAATACGATAGGACGGACCTCGCCGTGGCGGAAGACCTGGCGAGCCGCGCGGCGATCGCCATTGAGAACGCCCAACTCTACCGGGAATTGCGGCAGGATGACCAGCGCAAGGACGAATTCCTGGCGACGCTGGCCCACGAACTTCGTAACCCGTTGGCCCCGATTCGAAATGGCCTCGAGGTTCTGAAACTGGCCGGTGGGGGCGGCGAAATGGTCAACGAGGCTCGCACCATGATGGAGCGGCAACTCGGACAGATGGTGCGGCTGGTGGACGACCTTCTCGACGTCAGCCGGATCACCCGCAACAAGTTGGAGCTACGCAAGGAGCGTGTCACCCTCGCCTCGATCCTCCACAGCGCTGTGGAAACGAGTCGCCCACTGATGGAACAGTCGGGGCATACGTTTTCGCTCACACTTCCGCCCACCCCAGTCTACCTCGACGCCGATTTAACCCGACTGGCCCAGGTGTTCTCGAATCTGCTCAACAACAGTGCCAAGTATACGATGCCGGGTGGGCGCATCTCCCTGACCGGGGAAGTGGTGAAAGGGGAGGCAGTGCTGCGAGTGCAGGACAACGGAATGGGCATTCCTTCCGACGCCTTATCCCGTATTTTCGAGATGTTCTCCCAGGTGGACCGGAACATGGAGCGAGCGCAGGGCGGGCTTGGCATCGGATTGACCCTCGTGCGACGACTGGTCGAATTGCACGATGGCACGATCGAAGCGCATAGCGAAGGTCCGGGGCGAGGAAGCGAATTCGTCGTTCGATTGCCAGTCCTCAAGGAATGGTGTCAGCCGTCGAATATTTCGGCATCCGATCAAGGAGTGACAGTGGGACTAAGACAAAGAATACTCGTGGTGGACGATAACCACGATTCGGCCATGAGCCTGGGCATGATGCTCAAACTGATGAACAACGAGATTCAAACTGCCCACGATGGCCTCGCTGCCGTGAAAGCCGCCGAGGAGTTCCGGCCCGACCTGATTCTGCTCGACATCGGACTCCCGAAGTTGAACGGGTACGACGCCTGCAGACGCATCCGAGAGCAGCCTTGGTCGAAGGGCATGGTGATTGCCGCCTTGACCGGCTGGGGCCAGGACGAAGACCGTCGGCGCTCGCAGGAGGCCGGGTTCGACTATCATCTTGTGAAGCCTGTGGACATGGCCGAGATCAATCGGCTGTTGGCTGAGGCAAAGCCGTGAAGCCTCGCCCGACCTCGTTCGTCTATAACTTCGACTTCATGACCAGCGATCGGAGTTCAACGAGCGGCCGCAAACACGAGAACCGGCAGGATTTCCAGCGCGGGCGTTGACCAGGCTACAAGTCTGGCGTAAAATTCCGGCGAATTATAAATTGCCATTCCGGCCCGGACGATGTACGACGTACCCGGTTAAGACAAGACGACGTGGCCCTCGAAGGAGCGTTGTCATGCCGTGGATTCTTCTCATTATCGCAGGCTTTCTGGAAGCTGGCTGGGCAATTGGATTGAAGTACACCCATGGCTTTACGAAGCCCGTTCCCAGCATTCTGACCATCGCCGGCATCGTCTCAAGCATGTACCTGCTTGCTTGTGCTACTCGAACCCTTCCAATCGGGACGGCTTATGCCGTTTGGGTTGGCATCGGCTCGTTCGGGGCGATTATTTTCGGCATGATATTTCTGGGCGAGCCCGTGAACGCCGGACGCATTTTCTTTCTCGTCCTATTGATGGTGTCGTTCATCGGATTGAAACTCACGGCCCACTGAGCGGCTTTACTTCGGTCAGCTGGCGTTATTTCCTTGGCACAACCTAACTGGATAGCTTCAAGTCCTATCAGCCGCAGTGCGATAGGGGGTTGTTGATTTAATCGTTTAACCCGTGGCCGTCAGGCCAGGTCGTGCGAAAACCCTGGCCTTTCGGCCACGGGTTAAACGGAATTTCGATCTGCAGCGACTAAATCAACAGCCTGCTAACACCCGGTTTTTGCAACGAATATGAAAAAAAAACGGACGCTGGCGCGTTCCGGCTGATGGTTGGAAAACGCTCTGTTATTGAGAACATGGCGCTGTCCAGCTAAGGTCTTTCAGAGCGACGCCGTCAGTCGCCGTTCTGTTCCCTTCTGTTTCTTTATTGAGATCGGTTCTGCCAGAAAGTCGATATCCATGACTTTGTGGCTCCGGCAATTCGCCAACCAATGAGATCGTGAAGTCAGGCATCTCTGCCTCGACCCGGCCCGCCGCCCAGCGGTACACCTCGACGTGTGGCTCGTACTTCCCCAAATCCACGACACTCAGCAGTGCCCGGAAGAACTCCGACAAACCGGAGTTTTTCATCTGGTCCGACCCCGCCGCTGTGGAGGAGTGAGTGAACCTGACCAAGTGCAGGTTCCGGCTGCGTTTGGCGGGTTCGCCACCATTCAGGTCGATGGATGGCCAGTGGCCTCAACGCCTGTCCCGCAAATCGAACCGGGACTTTCGAGAATTTCATGTCGCGAATGGAAAGGCAAGGAAAGTGGCGCCTCGGCATAAATGTTGCGGAAAGTGTGCGGGGCCGAATGTGTTTTCTTAGTCCTTTCCTATGCGAGCACGATTATGATTTTCGAAGAAGGCGACTCGCTGAAACCAGTTCGAGTACTGATAGTTGACGACCACCGAGATGGCGCTGACTGCCTGGGCTTGCTCATTGAAGAATTGGGCCACGAAGTCAAGGTGACCTACGGCGGAAGGCAGGCACTCGATGTCGCGACCACATTTCAAGCCGATCTTTTCCTCGTTGATTTGTGCATGCCTGACGTGGATGGATGTTCTCTCGTGAAGCAATTGCGTTCGAGTCGTCCTTTCGCCCACTCGACGATCATAGCCATCACCGGCCATGCGGGCGAGAAACACAAAACATTGGCATTGCAGACCGGCTTCAACGCCGTCCTTTTAAAACCGGTCACCTACTCACGCATTAAAGCAGCCTTAGCGAGTGTCGCAGCCCCAATCCTGGAAAACACACCAGGTAGTCCTCGTTTCCCTGAAAACTTCGAGGCCGGGCGACACTTGCGGTTGGGAGCAAACGGATGGAAACCGAGGACGGAATGGTGGGCAAGCACTTCGAAAAAACCGAATTAGCAAGTGAATTAAATGTTCGACCGTCAAAAGTTGAGGACGGCACGGCGATTCTGCTATTTCAGCGTCGGTAAAGAATCCACGAGAATGGTAATTGACCTCCTCATTCCACAAGAAGCCCGTACCGTTCTTCCCGGCGACCAGATAGTCGCCATTACCCAGCTTCACTTCGAGCAGACCCTTTTGGAACAGGAGTTCGCTGGTATCGGCCTTGAGCGTCTGGCAACTCACATCAGTTTGGTGAGTCGCCTTCAGCTGTTTCTAGTTTTTGCAGGACTGCATCCGGCTGAACGTCTTGCTCCAGATCCTGAAGGTCGGCGATTTCAGTCGTATCGACTCCAAGACGATGCGCGATCGCATCAATCAATCGAAGCAGCCGAGTGATTTCGTGCTCGGCCAGCAAATTAATCTGCACATCGAGATCAGCGCGCTGATCAGCGATCCGGGCGTCGCGCTTCTGGGACATGAGGACGAATGCTGACAGAAATATGGCCTCCAGGGAGACGATTGTGGTCAGCATTCCGAAGGGAAACGGATCGAATGCATTCGCGTTTGAAAGTGACACATTCCAGAGGATCCACCCGCCGAACCAAATGACGTGGAGAGCAAGGAACGCAAGGCTTCCGGCGAATTCTGTAATCGCAGTCGCCACGCGAGCTCCGATTCCTCGTGCGCGCTCTACATCCTGCCGCGCAGCCACCATAGCCGAAATATTGCGTTCGATGGCAGGCGCAACCGAGCGAGCTGAGTCCGGTTTTGG
>JANPHT010000471.1:0-1703 GCA_031424595.1 Planctomycetota bacterium
CTGCTCTGGGGGCCAGTGCTCGACCGAAGCCTACGTTTCGTAATCTCAAACAGCCAAATCTCACGGCATTTTTGAATGTGTCGCGGGCGTTAGAAAACACCGGTGTTGGTGCGTACCTCGGAGCAGCTCCTGCGATATTGAGTCGCGCCTACCTGGCCGCAGCCGGATCCATTGCTTTAATTGAGGCGCGACACGCCGGATATTTTAATTCTCTTCAGTCACGGCCCATGACTGAAAACGTGTTTGGTCAGGAATTGGACTTTGAACGAGCATTGACTGTTCAGGAAGTGGTTTCACAAGCCAGTCCATTCATTTCAACACTGAATGGTGGCCCGGCGTTAACGTTCTCTCAAACTCGGTCCAGCTCAAATGACATCGCCATTCTGAATTTTGCGTTGGCTCTCGAGTACCTTGAAGCTGAGTTCTACAACATCAACGTGCCGATCTACGCCGGCTGAGTTTCTGTGCTTGCTACGGCGCATCGCCGAAGCACGGAACCATACGACACAGGCAAGTGTCGCTCAACAAGCCGCTGCGAATCAGTCGCAACTGAAGTCGTCGGAGAAAGGCGTGCCACTCTAGTCCAGGCTCTGGATGGACGCTGGCGCGCGTATTTTCCGTGACGCGGGTTGGTCATGGCATTGTGGATTGGCGCAGCTCATTCCGCATTTGATGGAACGTCGCCGACTGCGTTTATCACAGAATCTTCAGACATTGGTCTTAACGAAGTGTTAAAAGAGAGTGCATTACCATGTTACTTAGCCGCCTGGTTCAAATGATGTCGTCCGTTCACAAGTGGTCTCGGACCGAGTTTCATCGGCCGGTTCGACGTCGCACAGGAATGTCCGGACGTCCCGTACCTGTCACTGAATATCTTGAATCTCGAGCGTTGTTGACCTTGTTCGTGGTCAATACGTTGACTGACACATTGAATGACAGCCTTGGGGTCAGCAATGGACAGTTGAGTCTTCGGGAAGCGATACAGGCGTCCAATACCAACGGAGTCTTTGGAGATGCGGCCGCTGGTAGTCCTGATGGCGATACCATTGTGTTTTCAGATTCTCTGATGGGCGGAACTGTGCAGTTGCAGCAAGGAGAATTTCTGCTGAGCGACGACATTCAGGTGATCGGCTCGACGACCGGTACTGGGTTGTCGCCGGGATTGTCTCTGTCTGCAGGAGATCTAAGCCGAGTCTTTCGAATCAACACTCTTGCTGCGGCTGGAAGCCGATCCGATGTTGCCATTTCGAATCTGATCCTAAGCGATGGCAACGCCTCCGTGGCAGCGGGCGAAAACGGGGGTGCCGTGTTGATTGGAGCAAGCTCGAATGTGACACTTACGAATCTGACAGTTCGCGACAGTGTTGCTGCGGGAAATGGTGGTGGAATTTCCATCGGTGCAGGCACCTCCGTCATCATCAACGGAGTCTCGCTGCTTAACAATGCTGCAGGCACCGAGGGCGGTGGACTATGGAACGGCAACGGTCGCCTGACAATTCTGGACGGAGCCAATGATGTGACAATTGACGGCAATACAGCGGCCGGTGCGGCAGCCGATGAAGGTGGCGGTGGGATCTATAACTCCAACGGTGCATTGGAGATCCTTGATATCAGTGAGCACATTGTCACGCTTTCGAACAATCGAGCGACGGGGACATCAGGCAGTGGCGGAGCGATCTTCAGTGGTGGCGGACGACTCACGA
>JANPHT010000472.1:0-26861 GCA_031424595.1 Planctomycetota bacterium
GACCTGCTTCCGAATGCGACCATCAGTCAGCGAGTTGCCACAGGATTCAGTCGCAATCATGTGCTGACAACGGAAGGCGGCATCATTGAGGAAGAGTATCACGTTGAGTACGTTGCCGATCGCGTTCACACCACGTCGACAGTCTTTCTCGCGATGTCCATGCAGTGCGCTCGATGTCACGATCATAAATACGATCCGATCAGTCAGCGAGACTACTATCAGTTTGCATCCTTTTTCAACAACGTGCCCGACAAGGTTGTCTCCTACAATCAATCAAAGATGGCCGAGCCGCTCCTGAAGGTGCCCTCGCCCGAGCAAACGGCCGAACTGCACCGAATCGATGCTCGCACAGCCGAGTTGGAAAACCTGCTCAAGACTCGACGGGCCACTGCAACGGCAGACGCCGACGCCTGGGAGAAGTCATTGACGCCAGAACAGGTCACTGCTTTCAGTCCACCGGGCTTACAGGCTCACTTTGCTCTGGATGAAGCCGACGGCGAAGTTGTGGACAATCGTGTCTCCGCAGATCAGATCGGTCGGATTGTCGGTGTCGTCAGTCGAGCTCCAGGGAAATTCGGGCAGTCGCTTAAGCTGGACGGCAGTAACTTTGTGGATGCCGGACAAGTCGGAATTTTTGAAGGCACCGACAAGTTTTCCATCGCAGTCTGGATCCAGCTGGCGTCAAATGACGCGAGCACCGTTGTTTCGAAGATTGACGAGGCCCATGGCTTTCGCGGGTACGATCTGATCATGGAAGATGGCAAAATTGCCGCGCACTTTGTGCATTCCTGGCCAGGGAATGCGTTTAAGGTTGTTACAAAGAAGGCAATCAGCCTTAACGAATGGCACCACGTTGTCGTCACCTACGATGGGAGCAGTCGAGCCAGCGGGGTCAGAATCTTTGTCGACGGAACGTCGCAGGAGCTTGAGAAGACCACCGATAACGAGCTGACAGATTCGATCAAGACCGACAAACCATTCCATATCGGGCGGCGTCAATCCTCAGCGTCGTTCAAAGGTCTCATCGACGACGTTCAGTTGTACACGGCCGATCTTTCTGGTGACGCAGTCGCGGCCCTGGCCAAAGGGGAAGCGATTGGCCAGTTGGCAGATGTGCTGCAGATTCCAGCGAACGAGCGTTCCGGATCGCAGCGGCAGCAGGTCGTTCAATACTTCATTGATCATATCGACGTGACAGCAAAGCAATTGCGAGCGGAGACGTCAGACCTTCCGAAGAGACGCGAAGAAATCGAGAAAGCGATTCCGGCCACCATGGTCATGTCAGAGCCTGCGGAACCTCGACCTGCGTTCATTTTGAAACGAGGGCAGTACGATCAACGCGGAGATCAAGTGGAATCCGAGTTTCCGCAAGCCCTGAATACCGGGATGCCGTCTCAATCGCCAGCAGGAGCGGCAAAACGAACGCGTCTGGATCTGGCGCAGTGGCTCACCGATCCCAGCCATCCGCTGACTTCGCGGGTCGCCGTGAATCGCTGGTGGGAAATGCTGTTCGGAACCGGGCTGGTTGAGACATCCGATGATTTCGGAAGTCAGGGCGATTATCCGACGCATCCCGAATTGCTGGACTGGCTTGCTACCGAGTTGATGCACGAGAAATGGGACCAGCGTCAGATTCTGAAGCAGATTGTTTTGTCGGCTACGTATCGCCAGAGTTCGGATGTGTCACGAGAATTACTCGAACGAGATCCACGGAATCACCTGCTGGCCCGCAGCCCTCGTTATCGGCTGTCGGCCGAGACCGTTCGCGACTCGGCATTGTTCGTCAGCGGGCTGTTCAAGGAACACATTGGTGGAGCGAGTGTCAAGCCCTATCAGCCGGACGGTCTTTGGGAGGACGTCAGCGTTGAACGACGCGACAAGTACGTTGCAGATTCCGATGATGGACTTTACCGCCGCAGCATGTACACATTCTGGAAGCGTACCTGCCCGCCACCGGGAATGGCCACGTTTGATGCACCGGATCGAGAGTTTTGTCTGGTTCGCCGTGCTCGTACCAATACACCCTTGCAGGCCCTGGTTCTGCTGAATGATCCCACATTTGTTGAAGCGGCTCGTAAGCTGGCGGAAAGATCTCTACTGGCAGCGGATGATGACGACACTCGGCTGGACTACTCGTTTCGCATCGTACTTTGTCGCTTGCCTGATGAAGCGGAACGGGAGACTCTGAAGAGTATTCTTGCGGAAGCCACTAAGGAATTTGAGGCTGCTCCGGAGTCTGCGGAGGCCTTGCTTTCGACAGGAAACTCGCCCCGCAATGCCGAACTGAAGCCGACCCAGTTAGCCGCATGGACAACAGCGATGAGCGTTCTCCTGAATCTGGATGAAGCGATCTCAAGGCATTAGATTCCGATAGATCTATTAAACAGCGGCGCAGTGACCGGCAACTGATTCGTTGCAGTGCAGCTATCGATGACGTTCGATGTGCCTGAAGAACGCATTGGCGTCGAGTCCCGAACCCGTGGTTCGCCGGATGATATCTTCTGCGGACAGACGGTGGCCGACTTGATGCACATGGCTATGCAGCCAGGCAAGCAGGTGCTGGAACTCACTGCCATCCAGATCGCCATTCATTCCATGGTTTGACTGATACGCCTCCGTCAGTTGGGCTGCGTAGAGACTTCCGATCGTGTAGGAGGGAAAGTACCCGAACATTCCCACGGACCAATGAGAATCCTGAAGTACCCCCTCCCGATCACAAGGGGGAAGCACGCCAAGGAGTTGCTGACAGCGTTCATTCCACGCTGACGGCAGATCCCTGACACTCAGGTTTCCTGAAATCAAGGCCTGTTCAAGTTCGTAACGCAGTAAGATATGGAGATGATAGGACACTTCATCCGCATTGACTCGAATGGTGTCTCGTCGAACGGCGTTCACCACTCGAAAAAACGATTCACCACTCAGGCCGTCAGCACTTTCCGGAAAGATTGCAGCGATGGCAGGGTACCAACGATCCCAGAAGGCCCGGCTGCGACCGATATGATTCTCCCAGAGACGTGACTGTGATTCATGCAGCCCCATACTGGGAGCTTCCCCAAGAAAGGAGTCGCGATCTGTCGGCATCAGGCCCTGATCGTACAGCCCATGACCACCTTCATGCAGCGTTGTCAGGACAGCGCTGGGCAGATCATCTTCACGCAGCCGAATCGTCAGGCGCACATCATGCAGGCCCATCTGCGCTGTAAAAGGATGGGTTGAACGGTCCATGCGACCGCGTTCGAAATCAAAACCAATCGCCGTCAGTATTCTTCGGCAGAGATCCCACTGTCCTGATTCGGCAAAGTGACGATCGGCCAGCAGGTTATGATGACCGGCTGTCTCTGTTGACCATTGCTCCACGAGCGGAACAAGCCGCAGCTTCAGATCAGCGAGAACCGGATCCAAACGCGAACGACTCATCCCGGGTTCATGTTCCTCCAGCAAACTGTCATACGGATCACCGCCCTGAGCGAGAGTAACGGCACGCTCCCGAACAAGAGCCATCAGTTTCTCAAACGCGCCCGAGAACAGCGAAAAATCGTTTTGACGGTAGGCATCTTCCCAGGCACCCAGCGAACGGGATTTGGCTTTCGCCAGATCGCGAATAAGTTCTTCCGGCAACACAAGTGCCTGTCGTCGCAGACGTCGAAGAAGGGTCAGTTCTCGTGTCCAGCGCTCATCGTCTTCGCGTTGCTGGGCCACCTCTTCGACCAGATCGCCAAGACTGTCGGCCACCAGCATGGCATGTCGCAATCCTTCTAGTGTTGCCAATTGCTCTCCGCGCTGGATGCGTCCCATGTTGGGCATCTTGGTTTCTTCATCCCAGCCCAGCAGTGCAATTGTCTGATCGAGATGCAGCAATTCGGTGATTCGACCCCGCAGGGATTGTTCTGCACCTTCGGTTTTGACGGGGGCCCGCCGCGGCATCCTCAGTTCCCGAGGCGGCCGGGAAATCAGCACGGCTGCCAGTCCGCCGTGCTGGGCCACGTTGACGACCTGCTTCTGAGAGACCCGGCAAAGTATGCCCAGGCCGTTCTCAGTCGAAGCAAAGCCCATTACCGAATAGAAAGGCTCCTCAAAAACGGTCCCATTCGGACCCACAACAGGGAATTCATGGACCGGCAAACGCGCGACCGATTGCAGCACCCACGATTGTTCGGGATGCGAATAATACGCCGCGGCTTCCTCAATCAGGCGATCCCATTCCGACTGATCGGTCGCAGCCCCCATGGTGACGCCCTTGCCGCCATATCCGCGATTGGGCTTCATCACCAATCGTTCACGATTCTTCCTCGCAAAGTCGAGCAGTTGACCTTCCTTGCCGTGCGGCAGAATTGTACGCCGATCTCCAATGATTCGAGTCCACAACACATGTCGACGGAACAAACGACGTTCTTCTGCTGTGAAAAGTCGCGAGGCAATCGATTCGTCCGTCATCAACTCCCAGCAACTCTTATGATCAAAGTCGCCCACCATCGAAGAGACCACGCGGTTTTGCCTGAACAATAATCGCATTGCATCAAGCGGCTTGCCGATCTCCTGTTCCAGAGCCACCAGATCGCGCATTTCATAGTCTCGATAGGCCACATCGATCTGCACATCTTCGTAATACACTTCCTCGCCTTCGACTCGCAATTCCCTCGGATCGGCATGAACAATAGTCAGACCGTGAAGTTCTGAAAGATGCTTTCTCAGAATGGACTGCTCGTTCGGGCCATCCTGCGCATACTTGGGCTCCACAAGGCACAGACGACAGTTGTTCCTTCCAATCGCCCGCGCATGGTCGATCAGAACCTGCAGAAACAATTCTCGCTGATCACGAGGCAATTCGATGTCCAGTTCCGGATCCTGTGCCAGCAGCGTGGGAACGACGTCCTGCATCACCAGTCGCTCAGCCAGCGGCGCGAAGTGAATTCCGCCGACGCCGGAGAGATTCGGTTCGAGGAATAACAGCGATTCCTGCCAGCCCGCAGACGTGAAATCACAAACGGCGTCCAGTCGGCCGTAAATGGGATTATGCTGCTGATGCTGCGATGTCCACGTATCACGCAGCCAGTGTTCCTCTTCCGGAGTGATCGCCAGAATCTGGCGAACCTGTTCGTCTTTCAAATACAGGTCGGGCAGTCTTTTGAGCGCCTCAGACAGTTTCAGACAGACATGATCGACGTAACTCAATTGTTCGGGCATCGCCAGAAGAGGCCGCAGCATGATGCGTACCGGTTCTTCAATGCCATCGCGTTCATAGCAAACAGCATTCGCCAAGGCGTCGGTTCTCAGGCGATCCGAGATACGGGCCAAAGTTCCGTCACCCACGCGCTGGGCAGCTTTTCGAATACGATTATCAAGCGTTGAACCAAACAGGCCAACAGTTTCCGCAGGGCTAAGCATGGCAGATCGTTAGTCTTGTCTATGTGAGAATTCCGGAGTGACGTCTGATGACGTCTGATGCGACTTGCGACGCGAACACCGTCCGTCGATCGCGAGTCCAATCACAGCGCCGATCGCTCCCCCAGTGGCCGTGCAAACCGGAAATCCGATAAGGAGAATGACTAAACTCACGAACATGGAAGTGCCGCTATAGCCGTATCCTGGCGGCGGAGCCGGCCGAAACAAGCCTAAGATCAGCGATGGAATCGTAAAGATCAACGGCAACGCTCCGCCAATCAGCATTCCTGCAAGAGCCAACCGCTGCCGAAACGAACGACGAACTTCCGACCGGTAGTCCGAAACCAGCGGTGCAAATTCGAAAGGGTTCTCATTCAAATCCGGCATAACCAATTAGTCTGGTCGGCTGAGAGAGAAATGAATTCTATTGAACGGGGCAAGATCGCACCACACGAGCCCCTCGTTGTGACTGCTTCACAACCTGAAGTTCACCGGCAACAGCAAGGGAAGAACTCGTCGCTTCGACATCTATTCCAGCTCATCCGCATGCGGACGAGGAACTCCATCGATCGATGTCAGATAAGCGAACAATTCACGAATCTCATTCAGCGTCAATGGCTCCAGCATTCCGTCCGGCATGTTAGAGATTTTTTGATTGACGATGGCCTCAACATCACTGCGGGGAAACTCCTCGCGGACGGCCTTATTGGAGATCACGCTCAGTGTCTCCGCTGTTCCAGCCGACAGCATGCCTGAAAATGTCCTTCCGTCCTTAAGCTGGACAGTGACACTGGGATACTCCTCGTGAAGTTCCTGTGATGGAAACAGAATTGCCTGCAGGATTTCCTTCTTTTGCCGCCGCCACCCCAGTGAGGTGAGGTCGGGACCAAATGGCTCACCCAGTTTGCCCCGACGATGGCACTTCTGACAGCCTGCTTTCTGGTACGCGACTTCGCCAGCGGTCACAAGTTCCGCAGTCGGCTGGAGGTTCTGGATTTCGGATTGCAAACTGGCCAGATTCCATTTTCGGTTGGCGGCATCTATGGGGAGTTCGGCAGCCGGCTGATCCGGATACTCTTTGAGAAACCATGCCTGATAATCAGTCAGCATCCATGAACCCTTGCCCCGAGGCATTCCTGTCCAGTGCTTCAGAAGACTGATTGCGGCAGGCTGTTGTTCTGGCTTCAGTTGTAAGCCAATCAGGATGACCTGCCGCACCCATTGTGGTTTGTTCGCTCGCGGCCGAAATCGCTGCAGGGCCTTCATCACAGAAGCGGCGTCATCGCCCTCAACAACTGTGAGAGATCGGACCATGTATCGCCAGTCCTGCAGATCGGCTGGTTTCAGCGATGTCGATTCGCTTAGCGCCCATGCGACAGCGGCACGTCGTTCAGGCTCGTTCTCAAACACAGATCGCACATGCTCAAGTGCTGTCAGATGATCAGAAATAGCCAATGTCCTGAGGATTTGTCGAAAGGTCTCCTGGCTGGCGGAATCGCGTTCGTCAGAGAGCAGAAGATCGATTTGCACCAGCCGAATTAAATCCTGTTCAGCCGCAGGCATTGTCATAATCTGCCGGGCTTCCAGACAGAGTTTTTCGGACTCCGGTGATGCCTTTTCCGCAATAAGCCCGTGGCCTGACAACACGCTGAGCAATACTGCCGGAAGACAAAAACGCTTAAGAATGAGTGACTTCAGCATGAAACAATTCCTGTAAGCATTGCGCTGTCCACCAGTGCTTTGAGACGTCGCCGGAACATAGATTACGGCGGTCCAGCAAGTTGAAATGTCCGGAACACCGCTCCACCTGCCCTCGCCTGCAACACGACTACGGCATTCATCAAGGACGACTGCTCAACTCGGTAAACTCTGCAGTCAGTCGATCCCATTCTGCGATCAGCCTGTTTAATGTCTCCGGGTTTTCAGTCGCCAGATTGTGCTGCTCAGCCCGATCTGATTTCAGGTGATACAATTCCCAGGGCTGACCTTTCTCCGACACAATTTTCCACAACTCCACCTGCAAAGCTCCATTGCCTTCATGAAGCCACCAGATTGGTTCACTGTGGATCACCGAATCGTTCTCGAACGACTTCACGAGACTCTTCCCGGGCGTTAACGGCACCGTTTCCCCTTGCCACTCGGCCGGCATGGTTCCGTGCGCTAATTGAACCACTGTCGGGACGATATCAATCACATGGCTTGCGCCGTGACGCAGTTCTCCGCGGGCGCTGATGCCATTCGGCCAGTGAGCCACCAGCGGCGTTGCAATCCCGCCTTCATGAACCCACGTCTTATGACGGCGAAACGGCGTGTTAGAGACAGTGGACCAGCCCGGCCCGAGGCATAAATGAGTTGCCGCCGATCCAGGAGGCGCGTTCGGATCGTGACCGTCGTCTCGCACCATCATTTCCGCCGATGCCCCGTTGTCCGACAGGAAAAGCACCAACGTATCCTCCAGGGCTTTCATCTTGCGAAGCTGATCCAGAATGCGTCCGATTTCCTGATCCATGCGATCAATCATGGCCGCGTGGATTGCCATCTTTGTCGCCTGGAATTCCTGCTGCGCCTCGTTGAGTTCCCCCCAGGGCACTGGAAGCGAAACTTCCCCCGGCCCGAACTTCTTAACTTGTTCCGGAAACGGATAGGGAGGCCCCTGTTGTCGCTCGACGGCGCTTAATGATCCTTCGACCAGCTTAATGGCCTGCATCCGCTTCCATCGAGATTGGCGAACATCTTCCCAGCCTGCGCGATAGCGATCTGCGTACTTCGCAATATCCTGTGGCAGCGCCTGAAGCGGAAAATGGGGTGCCGTAAAGGCGACATACTGAAAAAATGGTTTGTCGGCATTCGAGGCCGCATGATCAACCAGGCATCGGATCGCATGATCGGCAATCGCGATCGTGGAGTAGTAGGCTTTTTCGTCTTGTGCCGAGGGCAACGGCTTGCCGTCTTCCAGGTGTTTGCCCGGCCGAAAGTAACGTCCCTGATCACCCAGTTCATAACAGTGATCGAAGCCTCCTTCTGCAGGAGTGCCGTCGATATGCCACTTGCCGGAATAATAGGACCGATATCCAAGGGGCTTCAGCAGGTGCGGCAGCAGAGGAGCCCAGACAGGTCGACGAAACTTGGGTGCGGCACCACCCGGAATCGTCGGCAATGCGTCGCGATGAATCTGTTGAGGATAGTATCCCGTCAGCAGTGCTGCACGCGTCGGCCAACAGCGAGCCGTGTTATAGAACGAGGAATATCGAAGTCCATTTGTTGCCAGCTGGTCGAGATTTGGAGTCGAGATTTCACTGCCATAGCATCCCAGATCCGAATAGCCCAAATCATCTGCAAGAATGACAAGCACGTTCGGCTTAGGCACGTTCGGCTTCTTCGCAGTGGCCACATTTCCAGATCCCGCAATTAATGCGGGACTGCTATTTGCAAGAAGTGCGAACGCGACGAGTACTATCCGAATTGCCATGCTGTTGAGTTTCATCTGTGGAACTTTTTCAATTTTAGAGTCTGACCCAGTCACTTCGAGACACGCAATCTGCCTGATACACTGTAGCCCGATACACTGTCGGTTGTCGTCGGCCGACAACGTTCAACGCGGATTGGTGGGCCGCCTTGATCCCGTCAAAATATTCACCAGTTCAACTTCCTGCCACGAACGATTGTCGCGTGAGGAAGCAAACTGGCTAGACTCTAACGTGTATTGGTCGAGGATTTCGAGTCACTGTCCCTTGCGAGGTAATCAAGTCCCGCATTTTCTGGAAATATGAGTTTCCCCGAATGCCTTCTGTCATGCCGTCCGCTCGAACCTTTGACCTTTGTCTTGCCGGGGAAACCTTGACTCTGCTGCCACAGCGTGCGGTGTGGTGGGAACGCGAGAAAACATTATTCGTCGCAGATCTGCATCTGGGGAAAGAAGCGACTTTCCGGGCAGCGGCGATTCCCGTGCCCGATCAAACGGCTCAGAACCTGCAGCAGCTTTCGGAAGCAATCAAAGAAACACAGGCCAGGCGGCTCATCGTGCTGGGCGATCTGATTCACGCACGTCGTGGCAGGTGTGAAATCACGTTTTCGCTGGTGGCTCACTGGCGATCACGCTTTGCCGATCTGCAGATTGACCTGGTCCGAGGAAATCATGACGATTCGTCCGGAGATCCTCCGGCGGCATGGAAGATTCACTGTGATTCCGAGCCCTTGAGTCTGCCGCCCTTCGTCCTACGACATTATTCCGAGCCAACTTCGGAGGGTGCCGTTCTCGCCGGACACCTTCATCCGACAGTCCGACTCAGTGGTCCCGGCGGTGATTCCGCCAGGCTGGCCTGCTTCTTATTGCGAAAAAATGTGCTGACGTTGCCGGCCTTCAGTTCGTTCGTCGATGGAGCTGTCATTAAAGTCGATGCAAAAGATCAAGTGTTCGGGATTTGCGAAGCGAGGATTCTGAAACTGCTGTGATTCCCTACGGCTGTTGGGCAGTGCGGAAATCGTACGTGGCCGAATCGTCGCAGTGGCCTCTTCAATTGGCCCGTCGTCCAAACTACTGCAGTTTCTGCCGGTTGCTGCGGCTCGCATTGTCTTACTTTGCTGTCGGTTCCAAACCCGTTGCACTTCCTGCCGAATAGTCAGGCGAAATGCAAAAATCATTGGTAGCGCACGACGCGGAGATGTCTGAATCGTGTTGACCGGAAAAGTCTGGTCCAGGTAACTTGCTCCGTGAGTGAAGATTCTGAAGCAGCTTATGTTGTTCGACCGGAAACGATTGATCCTTTCATCCCATTGATCGATCATTTCCTCAGACGTCATCACAGATCAAACGGCTCGCGATCTTTCCAATCAGATCGCGACTCGGGGCGTCCTCCCTCTGTGAAGAAATCTGGCCTGACAACGGCATCCCTTCAAGTCTTTCACTAAAGACTGTGGCGACATTGCGAGATCGGAACTGACCACCGATCCGCAGGGTCAATCACAGTTTTTTGAGAGCTTTGTGATCTATGAACGCTGGCGAGAAAAGCTTACTGCTTTCAGCCAGCTTTTTATCCTGTCCGTCTCCTTCCCCTGTCTCACAACGATTCTCTGAGAGCTTCCTGCGATTCACGCGGAGTACTCACGAGAGAATGTTGGCCTGTCTTTCTGCATCACCGTTCTGAACTGCGCCCTTGACCGCGAGGGTTCGAGCGTTGGTGTTTCTGTCTTTCCATCCCTCAAAATGAATTTCGCACCTGCTACATGCAGGTACGGCTTTTCATGCGCGGGTGAAAAATCCAGTCCCCTCTCCCAGTGCTGCATTTTGCTGCGTCGACGGAGTTCCCCATGTCGAACTATGCAATCCATTCCGCCCGCACCTCCAGAGTCCGGAGCCATCGCGAATCGCGTACCGCTCAGGACTTCCGCAAATCAATGCTGAGGTCTCTGAGCTGCCTGCTGCTGTCGTCTCTGCTGTGCGGCTGCGCGACGGGATTGATGTCGATGCCGGGAGCAGCGATGCTGGCCAGCAGGTTTTCGAAGGATGACGAGAAAAAAACGGCTGAAAAGGATGCGAAAGACAAGAAATCGAAACGAGACAAGGAAGAAGACAACGACTTTGGTAATCGCATTGAAACGCCACTCCTTCAGGAGTACATGAGCGTTCAGGGCAATACAGTCATTGTGCTGCGGGGAATAGGTCTTGTGACCGGCCTGAATGGGACTGGTGGGGATCCTTCTCCCTCTTCGTTGAGAACTGCGTTGCAGAATGAAATGTCTCGTCGCGGAATCAAGGACGGGAAGAAGATTCTGGCATCCCGCGATACCGCCATGGTCATCGTGACGGCCTACCTTCCGGCCATGGTTCGAAAAGGACAAAGATTTGATGTGCGTGTCGCCCTGCCTCCCAACAGTAATGCTCGAAGCCTGAAGGGTGGCTGGCTGCTGGAAACGCGACTGTTTGAGGAGCAGACCGTCGAGGGCCAGGGCTCTCTGAAGGGTCACAATTATGCGATCGCCGGTGGAGCGATTCTGACCAGCCTTGGAGTCAAAGACAATCGCGAAGAACGTCAGGCAGAATTGATGTCGGGAATGATTCCGGGCGGAGCTATTTCTTTGACAGATCGCGACCTGAGCATTGTGCTGCGAACAGAAAAACGCGGCAGCCGCAATAGTGAACGAGTTGCCACAGCCGTGTCAACTCGATTCCATCGATACAACAAGTACGGTCAGCGTATCGCCTGTGCGGAAGCGAAGACGGACGCGTTGGTCAACCTGAAGACTCACGACCAGTATATCAACAACTTTCCTCGATATCAGGCCGTCATTCGCAGCATTGCCCTCAATGAAACTGATGTTGCTCGCCGGATGCGAATGGAGATGCTGGCGCGCGATATTCTTGACCCGGAGAAGTGCCAGAATGTTGTCTCGGGTGTTGCCGCATGCCCCACAGCGTTGCAACTGGAAGCCATCGGCGACGAAGCAGTCCCATTCCTGACCGATGCCCTCGAGTCTGAGAGCTTTGATGTGCGCTTTCAGGCCGCTCAATCGCTGGCTTATCTGGGCCATGCTGAAGGCGTTGCCATTCTGCACGAGGCTGCAAAGGAACAACCGGCATTCCGCGTGTACGCTCTTGTCGCCTTATCTGTCATTGATGACGCGGACGCGGTCATAGCGCTCAGGCAACTGATGAGCGAAGAAGCGCTGGAAACCCGTTACGGATCCTTCCGTGCATTGAAGGAACTCGATCCCAATGACCCTTCGCTGAATCCGCTGACGTATGAAAATCGGTTTGTCATGTACGCGATCGAATCCACGGGACAACCGATGGTTCATGTGACTCGACGTCGGGCTCCGGAAGTCGTTTTGTTCGGCACTGAGCAGTCTCTGGTACTGCCTGCCGTTCTGAATGCCGGTCGAAACATTCGAGTCATGGGAGAATCCGGACAGCATGAAGTGGAAGTCATCTACTACAAGATTAACGCAGAACCTCAACGTCAGAAGGTCCCCAACCGACTGATTGACATCATTCGAACTTGTGGAAAACTGGGGGCAACCTATCCGGACATCGTGCAGATGCTGATCGAAGCTGAGCAGCAGCACAACTTCGTGGGGCAGTTTGGAATCGATCGATTACCACAGGCCGGAAGACTCTATGTGAAGGAGACGGAAGGCTCTGCGGATGATGGCAAGCTCATCGGAACGCCTAAGATGATCCCGGAACTCTTCGACGAACTTGATGAAGAAGAGCTTAAGGAAAATGAGTCTGATGAAAAGCTGATGTCGCTTAACTTTGATGAAGTTGCCAGGCAAGATGCCAAAGAAGACGGAAATGTGAAGAAACCAGCTTCTGGTGAGAAGAAAGGTTCCAGGCCCGTCTCAGCCGGGTCATCTGAAAAAGACGTCGCTTCGCCGGATGAACTTTCTGAGGACAACACCGCTGAAATCGACAGCGATAATCGCCACGCAGAATCGCCCTTGAACGATTCAGACAAGTCGAGTTCCACAGCAAGCGACACAAACACGACGGAAATGCAGGATGTCGCGGCTGAGGAGGATTCAGAAACGTCGGCTTCGGAGAAGAAATCAGAAAAACCTAAGTCGACGTTGCGAGATCGATGGTTTGGTGGATTTGGAAAGTCCTCGATGAATGGACTCTCTGAGCCAGAATAATGGTGCAGAACTGGCGTCCGGGCATTGCCGGGTATAAACAAACGACACGGCAGACGGAAGAGTCGCTGTTGAAAAGGCGACACCATGTGGACCAAGGATAACGGTTAATGCTCAAGTCGCTCGAACTCTTTGGATTCAAGAGTTTCGCCGACCGCACCATTTTCGACTTCGCTGCCGGCATTACCGGTGTCGTAGGACCGAATGGGAGCGGAAAGAGCAACGTCGTGGACTCTATTAAGTGGATTCTGGGTGACCAGAGTGCCAAGAGTCTACGCGGCAAGGACATGACCGATGTGATCTTCAACGGTTCATCCAGTCGCACCGGATCTCAGTTCGCCGAAGCCACGCTGGTGTTCGACAACCGCAGCCGCTTTATTCCTGTCGATCAGGATGAAGTCTCTGTCGGTCGACGCATCTGGCAGTCGGGTGATTCCGAGTACCTTGTCAATCGCAACACAGCGCGACTGAAAGACGTGCGTGAACTGTTCGTCGGTACGGGAGCCGGTGCGGCCACCTATTGTATTATCGAACAGGGCCGAGTCGACCAGATTCTGCAGTCCAACGCGGCCAACCGTCGACTGATCTTCGAAGAAGCAGCAGGAATCAGTCGCTTTAAACAGAAACGCACGGAAGCTCTGAAGCGGCTGGAACGCGTCGAAACGAACCTGGTCCGGCTTTCTGATCTTGTCGACGAAGTCGAAACGCAGGTCAGTGCCGTCCGCACGCAGGCTCAGCGAGCGACTCGGTATCGAGCGATTTCGACAGAGCTGGAGCAACTTTGGGTGGGACTGGCCGCAGATGATTTTCGCCGCCAGTCAAATCATCGCGACACGCTGGTTGCGCAGATGCATGAGTCGGCGGACGTCGTCCAGGATCTGAGAGCCCGACAGTCGGAAGCAGAAGCTCAGGTTGTCGCCGCTGATGCGGCTTTGGCGGAAGTTGATGACCAGCTCCGGGAAGTCGAGCGTCGTCGAAGTGATCTGCGAAGCCGAATCGCCAGTCTTGATACAACCGTCCGACATCAGGCCGCACGTGAAGCCGAACTGCAGTCCGATCTGCAGCGTTTGGTTCGACAGCAGAACTTGATGAAGAATCGTGTGGCCGAAGCGCAGGCGGAGGAGACTCATCTGGAGTCTGTACTATCGCTGGAACGGGCGGCCTTTGAACGAAGAAAGTCGACACTTCTCTCTGGCGATCATCAGGTCACCGGACTGCAGCATGTGATTGCTGACTCACGTGACAACATTGAGTCCGCTCGTCAGGAACTGATGTCGCAGGTGCGACTTAACTCCGAAGCCGCATCGACGCTGGGGAATCTGAAGACTCAGCACCAGGCGGCCGTTCAGCGTCGCCACGTCCTTGAGACCCAGGCAGAAGCGTTTGACGCTGAAGTCCTGCAGCTCACTGAAGCTACGCCGGATGTTGAGCTGTTGATGCTGCAAAGCCAACAGGAACTTCAGGCTGTCGAAAACGACGCGGACAGCCTGCTGCGAAGCCGCGAACAACTGGTGTCCGAGCAAAACAAGTCGCAGAAGTCACTTGCCGAGTTGCGTGAACACCGCAGTGCTCAAATTGCTCGACGAGCTGTTCTGGAAGATCTGGAAGATCGCCAGGAAGGCTTCGGCATCGGCGTCAGAGAAATCCTTCGTCGAGCCGATGAGGCGGATTCTGAACCATGGAATCTGATCTGCGGGAGTGTCGCCGATCTGCTTGACGTCGACATGGAAAACGCCGCACTGCTCGAGGTGGCTCTTTCAGGGCGAGCTCAGTTGCTGGTGGTGACTCGGTTGAAGCCACTGATCGACTACCTGAACTCGGGCCGATGTCGAATTACAGACCGCGTGGGTTTCATCTCGATCGAAAACACCGACGAAGCGCATCGCGATCTTTCGGAATTGCGAGGCAGTCTGCGTCGCGATGACGACGGCATCTGGGCCGCAGCGGATGGTGATTCCGAGACTGCCCGGCAAGCGGATTCCTGGTGGGGGCGCAAGAAGCCGGGCCGCTCTGACGGTGATTCCATCGAACGGATGCTGGCGGCTGCGGGCTCAGCAGAGCCTATGCAGGTGACATGGGTTGATCCTCGCACGGAAAGTGCGGTGGTGCGATCTGTGTTCTCGCAAAGCGATTCGGCTCCTCCGCTGCTGTTCGGTCAGCGAGGCGTCGTTGGCCGTGCCGATGGGCTTGCGCGGCCACCTCAGTCGATGCCAGGTCTCGCCAGTCATTTGCTGGCCGATACCTGGGTCGTTGAAACTCTGGCGGATGCGTTACGACTTCACGCAGCAACAAACGGCCAATGTCGATTCGTCACTCTGCAGGGCGAATTAATTGAAGGTGATGGCACTCTGTTTGCGGGTACGGTTCGAAATGAATCGGCGTTGCTGTCGCGAAAGAGCGAATTGCGTCGGCTGCGAAACGAACTGCATCGGCTGGAGCATGAGATCGCTCAGCGGGAATTGATGTTGCGTTCCCTGAGTCAGAATATTTCGACGACTGACGAGCGACTGAATCAGACACGCACGCTGGTCAACGCTCACGTCAAACGAGTCCGCCAGATCGAAAACCAGTTGACGGAACATTGCCGTCAGTTAAAAGAGTCTCAGCGTCAGTCGGACCTGCTGACGGCTCAGCGACAGAAGCTTTCTGACGAAATCTCAGAACTATTGACGCAGATCGACGACGTGGAACATCAGCATCAGTCGGGCGAACAACTGTTGCAGCAAAGGCAGAATCTGATCGCAGAGATGACTGTTCAGCTGACTGAGCGGCAGCATGAACTGGAATCCATTGAACGCGATCGCACGGCCGCGAGTCTGGAGTTAACGCGTTCGGAAGAGCGTTTGCT
Organism: Planctomycetota bacterium; assembly: GCA_031424595.1. GTDB lineage: Bacteria > Planctomycetota > Planctomycetia > Planctomycetales > Planctomycetaceae > SXXK01. The sequence continues at coordinate 15,860 of JANPHT010000472.1, forward strand.
GGGACTTCAGGAAGCCGTGGAACGAGTGCGTGAAGACCTGGAACAACGTCACCTGCAGCAGCAGGAGGCTGATCGCCGTCTGCAGTCCGCCGCCGAACGCCAGCGAGACCTCCTGATGGCCCGCTTGAATTCATCGGCAGAAATCGCCGAACTGAGCGTCACCGACGAACAACTGGCCAGTGAAGTGCATCTGCGGGGATCGGCGCGAAACCGGCTGCGAGTCAATCGGAACGCCGCCACATCAGCAGAAACGCAGATTCGTGACGTGTTGCGTCAACATGAAACTCGTCATCACGAAGTCGAATTGCAGGTGCGAGGCATCGATCACCAGCTGACAACCACCGCCGACCGTATTCGAGAAGAGTTCCAGATCGAAGTGCGTGAAGCCGTGGCCACAGGTCGCTCCGCTGTTGCGATTTGGCTCCAAAAACAGACGACCGATGCGTCGGATTCCGAAAGCGACGGCGAACCTGATTCTTCAGCCCGGATTCTCTCGATGACGGCTCCTGCGATGCTGCTGTTTGATGATGCGGCTCAGGCTGTTATTGCCGATCCCTCACAGTATGCGGAAGTTCGTACTGAAATTGATCGACGAGTCGAACGATTGCGTCGGCAATTAAAGAAGATTGGCAATGTGGGTTCGGAGAGTCTCGACAATCTGCACGAACTCGAGACCCGATTTCAGCGTCTCCATATGCAACTGACAGACCTGGAGTCAGCTCGTGATACGCTGCGAGATATCGTGCGTCGCATTAACGTAGAGAGCAAGCGAATGTTTCTCGAATCGTTCGAGACTATTCGCGGCTACTTCCGTGAGTTATTTCGGAAGCTGTTCGGCGGTGGCGAGGCCGACCTGATTCTGGAAGACCCGGAAGATGTCCTGGAATGTTCCATTGACGTAGTGGCTCGTCCGCCTGGTAAAGAGCTTCGCAGCATCTCTCTATTAAGCGGTGGCGAAAAGACGTTGACAGCAGTGGCCCTGCTGCTTTCGATCTTCCGCAGCCGCACGAGTCCGTTTTGCATTCTGGACGAAGTCGATGCCGCGCTGGATGACGCGAACATTGGCCGATTCGTGAATGTACTGCGTGAATTCCAGCAGAATACGCAGTTTATCATGATCACTCACCGCAAGCCGACGATGGCCGTGACGGACGTCCTTTATGGGGTGACTATGGAAGAATCCGGGATCTCCAGACGTCTCTCTCTGCGCTTCGAAGAAGTGGATGATCACGGGAATTTTATTGCCGCAGCAAAGAAAACCCGAGCCGCGTAAGAGAATGACTGATGAACGATGACTCAAGAGAGCTTCGCTCCTGCCTTTGTCATTTCGGATGAGTCGTTGGCCAGTCACGCCCTCCACACCAATCCAGCGATTGCGGAAAACCGAACCCTGAAAACTGAACACCGAGCGTCCCCGACGCTCAATCAGTGCAGGCGTTGTGCAGGTTCTCCCAGGCAGTTAATGCAGGTCTGTCAAACATCCTAAAGTCGTTCCCATCGAAACGACGAACATAAAGCAGGCGATTGTCATCCGGTTGTGGCGGTAAACACATTCATTGTGATTACCCGGGGAGGCCAGGAAGCACAATTGGTGGAATTGCCAGGGGGGTAATTCAGCATTTGACCGTAACGGAAGGGATGTCCGGAAAAGGTCGCTGTTCGTCTTGATTGATTTACAGAGTGAATTGCTTCTCAGTGTCTTGTGCAAGGCACGGGATTGCGCCGCACGCAATCCAAAGAACGACCCCTGTTATTACTACGGACCCGCGTTTTGTTTCGGCTGTCACGACAGCGAATTTCTATTCTGAAATTCACCCGAAATGGGACATCCGAGTAATGGCGATCTGGATTCCTAAGGACGGGAGTCTGGATGGTGCAGAACTGATTGGAGAGCCCGCCCATGAAGACGATCTTCACTACTGGTCAGGTAGCAAAGATCTGTAAAGTTGCCCCGCGTACTGTCTCGAAGTGGTTCGATTCCGGACGCCTTCGAGGCTATCGAATTCCTGGCTCACAAGATAGACGCATTCCACGCGAACATCTTATCCGGTTCCTCAAAGAACACGGAATGCCGCTCGGCGAGTTGGAAGACGAAGCAATGGGCAAGATTTTGCTCGTTGGTTCAGATCTGACAACTCGATCGAGTTTGAATGAGATGATTTCCAACGACGACTTTAAGATCGAAATTGCTGCCAGTGGCTTTGAAGCTGGAATCCAGGCAGAGTCTATTCACCCCGATTGTGTCGTGGTGGACTTTGTTATGGGACGCGAAGAAGCTTTGATGATTGCTCAGAACCTTCGGAGAAACACAGAGTTCACCGATACCGTTCTGATTGGTCTTCTCAGCGACGATGATAACGCATCCGGCTTCGACCGTTCGGTGTTTAACGAAACCTTCCGAAAACCATTCGACGCAGCTCTGCTCGCCGAACGTATTCGAACTCTCGTTAATCGTCGAAAGCAGTTGGCCTGAGAAACCAACGAGAGGCCTCGGCGATCTGACCACGTCGAGAAAACATACCATCGGACAGTCTTTCGAGATTGTCCGATGGTTTTTTATTGCGCAGATGCTGACTACGCAGATATTGAAGTCTTCGCCATTCCTGCCGCTATCACGATCACGTCGATATCGGCACGTATCATCATGCAAGATCTCGCGTAGGTTTCGGTTTTAAAAAACCTCGTCGATCGCCGCTTTCGGCGAGAAGGGGTGGGTGCGTTGCAATATCACTTCCTCACGCGGCACACCGAAAACGATGTTGTCATCCTGACCTTCACCGAACCTCTACTCAATGCAGATGCGATTGAGGAAGCCGGCTGCGTCATCCATGCGAGTGAGAGCCGAAAGGTCATCATGGACTGTGAGACCGTTCGATTTCTCGTGGGTGATAGCCTTTCCAGTCTGCTGAAACTCCTCAGGAAGTTAACTGACGAAGATGGCCGACTGGTGTTATGCAATGTCGCTCCTGATTTCGCCGAAGTTCTCCGTATCACACGGCTCAACCGAATCCTCAAGATTCGGCCCAATGTCGAAAGTGCATTTGCTTGCTTCGACGAGCCGGCATAAAGCAGAACGTACTCCCACGCTCAGAAGGCCCGGCTCTGCTTGCTGCTCGGCCCACGTGCCGATGGCTGAATTTTCTTCGTAAGATCCTTTCATTCTCTATTCCCAACCGTTTTCATCCCGGCACACTGCGTCCCCGTTTTACCCTCCCCCTGGTTTTCGGGACAAGCCGACATGAACTCACCAGAGAGAGACTGCTCTTGGTTGCGATCGAAAGCATTAGTCGTGACACTGTGTGACAAACTATTTCCCTCCGAAACCCTCCTCGTGAGAATTCCGCCATGAGTCGCGTTGTCACTGCTTTGGCCCTCCTTCTCTTTTTTGGTTCGCTGAATGTCGCTACGGCTCAGCAGTACTCCGACTTGCTCAAGGATCGATCGTTGTCGCAGTGGATGATTCCGAATGGCAATGCGGTAGAAAAAGGCTGGCAGATCGAGAACGACGGAACGCTGCATTTGTCCGGGAAGGGCGACAATATTGTCACCCGGGATGAGTATCAGGACTTCGATCTTTGGTTTGAGTTTCGCATCGCGGAAAAAGGCAACAGCGGCATTAAATATCGAGTCCAGAAGTTTGGTTCATCGCTACTTGGGTGTGAGTACCAGATTCAGGACGATTCGGCGTTTCCCAACCTGCCTCCCAAGCACTACACAGGTTCGCTGTATGACATCATTGACCGATCCAGCCCGATCTTTGAAAGGAAGTATGCTTCTTCAGGCGAGTTCAACGTGGGACGCATTGTGATTCAAAGGAATCGTATTCGTCACTGGATGAACGGAAATCTGATTATCGACGAACTCGACTGCTCACCGCGATTCGCAGATGCCATCGGGCAGAGCAAGTTCAAGAACAATGAGGGATTTGGACGCAATGTTTCCGGTCGGCTGATGCTGACCGATCATGGCAGCGAAGTCTGGTATCGAAATCTCTACATTCGCAGGCTGTCGCCTCAAATCTGTTGCCCCTGAATAAACGCCCATTCCATTCCGAATTTGCAGAGGATGCGTTTTCGCTGCAGCCCTTGGGAGGAAATGTCGATTTTCAATTGCAGCATTTCGCGAACCAAAGAGTTGCCGTTAATGTCCTTCGGCAGTATACTTCCGGCTCATCGCGTACGCGCAAGTGGCGAAATCGGCAGACGCGCTAGCTTCAGGAGCTAGTGAGGTAACACTCGTGCAGGTTCAACTCCTGTCTTGCGCATTCAAACAGACGTCGCATTGGGTCACCTCTGCGACGTCTTTTTTTTGCCAATGCTTGTAGCGATCAGGCATTTTGTGACACTTCAGCCGTGTGCGGTCGCCGCGGTCCTCGGATTGGCTGGCCAATTTCCCAGTGTCACCGTGTCGCTATCTGGGTGCCTGTCAAATGAAAGTATTGGTTGCCGAAGACGATCGATTCACCCGTGAAGGCCTGGTCGAGGTCCTGGAGAGTGAAGGCTTTCGAGTTGTTCCTGCCGTCGATGGGGCGGAGGCAATTCGACTTTTTCAGCTGGAATGCCCGGACTTTGTCTGTCTCGATATCATGATGCCGGGCCGCAGCGGGTACGAAGCTTGTCGGGCGATCAGATCTCATTCTGCAGACGTACCGATTATTTTCATCAGTGCCAAAGCGGAAGAATTTGACCGCCTTGTAGGCTTTGAACTGGGGGCCGATGACTTCATCGTCAAGCCCTTCAGCGTTCGAGAAGTGGTTGCTCGCGTGCGAGCTGTCGCGCGACGCTGCTGTGCTCGCAAGCCAGAAGCCCCTGCCGAATTTCAGATGGGCGACTTGAAGGTTTTACCGGCCGAACTGCGAGCCCGACGTGGTGACGAGGTCATTGAACTCAGTCCAAGGGATGTCCGCATTCTTCAACTCCTTCACGATCACGCCGGCAAGGCGCTCGATCGCAATCTGATCTTTCGCATTGGCTGGGGAGAAGACTATTTTCCCAATAGCCGGACTCTTGATCAGCATATTTCACAGCTACGAAAACGGGTTGAAGCCGATGTGAAAAATCCCCTTCTCATTCAGACTGTCCATGGCGTGGGCTACCGATTCGATCCGTCTCCTTCCGGCGGAGCCAATGGAAGATGACTCGCAAAGTCCTGAAGCTCGAGTCCGAGATCAGTTGGTTTGTCCTGGTCAGCATTCTTGACATTGTGATGACCTGGCTGGCTCTGAGATTCAGTGCGGAGGGTCGGACCACCGGAACATTTATTGAAAGCAATCCTGTGGCGCAGTGGGTTCTGGCTCACTGGGGAATTCAAGGCATGGCATTGTTTAAATTGATGATGACGGCAGTCGTCGTGATCATCGCTGAAATTGTTTTTCGGAGGCGCCCACAAGTGGCCCGCGTTTTGTTGTGGGGCGGAATCGCCGTCGTGGGATCTGTCGTTGTCTACACAGTGAAGCTTCTGTTTCTGCACCGCTGATCGCAGGCCCGGATAGTTCTCAGCTCAACATTCCACGGCAGATGCCGACAAAGCAGCATTCCTGCCTTCAGTTTGTGCACTCTGCCGCTACTTCAAGGAGCGAAGTCTGCAGGAATTGGCCGGATTTCCAATTCAGTTTTTCTGGCACTCGAGTTGCCCAATGAAAGTGATCGGCAAGGCCCAACCAATAGCGAGAGTCAGTGGCACGGCGATCTCCTGTGGCATTCCGAATGCAATCGTCCGGACACAACATTGCGTTTACCACAGATGTGACTCACCAGTGTTCATTATCTGTATACGTGTGAAACTGTTCGACCGCAGCAGGGCCATTGGTCAAGCCAAATCGGGGTTGCCGTGATTAAGGCCAGCGTACTCATCGTTGAAAGTGATCGAGCGTCAGTTCGCCAGTTGACGGATCTGATGTCGGGACCAGACCTGCACGTCAGTATTGCCTTCACACGAGGCGAGGCAATCGAACTGAGTCTGCAAAACTCATTTGATCTTGCATTGATCGCTCATGGTCTCGTGGATGGAAATGGTCTGAGTCTGTTTGCGGATGTTTTGCACCAGCGAGGCCGATCAAGTGGAGTATTGCTGTCACGCCATGCAGATCTGCGAGTGATCATGGCAGCAATCGGCGCTGGTTTTTCTCACGTAATATCATATCCAATTGATAGTGAACAGATTCGTCGGATTCTGATGGAACTCCTTCCCGACCTTCAGGAACAGTGTAACGGTTACGATTATCAGTCCGAAAGGAAAGTCCAGATGAACATCGAAGGATACGCTCCGGATCTGAAATCGATTGCATCTCTGTCGATGTCCGCCATTCGCAATTCGCACTCAACCGTTGATCTGATCCGCATTATTCGATCGGTTGACTACCCGTTCGCGGGCAAAGAGCGACTGGAGTACTTCGACCGAGATACCCTGGAGCGAGTCGTCTGCCTGATCCGTCGTTGGAGCCAACATCGTCTGAACGCACGCGGCCAGTCACCCGCAAATTCTCAGTCAGAAAACATTCAGGCAGGACTGCTGCAACCTGTTGATGTAACGCATCAGACGGCCCAACGATGTCACCAGGAAAACAGAATGCCAGCAGAGATACCGGTCGTACCCATGCTGGTATCGGGACAAAACTCACCTTAGCGATTGAATAGGAATCCAGGGCTGTTAATTAACGCCCACATCAGATCTTCAGCCGCCGCCTTCGGCTCGCCTGCCGTCGTGAAATACTCCAGTGTTCGAGTTATTTCGTCCGGCGATGGTTTGCGACACAGCGCCGATAAGTAGATCGTCTCGATAAGTTTGTCATTCGGCATCGCAGCCGCGATTGACCTGGCGATGATTCCCTGCGGATGGGCGATCGCATCACCGATCGTAGGGCCATTGACCATATTCAATGTCTGGCCAAGACTGACATCGCTGGTGCGTTCACATTCACAGGGCGACTCGCGGGGTGCCCGGCCGAACATATCCAGAAACGCAACTTCGACGTCGGAATCCGGCAATTCAGAAGCTCGAAAGCCGGCTGGAACTCCTGGCAATGCTCTCGGAGCACCGGTCGCCTGAATGATTGCATCATAAAGCTGCTCAGCCGACAATCGACGCGGCAAAGCGTGCGAGAAGTTGATCTTGTCATCTTCGTTCCACGGCCCTGCATCCAGACTTCGCTGGTAGGTTGCCGAATTGCAAATTGTCCGTATCAGTTTTTTCAGGTCGTAGCCGCTGGCCACAAAATCCTTTGTCACAGCATCCAGTAATTCTGGATTTGATGCAGGATTCCCCGCACGAATGTCATCGACAGGATCAATAATTCCTCGGCCAAAGAAGTAGCTCCAGTATCGATTGACAATACTACGAGCGAAGTACGGATTTTCATTCGCCGTCAGCCATTGAGCAAGTTGTTCACGTCGCGTACCGGCACCATCGATTGCTCCTGCATGATCAAACGGAAACTTAGGAGCGGCCGGCTCATTGGTGTTCGGGTTCATGACCGCTGACGGAGTTCCCATGGTAAAGATGTACTCATCACCATCCGGAAGCGGCCTTCTCCCGACATCTGCAAAGTAGGCCGAAAGCTCGTAGTACTGCCGTTGAGTCCATCGTTCGAAAGGATGGTCATGACATTGGTTGCAATTGAAGCGAGTCCCCAGGAAGACCTGAGTCATGTTTTCCATCACTAGTTTGGGTTCTCGAGCGATTCGGAAGTAGTTGGCTGCAGGGTTTTCAAAAGCACTGCCATTGGCGGTGACTAATTCACGGGCAAATTCGTTGTAGGGCTTATTGGAAGTCACGGACTGACGAATCCAGTTACGGAATGACCAGACTCCGCGTTCCGTCACCGTTTTTCGGCGATTCAACAACAAGTCGCTCCATTTAAGCGTCCAGTGCTCCACATACATCGGACTGGCCAGCAGTTGTTCGACCTTCGCCGTTCGCTTTGCGACGGTTTCTGTTGGATCGGCAACAAACGCCAGTACTTCCTCACTGGTCGGCGGCACTCCGGCTATGTCCAGTGAGATTCGTCGCAGGAATTCCGCATCGTCAGCATTGGCCGACGGCAGGATTTTCATTCGCTGAAGTTTTGCGTTAACAAGCGTATCGATGGAGTTCAATTCCGTCTGAGGCACCCACTCATATCCATCACGATTGCCAAGAATCGAGATCGGAGCCGCAGCATAATTCCCTTCGAAGCGAACCAGCGCCGCCGCTTCGCCCCGCTGGACGGCTGTAATCAATCCCTGTTTTGATACCGTGGCGACTTCAAAGTTGCTCGTATCGAACACCGCTTCACGAGTCACATCGCGCGTTGTTCCATCGGAGTATTTTGCGATCACAATCAGCTGCTGCTGATCATGACGAAGTTGCAGCAATGGGGTCGGTGGAAATACCTCAATTCCCGTCACTCGCGCGGCATCAGCCTTATACTGGCAGCCTTCGGCGATCCACTGCTCCAGAACCTTGTAGTACCGGGATTCCTCATCGAAGAGAAAACCACCTTCGTGAGGCACGCCCTGAGTTGGCTTCAGCAGCATCAGGCTCTGAGAAGGGTCTGATCGATTGAAACGCCGACCGGAAAGATCATCAACCAGGACTCGGTAATCATAAACCGAGTCATAACCTCTCAAGGATAGTTTAAACCCATTCTTGCCAGCCTGTGATCCGTGGCACGTTCCCTGATTACAGCCGACCTTGCTGAGAATCGGATTGACTTCGCGAATAAAATCAACAGCGACAGAATCCGCTGAAGTGACGTGGACAGGGATCTCGGTTTTCAGACCTTCCGCTTCCACAATGACCGTTCCGTCACCCGTCACAACAGGAGCGACAAAACCAGCGGCATCGACCTGACACACCGGAGATTGCGTTGAGACGATGGCTTTTGAGCTCAAGTCAATTCGTTGACCGTCGCCAGTCACTCCCGTGACAAGGACTCGCCGGGAATCCCGGATCGACGACAAAGTCAACTCGGTTGGAAACACCTCCAGCGCCGTAAACGTTCGAGCGGCCGGCGCGGGATCAGCGGGCTTTTGTTCATCCGCCATCAATAAGGAACTAAGCAACGTCATGGCGACAACGAAGACAGGCACACGCCAAAGTTTCTTCTTGAAGTTGATCATGATCGATCTCTCTTGATTAGCCAGGATCTGAATGTCATTGATGCTACTAAACGATGAGTTCCATTGTTCCCGAACCGCAAGCTTCAGGAAGCTAATCGCCACCAGCAGCCGGAGCCGCAGGAGGGGATGTGGGTGTCAGCGGCGCCGCTGGAAACGTAGTTTCCACGGCACCGGACTCGGCATTGCACAGTCGGATCATGCCGTCGAAACCAGAAACCGCAACCTGAAGTTCATCAGGTCGAAAGCTGACAGCAAAAACAGGTGCCGTCAGGCCAGGAATATCGACAATCTTTGCCGCATCGTCCGTCATGTAGATTCTGGCCGCACCGGAAACAGCCGAACTGGATCCAACAACAAACTTATTACCCGATGTGGAAAAGTCGAGGTCACACAAACGCCCGGGAAGCTTCTGATAAGCTCGCACGAGATTGAAATCGTCGCCGATCTGCCGAGCTTTCTCGCGGAAAATTTTGTACAACCGCGGTTCTCCATCAGCCCCGACGGCCAGTACCTGCTCAAGAGTCGGATGTCGCTGGACATCCACCAATCCGCCCTTCAAGGCGCCCGGCGTAATGCTTGTAATGTTGTCCACGAATTGCCCGCTGGCGACGATGGCCAGTTTCATCGAACGGTCTCGACTGACAGAAATCAGGTGATCGTTCTGCAGCGAGAATGTCGTGCCCTGAACCCAGTCGGAGTGCGCATCCATCTTCATGACGATTTCTGCAGTCTCCACCCTGGCCACTCGCACGCGATTGTCCGCACCACCGAACGCGACGAGCGTACCATCGGCATTAAAGGACACCCCAAACATCGTGTCGTATGAAACAATGATTGAGTGCAGAAGTTTGTTTTCTGCAGCATTCCATAACTGAACTTCGCCAAACAGTGACGGTGTTCCACCGGCAACCGCCAGGATTTGTCCGTTCGGAGAAAACACCACCGATTCAATTCGCTGAGATCGGCCGACTAACCGCCTCGGCGGCACACTGCCGTCCAGAGTATGCACGAGGACTTCGTGGTAACCGGACACTGCCAGCAACTTACCATCGGGTGAATAATCCATTGATGTAACGACTGGCGGAGACGTATAAACGGGCGGGTGATCCGCTGTAATAGCCTGCACAACGTCCGCCGGAGTGTCGTCTTCGGCCCCCTGTTCAATCCATTTCCGAAGCGTCAGCACCTGCTCCGACGTCAGTGGCTCACTGTTCAAAGGCATTTCCGGTTTTTCTCCGGAGATCCGCTGAATCAGAGGACTCTCATCAGGTTTCCCGGCCGCAACAGAGACACCGGCTTCGCCACCCTTCAGAAGTTCGCTCACCGCAACGACAGAAAGGCCGCCTTCCCGCTTACCATCAAAGTGGCAACCCGAGCATCGACGCTGCAAAATCGGTCGAACGGATCGATAATAGCTAACTTTCTTTTCGGTCGGAGTCGTCTCCTGCGGAGCTGCACAAGCATAATCCGTCGAGCTCAGAAAGCTCGTCAGACCGAGGAAGAAAACGGGAAGCAGCCTGTCTCGCATGCTGGTCACCCTGATGGAATTCAATGGAAGGAATCAGAAGGAGGGAACACTCACACGGCCAGAAAGAGTGATGATGAATCTGTGCGAACACGGAACGCAGGCCAACCATGTGGCTTTTTCCTGCTGATTCCTTCGCCGTTTTCACTTTCCAGCCAATGCAGAGAGTCGTGAGGAGCACTTAGAGTAGTCTCGGCCGCTTGAAAACGCAAAGAATTGCCCTGTAAATATCCCCGTTGGGTGCAGTCGCGGATTTCGGTGGGGTGTCTTAAGCGGCGTTCCAGTAGGATTTCCAGAGGTCGCTGTACATGAGGGAGCAAAGGCCGGCCATTCGGTTGACGCGGCGGACTTTCCAGCGAGCGCCGGTTTGCTTCAGACG
>JANPHT010000473.1:0-2014 GCA_031424595.1 Planctomycetota bacterium
ACTGTACAATTCTCGCGTGGTCATTTCGGATCTCCTGATAAGTCAGATTTAGACACTGCTCATCAGACCGACTTGACCACACTTTGTAAACTCAATGACCATCAGCCAATTAGGCCGCGCACTTCATTTGTCGTTGAACCCCTTTTCCGGCAAGGAAAGTGATTGGAATGGCTTCCGACGATACGACTTTGAGATCAATGGTCGCCCCGTGCTTGTTGTCACTCCGCACAAGGCGGCTTCAGGAAATCCGTGGGTTTGGCATGGCGAGTTCTTTGGCCACAAGCCCGCACCGGATATAGCACTCCTGGGGAAGGGATTTCACCTCGTTTACACGCAGATCTCTAACCAATTTGGCAGCCCAACGGCGGTTGCCCACTGGAATGAGGTTTACAAACAGTTGACCGAAAAGCATTTGTTCGCGAGGAAGGCTGCTTTGGTCGGCGTCAGCAGAGGCGGCTTGTATTGCTACAACTGGGCTGCTCAAAACCCGAACAAAGTCGCATGCATCTACGGCGACGCTCCGGTTTGCGATGTCAAAAGCTGGCCGCTGGGCAAAGGAAAAGGTGTTGGCGCGCCGAACGAAGTGAAAAACCTGTTCAGCGCATACGGTGTAAACTCAGAAAACGGGCTCTTTGCGAAAATGCTGAATCCAATCGACACACTTAAGCCGCTGGCCGAGTCGCATGTCCCACTGCTGCATGTTTACGGCGACGCAGATGCGATTGTTCCGTGGGATGAAAACACGAAAGTAATCGCGGACCGATACAAAGAACTTGGCGGCGAGATGATTCTTCTCAATAAACCAGGCATCGGCCACGTTCATGGCCTCGACGACAGCACCCCTATCATCGAATTCATCGAGAAACACAGCCTTCCCGGGATCGAAGAAACGTCGGCGAGGAATTGATCGGCCTCCATATCCCTGCCGGTATTCAAAACGCATGAGAAGTGAAACCAGAAGTGTATGTCTATCTTCCTGGCCTCTGGATCAGGGGCTATGCTGATAGAGGTCTCCTTCGTCGCCGCTGATCACACCTTGGCCGGCAAAAAACTGCGACGCCAAACAGTTTTTCGGCCACCAGTCTGGTGACGCATGGGAAGCAATTTCGCTTTGAATTCGCACGACGTCGTTGGGAGCGAGGTTTCAAGCTCCAGATAGACCTTAAGCACTTCGAACGCTTAATAATCAACGAACAACTGCTATTTCGCAGTCTCAGACAAAGACCGAATAAAAGCAAGCAGGTCGGCTGCTTCATCTTTGGTCAGATCGGAAAGGACACCATCCGGCATCAACGATTTGGTACTCTTGTTCATTTCCTCGATCTCCAGCTTCGCCACCGTTACTAACTGGCGGTCGGCAGTCCGCAAGACGACCTCAGCCTCCGACTGACTCTCAAGCAGGCCAGAGAGAATTCGACCATCAGCGGTCACCACCGCCCAGGCTGCAAACTTGTCGTCGATCTTCAATGATGGCTGCAGAATATGCTGCAGAAGTTCGGAACTGTGAACAAATTTCTTACTGATCTCTTTCAATGTTGGCCCTACTGAAAGATTCGCTTCCTCTGTGTGATGACAGGCACGACATCGCGCCGCATCGCTGAAGAATATGAGTCGACCGCGCAACGCATCTCCGGCTTGATTCAGCACTGTCGAAGGATCAAACGTCCGCCCCAGAGTTTTCTTGCGTCCGGATTCCGGGATAAAATCATCAAAGAGTCCTCGAATATCACTCGTCGAATTCTTGACGGCTTCAACTGCGATCAATTGATCTGCACGGAATGTTTTGCCGGAATGCATTTTCGACATCAACGCCAGTGATCCTTCGGTCGTTCCGATCAATTGTCGAATCGCATCGCTCCGGCTGACAGCGTCAGAGGTGCCGTTCCGTGCGATCCCCCTGAAAAGGTCTTTGTCGCGAATATTCCGTAAACGTTGGTATCGTATCGCGAAGCTAACCGACCGGTCTGCGCCAATGCGGTACCTGAGGTTGAGCGTCCGCCAAATGCCGTGACGG
>JANPHT010000474.1:0-18469 GCA_031424595.1 Planctomycetota bacterium
CTTAAATGCCGTCAGAAGGAATGCCCGAAACCGACCACGTTCTGGATCTGCGGATTGCAGGTAATCCTTTTCCAGCAAGCACACAAAAAACGCTTGAGTGAGATCGGAGGCAGATGTCGACGAATACCCTCGCCGACGTGCAAACTCATACAAGGGCATCCAATAGCACTCACAGAGCCCCGCCAAAGCCGCTTCAGCATTCGGGTTCGAGCGACGCCCTGCAGCGACAACTATGCTCCAGCGAGTTGTCGCAAAGGAGCGATGTTTTGCAGAATCGGACGACATTGTAAGTTTCAAACAGTGGTCTACGAAGCTCGCCCGATTTCCGCAGTGGAGCAACGTGTTCGTTATAAAGTCTTTCAGCCATCCAGGATTATTCCGCCAGGTCAAGTGGTGATGCGGACCCGGTCTGGACACTCAACCCCTGAGGCATGCTACAATCCCGTTCGGTACAAGAAACTTGATTATCACGTTTTTGACGAGGATGGCAATGAAACGATGTTTGTGCTGTGCAATTTGGGGTCTACTTATCGTTTCCAATCTTGACACCGCCGAGGCTCAGACTGGAAGTAGAAGCCGCAGCAGGAAGAGCACTGTCGCCGCGACGCCGACAAAGCTGGAAGCTGGAGACTGGAACCAGTTCCGAGGCCCGAATCGAGATAACCTCAGCCCCGAAACGGGTCTCGCGGACAAATGGCCAGAAGGCGGGCCCGAACTTCTGCAGACCATCACTGGCATCGGTGAAGGATATGCCTCCGTCTCTCTTGTCGGCGAATTAATGTACACGATGGGCAACGTCGATGGCGGCGAGCACGTCATCGCCCTGAACCGCAAGACTGGCGAAATCGTCTGGAAGTCTCGCAATGGTGACGAATATCGCGAAGGCCAGGGCAACGGGCCTCGTGGAACACCAACCGTCATCGACGGCATGGTCTACTCGCTGGGCGGAAACGGTGATCTCAGTTGTGTTAACGCCAACACTGGCGAAAGCGTCTGGAATTGCAACATCCTGAAGGAATTCGGCGGTGGAAACATCACGTGGGGAATCAGCGAATCAATTCTGATCGACGAAGGCAAAGTCATCTGCTCACCCGGGGGCAGCGATGCAACTGTTGTTGCCCTGGACGCCAAGTCCGGCAAAGTTGTCTGGAAGAGTAAAGTCCCTGAACAACCGGCCGCGTCTTACGCTTCGCCCGTCGTTGCCACGATTGGCAAAGTGAAACAGTATGTTATTTTCACCTCCAAGGGCATCTGCGGTGTTCGAGCCACCGATGGCGAACCGCTCTGGGGCCAGAACGCTTCCTCCAACGGAACAGCAAACTGCGCGACACCGATCGTTGTCGATAACTATGTCTTCAGCTCATCGGACTATGGAACCGGGGCAGAGTTGGTTCAACTGAGCGTTCAGGGCAAAGGCATTCAGGCAAAGCAGGTCTACTTCACCAAGGACATGAAGAACCATCATGGCGGCATGGTGTTGCTGGACGGCCATGTGTTCGGCTCCAACGGCGACATGCTGTCCTGCGTGGAACTCAAGACCGGAAAGCCAACATGGAGAGAACGCAGCATGAAGGGTTCCGTTGTCTACGCGGACAAGAAGGTCGTCTTTCGAAACGAACAAGGACCCGTTGTACTTTTGGCAGCCGACTCTAATGAGTACAAAGAACTCGGACGATTCAACCAACCAGAACGAAGTGATCGCCCAGCATGGTCTCATCCAGTGATCGCAGATGGAAAACTCTACTTGCGAGACATGGATAAACTTCTTGTCTACAACCTCAAATAATCTGAAGCGCTGATTTTGTGACCGCCGTCGGAGACGATCCGCCTGTCAGGAATCGGGCAGGACTCAGCGAATTACCCACTGATGCCGGAACGATGTTGCCGCGATTTTTTAAAACACAAAGACCCCGACCAGAATGACTCTGGGCCGGGGGTCTGAAACTCGTCGCAGCGATCTGGAACAACAGCGTTACTTTCCAGGCTCGCTCTTCGCGCCTTCTTTGATTGCGTAGAGTCGGTTTCGGTTGGCGATGAACATCGTGTCGTTGGCAATTACCGGAGTTGTATAGACCGACGAACCCATGTTGATTTCTTCACCCAGTTTTTCCATCTCATCCGATAGCCTGAAGATAGCGATATCACCGTCTTCGTCACCAATGTAGACACGATCTTCAACGATCAGAGGCGATGCCCACGATGCGGCGAACATGTCATACGTCCAGTGAGGTTCACCGGTCCTGGAATTCAGGCAATGAAACAGACCACTAAAGTCAGCGACAAACAGCAGATCGTTCTTAATAGCCACTGTACCGCAAGTGCGGTGCATAGTGCTCTCGAACACTGAGGAATCAGTTCCTGTGTAATGCCAAACGGCAGCTGAATTGGGATTCTCACGCTCAAAGTCCCCTGCCTTTTCATCCAAAGCCTGAAGTCGCTTGTGAGGAATCACTACCTTTGGATACTTGGAGTTGTAAACCAGTGTCGGACTTACGTCTCCTCGTTTTGTTGGATCAATACACCACAGGTGACCCTGCCCTTCACCGTGTTCGGGGTCTTCGCCAACGCCGATGTAGACAAGACCATCATAAACTACCGGTGTCGCAATCAGGTGATTACGCGTTGCTCGTCCGCCCAGCAGGTAAATGGAGTTCTTGGGATTGCAGTCAAACTTCCACAGCATCTCAGCATTGCCGTCCTTACCTTCTGCAGCAAAGCTATAGAGGTAACCGTCACCTGCCCCGAATAAAACCTGAGCCACCCCGTCAAAAACACCGTACGCAGGAGAAGACCACTGGCCATGAAGAACATTCGCTCCTGGCGAATTATCTGTCCAAAGAACTTCGCCTGAATTGCGGTTTACACAAATAAAGCTGGGAGCCTTTTCTTCAGGGATCGTAATGTGGCCTTCGTCGACGCCATTCGCGGTGTTGACGAACAGCAGGTCGCCAACACAGGTCACCGAACAGCTGCACATGTTATGCTGAGAGACCTTAAGATCTTTCATCATGTCCAAAGACCAGACAACGTCTGCTTCGTCTTTTTCCTGAACCTTCTCATCGGCAACTGGACTGTCGTTCTCACCATCCTGGAAACCTTCAGTGTCGAGACAAACAACGTGACCGCGACTGCTGACATACCAAAGACGATCACCTTCGACATAGGGAGAACAGCAAATACCCTGATGAGGCCAGTCGTTGACTCGACCCGTTGACAGTTTTTCATTGGAATGCTGCCAAAGGAATTTCCCCGTTTTTTCGTCGAAGCAAACCAGACATCCCAAGTCGACAGAACTTGGATATCGCTTGATGTATCCATTACCGTTGTTTGTGCCGACATACACTTTGCCGTTCGCAACGACGGGATTGCCGTACGTTTCCGAACCCAGCGGCATCGACCAAAGAACGTTCTCACCTGAATTCACATCCCAGGTGGTCGGGATATTCTTGCCGTCTGGTGTGTTGTTTCGGGAGTAGCTGCCGCCCCATTGCGGCCAATCTTTCCCACCGACCTTCATCTTGCCGATCTTATTGATAGCCGTCGCCGTTGAATCTTCAGCAGTAACCGCATCGCCAAACAGCAAAGTCAAAGCCGTAAGATACAGCCCCGCGATGAGATATCTCTTGAGTCTTAACATGAGCAAAATTCCCTATGGAGGAAGTTGGATTCGATTTCCACAGGATCGAGCCAATGTGACTGATCCTGCCCTGTTTTCTGATTTTCCCTCTTCGACTGGACGATCCCTGCCGAAGGAGATTCTCCTGAATGTTCCTTGTGCTCAGCGAATCATCGCACAAAGGAGCCTCTCCGTTTCTGTCACCGCTGAATGCGGTTCCTATTTATTCGCAGAAACGCTGACATTATCAATATAGAACTCTGCATCTGTTGCGTTTCCGAACAGTCCTGGACTGCCGCTTAAGTTGGGAGTCGCATCTGTTCCTTCAATTTGCCATTCCTTCGGCTCAGTCTCACCACGCTTCCAGACTTTGCCACGAAGCGTCACTTTTCCGTCGTTTGTCTCGCTTTGAAACTTCATCGTGTACCACGTATCCGCAACCCATTGCATGTCGATCGTCTTTGCAAAACGCATCTCAAGGCGAGCGACCCATGATCGAATCTGCAATCTCTGAGAGCCCTGCAGATCCATCGTATATCGCTGGTTAATCAAACCCAGATCCGGCAATCGCCCGTTCTTTTCCGTCGCCTTAACGTCGGCCTGAATCGTGTAGTCATGAAGACTCGTCCAGCCCATCCACGACTGGCTGCGAGTTCCCTTTGGGATCGTGCTGATCTTGACAAGGCCCTTCTCGCCGTCCAGAGGCGCTGGCTTATGGCGATAGTCAGCACCAATCCAGACTGGCGGCACTTTGTCATCAGAAAAATCAAACTTCCAGGGCAACTGAGGCACCACACGGATACGGGCAGTTGCAGTCATCTCCCCTGATTTTGCAGTGAGCACAACTGCAGCAGTACCCGATGCGGGCGCTACATAAACACCATCCTTACCGACCGAGCCACCGCCTTCAGCCGTGATAGCCGAGTCTCTTACAATCTGGACAAATTGTCCGTTCTTGTTGTACCCCTTTACCTGAAGTGTCGCTTTCTGGCCTGAGGCCAGCATTGACTCAACTGGCGTCAACATGATCTGCGCGATCTTCTTGTCGCCAGCTGCAGGAGCTTCGTCCGCAAGTCTGGATTTCGTCGCCTTTGTCGTCACTGCATCAGGTTTTCCAATGCAGTAAAGAGCCTCGATGGACGGCAGGAATATTCGGCCGTTGGAAACAACAGGCGACCCAAAGACTTCTTCGCCTTGTCCCAGACGAGCTTCACTCACTACATCCACGCCCTTTTCACTCGGCTTCAACACATAGAAACGTCCTGTGTTTTCAGCAATATAGAGCTTGCCATCAGCCACCAGCGGGCTTCCAAACATAATGCGGCCGAGCTTCTTCTGACCAACCAATGCGCCGGTCTTTGCTTCGACAATGACCAAGGTTGCACCATCTTCAATGTAGTAAACTCGATCGCCAAGCTTTGCCGCACAGTTGCGACCCACAGCTCGCTTGGGGATTTTCCACAGAAGCTTTTCTTCAGTGATTTCGCCTTCCACATTGCCGTCGAACGCAAAGATCGCCCCCAGTGTTGTTGTATCGTTGGCGTTCTGCTCCGCGTGACCGCAGTACACGATGCCGTTTTCGTCAATCAAAGCGCTTGTATTGAGACCTCGCGTGGAGGCCTGATACTTCCAGATTGTTTTTCCAGTGCGAGGCTGAAACGCATAGAAAGCCCCATCGCCCGCACCAACCACCATAGCAGCCTGACCCTTGAAAGTCGTAAAGACAGGAGTGCTGTAGGTGGTGTCTTCCGGACGCAATTTGGTGCTCTTGAACCATTGTGCCACGCCAGTCTTCTTATCGAATGCTATGAATCGATGGGCCGGAACAGCGGTCTCTCCCCAGCCAGTCATGACGCCACTGATAATCACCAGATCTTCGAAGACTACGGGAAAATTTGTTCGACCTCCGTAAGTCGACAGCATCCCATACTCTTCACTCATGGAGTGTTCCCACAGAACCTTGCCAGTTTTCCCGTCAAGGCATTGAAAAACACACCCCAGTCCGAGCATATAGACAGTGTCGCTGACGGGATCTGCAACAACGCTGGACCAGCCCACTCGTTCTGCGGGAGCATCTGACAAGTACACGTTGTGAATACTTTCCCAGATGAGTTCGCCCGTTTTGGCATTCACGCAGACTAATTTCTCACCCTCTTTCTCTGTCTCTGGAAATGCTCGACAGACGAGGTAAACACGGTCGTTCATGACAACCGGTGAAGATCGACTCGCAAACTCCTCTTTTCGCCACAGCAGGTTTTCACCTTCGGGCGACCATTTGTCCGGCAACCCGGTTTCATAGGACTGGCCGTTGTTTAGTGGACCACGCCAGTGAGGCCAGTCCTCAGCGATGGCCGCTGCGCTCAATACACAGATGCTGAAAAGTGTCAGGAACGAGGTTTTCATGGAGCTAGCCTTCTCTTGTTATTCATCCAGCCAGTCACAACTGGCGTCCTCATGCGGTTCGCGGATCCGTTTCAGCAACGTGATCAGATCGCGTTGCTCTGAGCGGCCAAGATGACCCAACTGTCGTTCGTGCATCTCGCGAACCGACTTAGCCATCTCATCGAGCAGAGCAAGCCCCTGAACGGTGATTGCAATCTCGACAACTCGCCTGTTTTCGCTACGACGCTCACGAACAATCAATTGCCGCTGTTCGAGCCGATCCAGCATTCTGGTGGTGTCCGGTCCCCGCGAAATCAGTCGCTTGCCAAGCGCCAGTGTCTGCATAGACGCGGGATGAACAGATCTCAGCAGACGAAGTGCATTGTATTGCTGAGCGGAAAGCTGAAACGTACCAAACAGCTCGTCTTCCAGAGCTTTCAGGCAGTCGTAAGTCCTCCAGAGATTCAGGAAGGCTTCCTGCTCCGGTGAATCAAAACGCTTTCGGCCTTTAGGCTTTATCGACGCTGTCATGCTGAAAGCATGGTCGTTTCGACGACACTTGTCAAGACAACCTTCCGCGCATAAAAAAACGGCATCCCTGCCGCTTTAGAACTTCAGTCCTGCCCCATTTCGCCGTCCAAGCAAAAAAACGTTGTTGGACGGCGTCTGGACCAAAATCCCTGCATGCTTGTGGATCGCGACCCTTACATTTTGTGAAACGAATCGCTAATTCTCACAAACCTGAATTACTGAGCGGGTGCCGGTGCTGGCTCAGCGGCTGGTGCTGGTGGGGCGGCCTCAACAGCAGGTGCCGGCGGAGTATTTTCCACTGGTGCTGGGGCTACTGGTGCTGCTGGGGCAACCACTCCGCAAGCACCGCTGGCACAGCCAGTTGAAACGGCACAACCACCGCATGATGCAATAGCACCGCAGCTATTGCCGCAAGATGATTCAACAGCTCCACAGCTGCCGCCACAGGATGGAGCAGGTGCGTTACAGCAAGATGAAGCCTGGGAACAACAGCTCGTCCTGACTGGCTTGCACTTTACAACTCTGCACTTTACTGGCTTGCACCGTGCTGGCTTGCAGCAGCTTCGACCAGCTTCTGCAGTGTTTGTGAGCAACATTGCTGCCAAGGCGAGAACTAGACCAAATGTTCGCATCGAAAAACCCCTTTGTACTCAACAAGGCTGATATCTCAGCCCAACGGCCCAATCCAGAGACACGGAAAACGCTCCCAGACCCTGAGGGCCCCTCGAAACTCTGATGCAACCTATCTTGACTAACCGGAATCTGTCAAACAACCAGCCCATTTTTAATGAGACCTTCACGAATTCGAGATTTCTGACGTGAAACCAACCAAGTCATCCGGTAGGCGCTGCACCTCACCGTTGCCATTAACGCAGGCAATAACTGAACTGGCTTCGGCAAGCAACTCGTCGCCTCGCAGCAGCTTGTAAGAATGCTCCAGCTTCGCGGGTGTCACGCGAACAATTTCCGTATCAAGCCTGAGCAAATCGTCGTAACGGGCCGGTCGCCGGTACCTGACTTCGAGCTTTGCGACGACAAAAAAGAGCCCCAGCTCCTCCATTCGCCGATAGTTTCCGCCTTGGGCTCGGAACAACTCAGTGCGGCCAACCTCGAAATAACATAGGTAATTTGAATGGTGCAGAAAACCCATGGCATCAGTTTCGTTGTACCGGACACGAATCTCAGTGGAATGCTTGTTGATCATGAGCCTTTTCCCGCAATGGGCCGGAAGCTAAAGTTTGGAAACGGCCGCCGGATTATGGCAGCAACAGGAGTTGATGATATCGGAGCAAAATGTTTTTCAAACATGACGCGGCGTCAATCGAGCGGTCGCTAACATTACAAGGATGCCACGTTGATCAGGATTTTCGTCTACGGGTCTCTCAAGCGAGGATATGCTCTGCATCATCTCGTGGCGCGTCAGAAAGTTATCGGCGTGGCCTCTTCTATGCCGCTGTATCGCATCTTTGATCTGGGCGATTATCCGGGATTGATCGAATGGCCGGAAGGTCTCTCGATTGACGGTGAAGTTTATGACGTTGAAATGGATTGCCTCCGGAAACTGGACGATGTCGAGGGCGTCAACGAAGGGTGTTACGCACGGCGAGCGATTTTCCTTCAACCCCCATTTGATGGTCAGACAGTTCACGCTTGGTTCTGGCTGGGTTCGATTAGTGGACTTCGCGATTGCGGAAACTCCTGGCCGTAGCGTTTCATTTTTTGGCAAAGAGTGCGGATCGAGTCTCTAAAATCAAAGTGCAGAATCTCGCAACGACCGGAGGTTCCCTCTCCTATCGGCCACTGTCTGCACCCTGCCTTGAACGATACAATCCGATCGATGCGGAGCGATACGCCGTGTCTCACGAAATCACATTGTTTTTTTGAGCAGGCAAAGTCCCATGGATCAAAATCCATTCGCCGTTTTATCACTGATTGTGGCGCCAGCCATTCTGACAAATGCTTCGTCTGTGCTGATCATGAGCACCAGCAATCGCCTGGCCCGTGGCGCAGATCGAGCTCGCGAGCTTTCGAAACAGCTTGAAGAAACCGCCAACCTTAACTGCACCGAGGCTCAACGGCGACTTCGAGAACTTTCCGCATCGGAGCAGCGGACGCTGCTACTCCTGCGGGCTCTGCGCAGCTTTTATGTCGCATTGGGGTCATTCGCAATCGCGGCCTTCGTTTCCCTGCTTGGCGCTGTCACGGCACCGATTGAACTGGCGGCAATTGTACTGCCGCTTGAACTTGGCGGTGTGGCTGCGGGCCTGGTGGCCGTTGCCGCTCTGGTTTATGGCTCAATGCTGTTGCTGCGAGAGACTCGAATTGCCGTGCAAGTGATCAGCGAACGAGCGGCCTCGGTTCGTGAACGCTTCGGCTCCGTTCACTTACTGGCAAAGGATGCGGACAAATTCCTTTGAGGCAGCAGCCCGACCAGTCCACAAGTCGGGACCACCGCACAATGACCACACGACTCAGCCTTCATAATCAACCCAGCAATCCGAGGCATTTGGTCCAGACCGCTGATCTGACGACGGATCAGCCTACGACAACTCACGAATGATGCGCTCGGCGCTTTCCAACTGAGACTTCAATCCCGCCAGCGTCTCGCGAATTTCTTCGACGACCTTTTCAGGTGCTTTTGCCATAAAACCCTCGTTCGCCAGTTTGGATTCATGGCCCTTGATGAAGCCTCGGATCTTTTCGGCTTCTTTCTCCTTGTTCTTTCGAACAGCCTGGCGGTCGATCGAATCGCCAACGGGGATGTAACCATCGGCGTCAGCAAGGGAAAAGCTTACTGAGCCATCCGGAGCCGTGACATCAAGCCCAGCCGCTTCCAGCATCGTCTTCGACAGGAAGTCGAATTGACCGGCAACCGCTTTCAATTGCTCAGCCACGTCAGGAGCACACCGCATGAACAGCTTCAACGGGGCTCCCGGAGAGATTCCGTAAACCGACCGCACGTTGCGAACGGCAACGATTGTCTCCTGAAGACGTTCGAAACGTTTTTCAAGAGCTGCGTCGATCATATTCAGTGGCATCTCCGGCCAAGGTGCGACCATCACGCTTTCGCGCGCGGTGGCAGATTCACCAAACACATCAGAACCAGTTGCGATTCCGGCTGGACGAACTGGAGCAAACCCGGCAAACATGTGCCACAGTTCTTCCGTGATGAACGGCGCAAACGGATGCAACAATCGCAGCAGCGTGTCGACCACAACCACCAGACATCGCTGAGCCAACGGACGAGCGGCCTCGTTGCGGAAGCGAGGCTTCAGCATTTCCAGATACCAGTCACAGAATTCGTTCCAGGTAAATTCGCGAACAGCGCGCGTCGCCTGGTCGAACTGATAGCGATCCAGCATCGTGGTGACCTCACGGACGGTCGTCGCCAAGCGGCTGAGCACCCAGCGGTCCTCAACCTGCAAGTCTTCTTCACGGACCGGCCCCGATGAAAAACCTTCCAGATTCATGAATGCGAAGCGGCAGGCGTTCCACAGTTTGTTGCAGAAGTTGCGACCGTACTCGAAGCGTTCGCTGACGATCCGAGCGACCGGAACTCCTTTGTCCGGCGTAAACCACGGGCTCGGGAACTGGAACGACTTCCTGCACTTCGCACATTTTAGCGACGGAGTCGCACCACCCATCGGCCGCATTTCCTGATGCTCTTTGGTCTGCGGAGTGATCGCCTGGCAATGAGGGCACTCATAACCAACCGGCAAGCGCACGTCCTGAGTTTCGCCGGCAAGCGACGAAATCGTAAACCGAATGGCATCGGTTCCGTACTTCTCGATCAGTTCCAGCGGGTCAACACCATTGCCTTTCGACTTGGACATGGTCTGCCCGAGTCCATCCAGAATTTTCGGATGGATATAGACGTGCTTAAACGGCACGTCCCCCATGTTGTACAGCCCCGTGAGCACCATTCTCGCAACCCACAGCGTAATGATGTCGCGGGAGGTGACGAGGACCGAGCCGGGGTAGAAGAAGTTCAGAACTTCGTTCTGAGGGTCTTCGGATAGTGATTCAACTTGAGAATTCAGACTCAAAACCTCAGATGCTAAATGCTGCATCGGCGGATTCTTCTCCAAATCCGGCCAACCCAACGTCGCGTGGGGCCAGAGCGCAGAACTGAACCAGGTGTCGAGGACATCGGGGTCTTGAGCGAACCCGTCGGCTTCCAATCTATTCTCTAACTCCTTGCAACCGTCAGCGACGCAGACAAGCATAAACTTCTTGCCGGACTTCGTATCGTTCACGATCGTTGCCGCAACACTGTCTGCCGTTCCAAGGTCGGGAAGCGTAATGACTTCGTCCTCGCCTTCCGGAGATGTGTGTAAATATGGATCAGACGATCGTGGCTCAGGCAGTTCGATTTCCTTGCTCCAAATTGGAATCCGATGCCCCCACCACAACTGGCGGCTGATGCACCAGTCGCGTTTTTCGGCGAGCCAGTCGATGTAGGTTTTGGCGTATCGCTGAGGGAAGAAGCGGACTCGGCCGTCTTCAACCGCGTCGATTGCACCCTGAGCCAGCGTGTCCATTTTCACGAACCACTGATCGCTTAAAAACGGT
This sequence comes from Planctomycetota bacterium, assembly GCA_031424595.1. Lineage (GTDB taxonomy): Bacteria > Planctomycetota > Planctomycetia > Planctomycetales > Planctomycetaceae > SXXK01. The sequence continues at coordinate 11,102 of JANPHT010000474.1, forward strand.
TCAATCGCCGTCTTGGAGCGGTCACTGTACATCATTGGGATGACGCGGTCTTCGACTTTTTCGAGATGCCCGAGGACCTCCATTTTTGCCACGATTTTCTTGCGAGCCTCAAAGCGATCAAGGCCCTGATACTCGCCGCCGTTTTCGTTGATCGTGCCGTCCGTATTCAGGATATTGATCGGCTCGGACATCTTGTCCTTGTTACGAGACCAGCAAGCATAGTCGTTCGGGTCATGTGCCGGCGTCACCTTAACTGCGCCCGTCCCCAGCGACTTGTCCGCCAGTAACGCATCGGCAACGATCGGAATGATCCGACCGTTTGCCGGAATCTGAACATGCTTGCCAATCTGGTCGGTATACCGTTCGTCGGTCGGATGAACGCAAACCGCCGTGTCTCCCAGCATGGTTTCGGGGCGAGTCGTCGAGAAACTAATGCGTTGGCCGGTTGGATTTCCGGCGTCATCCACCAATGGATAATTCATCGTCCAGAAATGCCCGGCAACATCTTCATGGAACACTTCATCATCGGCAACCGCCGTTTGCAGATAAGTGTCCCAATTCACCAGTCGCTTGCCGCGATAGATTAGTCCGTCGCTGAACATCTTGAAGAATGTCCGACGCACGGCTTTGCTGCAAACTTCATCCAGCGTGAAGCGGACTCGCCGCCAGTCGCAGCTCGAACCAATCTGCTTGAGTTGATTCAGAATTCGGGCTTCGTATTCGTTCTTCCACTTCCAGATGCGTTCGACGAGCGCGTCGCGGCCGATATCGTGGCGAGTCAGCTTTTCTTCTTCCAGCATGCGGCGTTCAACAACTGCCTGAGTCGCAATGCCTGCATGGTCCGTTCCCGGCATCCACAGCGATTCCCGCCCCTGCATGCGCCGCCAGCGAGTCAGTAAGTCCTGGATCGTGCCGTTCAGACAATGCCCCATGTGCAAGGCTCCCGTCACGTTCGGCAGTGGAATCATGATCGTGTGCGACTCTTTTCCCGATGTCGGATCGGCATTGCAATAGCCCTGACTCAGCCAATGTTCCACCCAGCGAGTCTGTGCGGCGGCAGGTTCGTACGTCTTTGGTAGTTCAGTGGTCATGGGAATTGGATGTTGGCAAGTGAAGACAGGTTATTGGCAAACGATGATGGGCGAAGCTTAGTGAAACGACACCAACGCGTCGAATGGGGTTCAGACGCGGGCAATTCTGTCGCAATTAACACTCTGGAAAGCCAAAAACCTGTGTAGGGAACACATTCTGGACGGCCAATGAGCGTCAGCCATCCGCATCTCTCGTCACCGATTTACATCCCCGCACACAGAGCATTGTTCATTCCGAAGCACCGACAGCTTTCGGAATTCCATGGTTCGCAAGTTGATCGAAAGCAGTTCGCTGAGCAGCGTTTCCCCTGAGCCTGTGAGTAGTTTAATCACCTCCAAAGCGGCCATGGCCCCCACCATCCCGGCCACTGCTCCGAAAACGGGAAACTGCCTTTTCCAATGCGGAGGATCTTCCGGATAAAGACACCTCAAGCACGGCGTTTTTCCGGGAAGGACTGTCGCCAACTGGGCACTGAAATCGTACATCGCGCATTCGACAAGTGGCTTTCGCTGCTCGACGGCCGCTCGATTCATGGCAAATCGCTCCACGAACAACGGCGCGGCATCGACAACAACGTCCACTCGGCGGACGATATCGTCGGCATTGTCATTCGACAGATTCTGATCGAGAGCGACGAGTTCCACATGAGGATTAAGTTCCCGCAGTCTGCGCACAGCCGATTCGACTCTCGGCTTTCCCAGCGAATCTGTCGTCATCAGCAGTTGGCGATTGAGATCAGGGGCCTTCACATTTCCCGCGTGAGCCAGGACCAGCCTGCCAATTCCCGCTGCCGCCAGATAGTACGCTGCAGTGCCTCCGACACCACCAATTCTGGAGACCAATACGCTGGCCGCCTTGAGCTTCCTCTGGCCTTCTTCGCCAACATCAGGAGTCGACATCTGCCATTCGTAGCGGGCTCGTTCAGCAGCGGTCAACTGTGGAAAATCGTGGATCATAAAAGTCTTCGTACTGATTGCGATGAATCCTGTCAGTTCAATCAGCCGCCCGAAATCGGCGGGTAGAGCAACACAGAATCTCCGTCCTTCAGGTGACACCGATCAAGAGCATCATGAGCTACGCTTCGATCATTCACAAACAACAACACACTACGCTGGACAGTTCCATCGGCATGAAAAACGCGATCTCTCAATGATGTTCCCACTTGCTCCGCTAAAACACGTAGTAAGTCCAACACACTGGAGGCATCGGGAATCGACACCACAGCGTTATCAACTCCAGCCAATTGTCTCAGCTGTGCTTCAAAATGAACGACGACTTGCACTGGCCAACCTCTTAAGACTTGTGATTAAAGAGTCCTCCGTCACCAATCCTGCAAGGAACTTACCCGGCCGTTGTCGATGTACAGGCGACGATCTGCCAACGCATCGGCGTCTTCCTGACTGTGAGTCACATGCAGAGTCGTCACGGCGGTGGTTTCCTTCACTCGCCGAAGCCATCCGTACATTTCCCCGCGAGTCTCTTCATCCAGCGCACTCAGCGGTTCATCCAACAGCAAAACTGACGGTCGAAACGACAACGCTCTGCCCAACGCGACTCGCTGACACTCGCCACCACTCAGTCCCTGAATCCGACGTGTAAGCAGATGAGAGATGCCGAGCACTTCGGATAGCTCGGCCACGCGGTCTTCGATATCTCTTGCTCCCGCTTTTCGAAGGCGCAATGCAAATTCCAGATGCTGCCTCACATTAAGAGTAGGGAATAAGGCCAGATCCTGAGGCACATAACCGATCTCACGGGCTGCTGGCGACCACCTTGACACATCCGCATTTCGCACTAACACTGACCCGGCAACAATCGATCGCAACCCACAAATGGCTTCCAGAATTGTCGTTTTCCCACGGCCCGTGCGACCCATGAGCACTGCGTATTGACCGGCTTCAACCTGAAAGGAAATTCTTTCCAGCACGAACTGCCCTGCCCTGATCGTTACCTCGCGCAGTTCGATCATGCGGTCAACCTCATACCGATGCCGCGGAGAATCAGCAGAACAACAACAGCCATCAACACCATCAGCAGTGAAACAGCCACAGCCGCGTTGAGGTTTCCAACACTGAGTTCGAGGAATACAGACGTCGAGAGAACTTCCGTCTTCATTCGCGTGGCACCAGCAAACACAAGAATTGGACCAAACTCACCAAGCGATCGCGCCCAGGCAATGGTTCCCGCGGCGATCATACCGCGCCACGCTTGCGGCAATGCAATCTGCATGAACGCCTGACCTCGACTGCAGCCCAGCGTTCTGGCAACATCTTCTGCTCGTGGATTGATCTGATCAAATGTGACACGCATGGTTCGAACGGCAAATGCAGACGACACCGAAAACTGGGCCAGCACAATAGCTCGCCAGTGATATGTCACAGGGTATTTCAGATCGCGCAGCCACGTTTCCAGCTGCCATTCCTTCACGCCAGCGATCGGCAGATGAAACAGTATCAGGAGACTCAGACCCAACACCAGCGGTGGAAGCACCACCGGAATATCCACCAATGTGTCCACAATCCACCGCCCCGGGAACCGATATCTGGATAATAAATAACCAAGAGGCGTGGCGACCCAAAGTGACAGCAGTGCCGCAATTGAACACGAGAGAATTGTGAGTCGCAAGGCTGCCTGAATTTCAGGCTTGAACAATAGCGATTGAAAATCCGCGACGGAAGTAAACAGCAAGTCGGCTACAAGCAACAAAATAATCAGGATCACAAAACCCGAGGAAAGACCTCCCATGATGAGGAAGAATGGAACATCAGAATCTCGACGCCTCGCCAGACCAGCGTCAGCAGACATTCGTTCTGACTCTGAAACTCTCACTCTGACTGCTTTCCAAGGTCAATGTAAAGAAATCCGGATGGCTCACTCCATCCCAGCAGTCGGCCATCATGACTAAACTCAGGCTGTGAACTACAGGCCTCGCGTTTGAGGGACAGTACCGTTTCCCCGGTGGCAGCGTCAAAGACGCCATAGCAATTTCTCACAGCCGGTGGCCGCGATATGCCTCGGAGAGCACTGGCAGTTTGCTTCCCATCAGGACTAAACCACGTCCCTCAGCTATTAACGCTTTGCTTCAGCCGTCTCCTTGCGGCAGCTCGGCGGACAAATTCATCGCCAAGGACTCCGATCAATATCACCGCTCCGATGATAGTGTACTCCAGCGACTGCGGAATCTTCAGCAACGTGATCAGATTGTTCAGCACCTGCATTACTGCGGTCCCTATCACAACACCCAGAATCGAGCCTTCACCGCCTCGCAGACTGCAACCGCCAAGCACTGCCGCCGCTATAGCATACAGTTCATACGAGTTCCCAAAACTGGACGGTGAAACAGAAGTGGAATCCAGTGCAAACAGCATCCCGCCCAGCGCTGCAAGCACTGTGCAGATAACATAAGCCATCAATGTGACTCGGCCAGTATTGATTCCACTGAAACGTGCGGCCTCTTCGTTACGCCCGAGTGCCAGCAAGTATCGGCCCCAGATAGTTCTTCCCAGAAACACAGAGGCGACCACACCGATTGCTGTCAGCAGGAAGAATGGAATCGGAATTCCAAAGACCATTTCCTGTCCTCGGAAAATTAAACCAATTCGACCTGAAGCCATCGGCCCAAGAACTTCCTGGAGTTCGCCAAAACCTGCCGGATTGTCGCTCGTCAGCCATCGTGAGATGCCTCGATAAATCAGCAGCGCGCAGAGTGTTACCACAAATGGCTGGAGCTTGACTTTCGTAACCAGCAGTCCGTGAACTAATCCTAAACCTGTCCCCACAAGCAGCACAAGCAGGATAGCGACAGGAATTGAGGTTCGCTGGTGCCTCAGCAAAACAATCGCAAACGAATCATTGCGATACTTGGCTCCTGGATCCTTCGCTAAAGTCAGTGACCAGGCACCATACGCTTCGGCTCGAGTGATCTTCTGAGTCGTCACAGCCCCGTCAGCTTTGACCAGTTGCAACTGGTCACCGACTTCAATGTGCTGATCTGTAGAAATCTCAACCGTCGTCGTCTCGACGTCGCCAAAACGAATGACGGGAGTCATAAGAACAATTTTCCCATCAGCTTCATTTCTGGACAGAGACTCTTTCACTCGAATCTCGGTCGTCTCATTCACCACGGTCGCCGAATCAATTGTCAGCACAAGCCCTGAACCCACTCCTCCCGTGTAACGAAACGTTGTTCCCGGCTTGAGATCTGTCGCCGCGCCGTCAACGACAATCAGTTTTTCCGCAGCAACCACTTTGATCACACCAATTTGATCTGCGGGCTGATAATCCACTTTCAGCAGGATCGACAAAAGCACTCCGCAGAGGCAAACCGTGGAGCCGATCGAAAGGTCGATTCCGCTGGTGATAATCACAAAGGCGACGCCAATTCCGAGAACGCCAAATAACGACAGGCGATTCAGCAGATTCTGGATATTTCCCGGCTGAAGAAATTTCGACGAACTCAGATTCCACCACGGGTCCGACGTCGCGAACGCGAGGCACGTGCAAAGCACCACCAGCACGGTGAAAATCCCAAGTATTTTGCCTTTCATCGATCCCCTGCACTTCTCTGTGAGTTCCACGCGGGCGGTAGGTTGTCAGCTCTCCCAGCACGCCATAATTTCGCTCGGAGGACTGACGCCGTCTCGATCGCCGTTATTGGTTCTGTCCCGTTGCCAGATGCATTACCGATTCCTCTGACAGCAGGCCTCGAGTCAATTCACCCGTGATGCGACCTTCGTGCATGACGATCACACGATCACTCATGCCAATGATTTCTTCCATTTCGCTGCTGACGAAAAGCACGGCAATTCCCTGGCCGGCCAACTCATCCATCAGTTGATAAATTTCCTGTTTGGCTCCAACATCGATTCCACGAGTTGGTTCGTCAAGCAGCAGAACTCGTGGTTTCAACGCCAGCCATTTCCCCAGCACAACTTTTTGCTGATTGCCGCCCGACAGATTTCCGACACGTTGCAGATCATTCGGCGCTTTGACTCGCAAACGATTGCTCATGTCGGCGGATTGCTGTTTCTCCACTGCGAAATTCAGAAAACCCAATCGTGAATGCTGATGCAATGAGGCCAATCCGATGTTCTGCCGGATGACCATATCCAACACCACACCCTGTTGCTTACGATCTTCAGGCACCAAAGCAATTCCGGCAGCGATCGCATCCTGTGGCGATTTCAGCGGCACGACCCTGCCACCCACTTCAATCGAACCGCTGACAGGAGTGTCCACGCCAAACAGAGTTCGCAGCATCTCTGTTCGCCCCGCTCCGACAAGGCCCGCAATGCCAACAATTTCACCGGCTCGGACATTCAGATTCAGCCGATGCTTCGGCCATGCATTGGTGACGACATCTTTCACTGCAATCGCTACCTCACCTTTCGAATGTGGATTGCGAACGAAGAAGCGAGAAATATCCCGACCCACCATCAGTCGTACAAGACTATCATGAGTCACTTCACCTCGTTTCAGCTCTCCGGCATTCTCGCCGTCGCGTAGCACGGTGACTCGATCGGAGAGATCCTGCACTTCCGCCAGGCGATGCGAAATATAAACGATGCTGACACCGTCTCCCCGCAGATCGCGAATCACCTGGAACAGCCTGGCGGATTCTCCGGCTGACAGACTGGACGTCGGTTCGTCCATGATCAGCACGCGAGCATTGATCGAAAGCGCTTTGGCAATTTCAACCATCTGCTGCTGACCGACCGTGAGCTCCTTCACCACCATCCTGGGGGAGACCTTCAGGCCAATGCGAGCCAGTAATTTTTCAGCGTCCTGATTGATACGGGTGTTATTGATGAGCCCCAGAGTTCGTGGCTCACGGCCAAGAAAGATATTTGCACCGATCTCCAGGTTGTCGGCAAGGTTCAATTCCTGATGTATGATGGCAATGCCGTTACTCATGGCATCGCCGACCGATCGAAACTGTTTCTCTTGTCCGTCGATGAGAATCTGACCGGAGTCCTGCGACTGAACTCCGGCCAGGATCTTCATCAACGTACTTTTGCCGGCTCCATTCTCACCAACTACCGACAGCACCTCCCCTTGCATGACGCGAAGGCTCACGCTCTTCAGCGCTTTCACGCCGGGAAAGGACTTAACAATGCCGCGCACTTCAAGTCGCGGCAGGGATTGAGCAGTGGTAACCATGGTGATCGAGCTTGAAAGCGATCAGATCGCTCTTACCCGTCGGGGGAGCGACGGGAATAACCGAAAACCGACCCTCCGCCGCCCGGACCAGTGAAGTTGGGATCCGGGCGGGAAACC
>JANPHT010000475.1:0-49868 GCA_031424595.1 Planctomycetota bacterium
GCGTCCTGACCGGATCCCCGCAAAGTTTGCCGACACAGCTCGATAGCTTGAGTGATGTGCAAATCTTGCGTCTCCAGATCGGAGCCCGCTGGCAATGGTCCCGGTGTAGCATGAACCTTGACTGCCTGCCCAATCGTCAGCGTTGATCCAAGCTGATAATGCCATGTAGGTCGATTGAATATTGGCTGATCTCTGACGATGTCTGGCCAATAGCCTGCTCTGCCAATTCTGAAATGATTGATCGCCATAAGCCTGTGCTTCGGACTGGTGACTGGAGCTTGGTTTGTTGCTCTTGTGGCTCGAAAGCAACTGTTGCTGTTGCAGGGTTATGTCGTGATCTGCGACAAGCCGGTGCAAAAAACAGAGCCAACAGACAATCGTAATGTCTGGACAGTCGGGTTTGATCTGGAGAATCTCTCGTCTCAGCCCGTGGTGATCAGCGGTATGGATTCGTCGTGCTCGTGTGTCTCTACGGTAAACGCTCCATTAACTATTGCGGCAAGATCGAGTCGTCGTTTGGTGGTAGCAGTGGAAGGGCCATGTGTTGCGGATCGTGTGCGAGTCTTCAACAATAGATTGTTTGTCGCAACGCCGTGTCCGCGCCCCGAATTGGTGATCGAATTCATCTGTGCCGAGTCTCCCACCACCGAAACGGCGGAGGTCCCAAAGCCCGACCCGATGTTTACTCAGTAGTGCAGGACAGTGTGTTCTGTGCATCGAGTGTTTTTGATGTGCATTGTTTTGAAAGGTACAACGTTAATGATTCGAAAATTCTGTTCAACGCTGCTCTCAGCAACGGGGGTCTTTGCAATTGTTTGCGCTGTGATGGCAAACGCGGCATCAGCGAGCATTGAGCCAATCTCTCACCCCGGGCCTTGCGGAGGATCTTGCGAGCAACTTTCTGACTGCTCAGGCAAATCTGCGGACTGTGCCGATAACGGAAATGATAAACCAAACTGTACATGTGACACGAGTACTGCGATTTGCGGTTGTACGTAGTTCATTGCAAGACGTAAATGTACGAAAGTGCGCAACACTAAGATCTGATTGACGCGGTTTCTCGCGCAGAGCAAATCTGCTCTGCGCGAGATGTTCCACCTTTATGGAAAATAGCTATGAGATCCTGGGCAATAGCTGTTTGCCTGTCGACAATGCTGAAGTTCGCTGTTGGACAGGATATCGACGCAAATCTGTTATCGCGAATCCGAAGCGAAGGTCCGGACGGCTGGACTCGCTGTGAGACCGCTTTTCAGGACATGAGTTGCTCTGTCTTGTTCACTCAACAGCAACACGGCAAAGTGCAGCTCGACGTACGGAAATTTGAGATCAGTAGCGCAATTGCACGCTCAGAATTGCTGGTTGTCACGTTCGATCCACAAACAGGTCAGGAACGAAACCGTGCCGTTATTAACAGTCGATATCACTTTAGCGTGAACGCGATTCCAGGAACAAATAGGTGGAGCCTCTCGAAGGGGTCAGCCAGCGAGATGATTCTGACAACGGGCAGTGTTGTCAGAACACTAAGGAGCGAAGCACTATCGATGTTGAACAGTGTTGCAATTCTTGGAATTCCACTGCACGATTTTTTTGAGGAGCCTGAGCATTTTCAAATGCTTGCCTGTAAAACCGTGGACAATAAAGCCGCTGGATCCTTGGTACAATGCGTTTTCGATTGTCGTCATCCCTATCCTCAATTTGGTGCACATCGCTTGGTTTTTGAGCTGATACCCGACAAAAACTGGATGATTCATCGGTGGAGCAAAACTAATTTGCACCGTGGGATCACAAACGAAATGACTCATGAACTTCAATTGGCGGCCAACGGCGTCGCCTGTCTAAAGAAGGCCACTCTAGTCCGTGGATCGCCCACCGATGGCGATACGACGATTCTGGAATTTGGAAAACCTGTCATGAACACACGGGAAAGTGAAGAGTTTTATTTACCATTCTATGGCATTTCGGAGGCAAGCGTGTTGCCTCCTCGGGTGGCGAAGGACTGGCTGCGATACGTGATGATCATCGCAGGAATTACGTTGATACTTGGCGGACTGTATCTACGGAAAAAGCAAGAAAGAGGCACATGAAAGAACCTCAATTCCCACAGCGCTGGCATAAGCAAGGCTTTACTCTGGTTGAGTTGATGGTCTGCATAGGGATTGTCTCCATCCTCATGGGGCTGCTGCTGCCTGCTGTTCAAAGAATTCGAAGTACTGCAAGCCGACTTCAGTGCGTCAATCGACTACGTCAAATTGGTTTGGCGTTGCACAATTATCATGATCTGCATGCTGCACTGCCTGCAGGTACTGACGGTTCACGATTTCTGTCTGGGGTCGAGCCGACGTATCGAGCCTGGCCGGTCGCGATCCTGCCGCAGATTGAGCAATCGACAGTCTTTCGCGATGCCGAATCTGAATTGCTCACTCGCGAGAAGTTGTTCATCAAACATAGCCATTTTCAAAAAGCAATGCCCGCATTTTCCTGTCCGGATGATCCCCGGACAGCAACGCCTCAGGTTCCCCGCCATCGTAATTTCCCGGCAGGACTTCTGTCATTTCAGGGATGCTCAGGGATCAACTATCAGTCCCGCGACGGTGTATTGTTTACTGCCAGTGCCGTTCGTTTCGGAGATATCACGGATGGACTGTCGAATACGTTGATGGTTGTTGAAAGACCCCCATCTGCTGATATGGACTATGGATGGTGGTATGGCGGTGTTGGACAGGATGGCGGCGGTTCCATCGACGCACATTTGGGGGTAGCGGAATGGAATTTGATTTATCCCCATTGTCCGCCAGGGCCATACGCTATGCAGCAGGGAAATCTTCAGGACGATTGTGCTGCGTTCCGAATCTGGAGCCTTCATGGAAACGGGGCTAATGTTCTGCTAAGTGATGGATCTGCCCGTTTTTTGAGTCCACCAGATGTGACTGTGCAACGAAGCATTGGCACTCGATCCGGGAGTGAACTTGTTGAGTAATGACATCTAATTCCGCTGGGGATCACAGGCCTCAATGCGTCGAGGACGACATTCGAAAGGTACCGAGCCAAAGGAGCGATACGGTTTAACTCTCACCATCCACCAGATCCCAGAATTCTGCTTCATTGGGGTCCGCTTTCCGTGCGGGTTTTCCTGTCGTTCTTTTTGCTGGCGGTGTCGCATTAGCAGCCCCAGTCGGCCGAGCCGGCTTTGCTGCCTGCGACGAGGTTGAACGCGGTGGTTTCGATTGCCTGACCGATGCTCGAGCCTTTGCACCGCAGTCAGTACAAACACCGCCACGCCCAAGTGGAGAGCCACATTCATTGCATAAAAGCACTGGCTGCTCTCCAATCTCGAAGGTCGGCTTTCTACTTTCTGGGCTGCCAAGATCCCTGAGCACAGCAAATGGGTCGAATTCAAGAGCGTTGCCAGAAGGGACAGCCTTCTTTGTGGCCGCAGAATTCGACGTTGATGGTGTGTTAGCGACTGCGACAGGTTTCTGTATCAGGGACGGAGGCGCCGGCTTGGCCGTTGCTGGTGGCAAATTCTCAGCAGCGATCGAATGCAGATCAAGACTATCGTCGTCGGCCGGTCCCGGCTGTTGCTCAAGCTGCGAGTTCACGTTTTCCTGACGGATCAGTTCCACTTCGGCTCGTCGGCCACTCATCGGTTCACGAGCCGCTACATGGACCCGTGCTTGATGGTCGTAACTGATCGTGACTTCGATCTCAGTGCCTTCCGGAAGGTTTGGGGGAAGGTCGGTAATCTGACAATCCCCCAATACTGTCGGAGGCCGATCTGCTCCGGCTCCGCTTTCGACAATCCGCACATGAACTCGATTTTGATTGGCGACAACAGTGCCAAACACATGAGTCCTGGCGACGGGCAGGGGAGTGTTAGCGTCGATCAGAAAATGAGGCACGCGTTTACCATTGTCGTCGCGCACGAGGATTCCGAGTGCTCGAGCATTGACGCTTTGCTGTTTCACCCTGGCCAGACGCGATGACGCCGTGCTGTTGAAAACCGTGCGAGCGTACTGGTCGTTCGACAGCAGCATCCCTGCATAATAGGCCGCACCATGAGCAATCGACTGATCGGGAGACAGAGAGGAATTCAGAGTACGACCGCTGAGCTTCTTCAGGCTTTCGCGTATCATCGGCATCCGCGATGCGCCGCCAGTCGTGAGAACAACGTCAATGTGAGCCCAGCCCAATTTGTTGTCCTTCAGAATTCGGCGAGTAATCTCTTCTGATCTTTGAATCAGTTTGCGACTGAGCATTTCAAATTCTGCCTGCTCAATCTGATACGTCTTGCGATGACCCTCGTGCTGAACCGTGATCGCAGCTCTTGGTCTGACAGACAGACTTCTCTTAGCTTGTTCGGCTTCCAGAGTCAGAAACTGCAGACTTCCGCGGTGCGATCGGGGATCGTCACCAAAGTCCGCTATGAATTTATCGGACGCAGCGTCCACAAGCACTCGCGTAAAATCCAGGCCCCCGAGCTCAAGATCGCCATCCGAGGCAACAACTCGTACTTCATTCGTCTTGTACTTTACGACGGCCAGGTCCAGCGTACCGCCTCCAAGATCGAACACAAGCAACTGCTGGTCGGTGGCCAGTTCAGTAAATGCCAGCCCTTCGTTCCCCAACACATGGCAGAGAGCGGCAGCGACAGGTTCGTTGATCATTTCGATGCGTTCAAGCCCCGCCGCGTGTCCTGCCTGCATTGTGGCATGACGCTGGGAATCGCTGAATTGAGCAGGAACTGTAATCACGGCTTCGCGAATTTCACCAATGTTTTCTTGTGCGGCCGAGATCAGCTTGCGAAGGATCATCCCGGAAATGTGGACTGGCGAGTATCGCATGTCGCCAATCTTCCAGAACTTCTGTGCGTTTCCGATGTAGCGTTTTGCATGCTGAACTACGCGATCCGGACTGGCGATCGCATTTCGGATGGCTTCGGTACCAACAACGGGCTGGTCTCCGTCAAAGAAGACTGCAGACGGCGTTGATAACTCACCTTCCTGGTTTGGAATGGTAATAGGTTGTCCGTGCTCGTTCAGCCAGGCAATGCAGGAGTAGGTCGTTCCAAGGTCGATGCCGACTGCGTGTGTGTGTTTCATCTTCATTCTCTGATTTCATTACCGGTTCAGCCTGCTGCAGCGAAATAAGCGATGCCAGATTCTGCGCCGGATTGGCTTACGGCTGTAGTCATCGTACTTTTGGCGTTCACAGATCACTACAGAAAGTCGGCCGTTCCGGCGAGGTCGTTGGGCAGTTTCTTAAATCTTCGATTGCGTCTTAATGCTTTTCCTGACAGCATAGCGTTATGAAATCTGAAACCGCTTTCATCGCCGCTGTTCCGACGAAATCTGTGCAGAAGTCTGCCTTTTCCAGAAATGCCGGGCTGATAATCGCGTTTTCTGTGATCTTTCGTGCCGTGACTGTGGGAGATCCTGGCTACAAAACAGGAAAGTCTCTGGAAACGGCATTGCGCACCAGGGTTGCCTGGTCGTGCGTTGGAATTCCGCTGAATAACCAATTGAGTGACCTTGAGAAGCAGGCTGAAATCGCAATCGTTCGGGATCGCAGAGTGGATCCCCATCTGCCGGTGACAATGACGGTGACGTCTGCTCAAAGAATTCAGGTGCTGCGAAACATCGTATTAAGGATACCTGAGGCCGCTTTCAGCCTGACCGACGCATTGGCTTACGTCGGACCAGCCTCATCCGCAAATCGGTTGCCAATTCTGATGGGCCGAAACAATGACCAGGCAAATCTCCTGCGAAAGAAGCTGGAGGCCGCAGCTTTCAGAAAGCTGACAACAAAGATCGATGCCTCATGGGATCCACTTTCAGAACCACGCCAGATCCTGTTGAAGTCCGCAAGTGAAGCCGGAGTGACGGTCAGCAACCCTGAATTTGTCCCGCATGATGTATGGGGCGAACAGCAGTTGCCGATGATGAGCTTTGCAGAGATCGCGACTTTAGTCCTGAATCAGTTCGACATGACCTTCGAGTTTTCCATCGACTCCACGAATGTTCTCATCGTTCCTGTCAACCCAACGGAAGTTTTCGAGTACCGCCATATCGTTGGCAGCAAGTTGAAGTCGGCTGTCAGTTCTGAATGGCAAAGCCGCTTGCCATCTCTCCAGGTAAAATGGACCGGAGCCAAAGCACTTGTGGCGGCGACTCTGGACGAACATGGTCAGCTCCATGACGTAATCACGGAGACGATGTTTGCAGAGTCCCCGTCAGAATCATCTGGCTCCGTCGAGTCAATTCGCACAACCAGATTTCAGCTCAAAGCCGAACGCCTTTCAGTGGGTGAGTTGATCGAATACTTTCGCACCAACAAGATATTAATCGAAGTCAAAGACCCAAATTCACCTGCGACGAAGGCGGCACTTGGTCAGATTGTGCAGCTCAATGAAATCACTGAAGAGAAAGCAGGTTCCGAGTTCTTTCCACTGATCTTTAACCAGCACTTTATACGAGTGGATGTCCATGACGACCGAATCATTCTGTCGAATGAATGATTTGGACGGAGTCTGTCGTACACCTTGAATCACTCGCTCTTTGCTGCCAGATGCTCATCAAACCAATCGGCGAACTTGATGATATCAAAGATCATCGTAAGCCAGCCGTGGCCTTTTCCAGGACGAGTCTCAAGGCGAACAGTGCAACCGTGCGCTTTTGCTTCAGCGATGAAGCGTTCAGACTGGTCGATCGTGACGAGCGTGTCAGCATCGCCGTGCACGATGAACGTCGGCGGCATCTGAGGTGTGATGTGGTAGATCGGCGAGAGTTCTCGACCCAAAACTTTCCAGGTGTCCATGACTTCCGCTTTTGGACCAAAGCCTTTTCGGAAACTCTTTGGTGGTCCGCCGTCGCCGGGGTTCTCAGTAGACGTGCCAAGATTCAACAGATCGGTCGGCGGATAGAAGCAGGCCACGCATTGCACGGCACTTGATTCTCGTTCGATCTCGTCCGCTGCGCGCGGATCGCCCGGGCCTCCGCGCGTTCCCAGCATCAGCGACAGGTGTCCTCCGGAACTGCCGCCAATCACACCAAGACGATTACCGTCCACGCCGTATTCGTCAGCATGATGACGAATGAATCGTACTGACCGCAGCACATCATCGATGATGTCACCAATCAGACACTCGGGCTGCGAGATGTGCTGCACGGCAAAGACCGTGTAGCCTCGCCGAAGAAACGGAGCAAACATGAACGGCCGCACGGAGCCCGGTCCTGACTTCCATCCGCCGCTGACCATCAGAATGACGCCCGCCCCGTTTTGCTGCGGCGGCCGAAACACGTCCAGTGTCAGAGGTTTGTTTTCTCGCTGGCCATAGACAACATTCGCCGTCAACTGATGCGGAGCTTTGAACCACCACCAGTAGATAGATCCCACTATCATCAAAACAATCGAGCAGAAGATTCCGCCCCAGAACAGAAGTCGTTTCATTAATCTTTTCTTTCCAGTCATTTGGTATCGATCTTTTGAACAACAGTGGCGTTGTTAAAAACCAGATCGGCGATACAGATCTGCTGTCCGCTGGAGCGATCTGTGAGCGGTCCCGCCAATCTGAAGTCAGGCCGACCTACTTAAACTGCAATTCATTCAGCCGAACCGTCTTCCTCACCCGCGCGCGGCCGGTCGTGTCGTGAATACGGAACTGAACCGATACGTTTCCGGACCAATTGATATCAAGCATTCCAAAATGGAAATCCTGGCAGGCGGCACCGAATCGGTTGCCGTTGGGCTCGACGTTTTCCCAGTCCCGATTGAGGCCGCTCGCAGTGAGGTCGTGCAGCGGGTAACAGTTCGGCGCCTTCAAAACGGATAGCTCGCCCCAGTGAACGGCACCGCTGATGAAGACGATTCCGTTGGCCCTGGTGGACTTGATCAAGTCCACCATTTTCATCAGCTCCATTGGGAAATTCGTCCAGGATTCCCAGCCGTTGTATTCATGAGCGAACTGAATGCTGGTACCAATGACGCGTAGATCAGCGGGTTCGCTGAGTCGTTCTTCCAGCCACTTCCACTGCTGTTCGCCAAGCAGAGTCTTATCGGGATTGGTGTCGGGAAGATAGTCGTTCTTCCAAGAGCTAAACGGATTCTTCAGCGGCGGATCGCGAAACGTACGAGTGTCCAGCAGGATGATCTGTAACGTCCTACCGACTTTCGGATCCTCAAACCGATAACTGGTAAAGATCCCTTTGTGTTCACGACGAGGACTCGGTGTGGGTTCATTCCAGAACTTCAGGAAGATCTCTTTGGACTCGGCCTTGAACGGGAACTCCTTGCCAGCGTCGTTGCTGCCATAGTCGTGGTCGTCCCACGTCGCGATTGTGGGCACTGCAGCTCGCAGGGATCGAAAATCTTCCTTCGCACCAAGCTTCTGATATTTCGCTTCGAGCAACTTCATATCATCAGTGTCGCCATAAATATTGTCGCCGAGGTAAATAAAAAGTTCCGGCTCCCACTCCAGCACCGTGCGAAGAATCGGCAGTGGTTCGTCCTGCGTTTGACAAGACCCGAATGCGATTCGCGAAATCAGCGGATTGGCGTTTGGAGTTGGCTCCGGGGGCAACTTCGCGACTGGCGTCTGAGCGTACAGTGCGGAAGACGTGATCAGCAGAATCGCCTGGAGCAGCGGGATTCCTCGCATTGTGTGTTCCCAGCTTGACAACGGGGGCATTGAATTCCCGGGATTGTAGGAAAGACATTCCCCGCCGAACATCATCTGCGAAACTGCAGCCTGTGCCGCTCGCCCGCCGTCTGCCACGTATGCGCCAAACCAAAGGCTACGTCGCGGGAGCAATCTTCAAGCGTCACCCCTGCACCGGCCAGTGCACGGGAAACACAGCGGACCGGAGGCAGGTCCACCATCTGTGGCTCGAATGGGAATGAAACGGCTGAGAAAAGAACTTGTTTTGAAATCAAACCCGCAACCCCCTACCATACGCTTTCGGTTCGGCGTCGAAACACCTGTCCAGCAGCTCGCTCGCTTCAAAGCTCAAGTCAAAGAGGGCAAAAAGCCGATAATCAGCCATTATTTTCTTCCATGCCCGAGGCACTTCGCCGCGGGGGACTCAAAGGACCTTTCTCAATGCTCAACGTACCCAAGTCTGGTGCTCTGGATTTTGTTTCCCTTGGAGCCCTCGTCCACCGGCTCGACCCAGGCATTATTCCATTCCGCAAAGCCAATCAACTGGCGATCCATGTCAGCGGCGGAGAATTCAATTGTGCCGCAAACCTCGCCGACTGCTTTCAGATGAAGACCGGCGTTGCTTCAGCGATGGTGGATTACCCGATCGGCGACCTCATCAACGAACGAGTCCGCGCGATGGGTGTAAAGCCGTTCTACAAAAAGTTCGCTCACGACGGTGTTCGCGGGCCCAACATGGCTACCGTCTATAGCGATCAGGGACACGGCGTTCGCGGGCCGGTTGTGTTCTACAATCGCAGTAATGAAGCTGCGGGTTTGCTCAAGGCGGGTGACTTCAACTGGAGCGAAATTTTCGCTGGCGGAATTCGCTGGTTCCACAGCGGTGGGATCTTTGCCGCACTGTCACCGACGACGCCTGAAGTCATCATCGAAGGCATGAAAGCCGCCAAGGCCGCCGGTGCAGTGACTTCGTTCGACCTGAACTATCGAGCCAAGCTGTGGCAGATCAGCGGCGGTCTGGATAAGGCTCAGGAAACTCTGAACCGAATCGTTGAACATGTTGACGTTCTCGTCGGCAATGAAGAAGACCTGCAGAAGGGACTTGGCCTGAAAGGTCAGGACGTAGAAGCTCACGGCAAACTCGACCCGGCCGCGTTCTTTGGCATGATGGAAGAAGTGACGCAAAAGTTGCCAAACGTGAAAGCCGTCGCGACGACGCTGCGAGAAGTTCATTCCACCAATCGCCATTCCTGGAGCGCGGTTCTTTGGCTGGAAGGCAAGACCTATCAGGCGAAGACGATGGAACTCGACGTGATCGACCGTATCGGCGGCGGCGACGGATTCGCGTCGGGACTATTCTACGGTCTGTTGAATGGCAAAGATCCTCAGTCTTCGCTGAACCTCGGCTGGGCTCACGGAGCATTGCTGACGACCTACCCTGGCGATACGACAATGGCGACGATCAAGGAGGTCGAAGGCGTCGCTGCCGGCGGTTCGGCTCGCGTGCAGCGGTAGCTAAAACAATGCAGCTCGTGACTGCCGGGCAGCGTATTCTGATCGATTTTTTTAGACTGGGGAAACGAACAGCAGTTTGAAGTAGAAGCCTTTTCAGCAGAAAGGCTGGATTTGCGGAGAGCGAACGACATTGAGATTTTCCAGAAGGCCAGGGAGAACAATGCTGTCATTCTGACGAAGGACCGAGACTTCGTTGATCTGGTGAACGCCCACGGTCCGCCACTGATGGTCCTCTCGATTTCCTGCGGTAAAACAACAAACGCAAAACTAAAGTCGATTCTACTGGCCCAATGGGTGCGAGTCAGGGAACTGTTGCAGCAAGGGCACCCAATCATCGAACTCACTGATCCGACGCACCGTTAACATTTTTAACGATTCCTTTGGTGCAACAACACATTCCTGGAACAAGTACAATGTCAAATCATGATATCGGCCTGATCGGCCTGGCGGTTATGGGGCAGAACCTGGTCATGAACATGGCCAACAAGGGATTCTCAGTGGGAGTCTACAACCGCACCACGGAGACGACTCATGAATTCGTCAGCGGGCTCGGCAGCCGTCCGCCGGGAGTTGTCGAGGCGGGCACTCAAGACCGTATCAGGGGCTACGACACGCTGGAAGCCTTCGTCAATAGCCTGGCCGCTCCTCGACGAGTCATGATCATGGTCAAAGCCGGGCAGCCTGTTGATGCCGTCATTGATC
Organism: Planctomycetota bacterium; assembly: GCA_031424595.1. GTDB lineage: Bacteria > Planctomycetota > Planctomycetia > Planctomycetales > Planctomycetaceae > SXXK01. Next base: position 10,871 of record JANPHT010000475.1, read on the forward strand.
AGCTAAAGCCGCTGCTCTCCAAGGGCGACATTATCATCGACGGCGGAAATGCCGACTACGTTGACACGAACCGCCGCAGCAAACAACTGGCGGAAGAGGGCTTTCGCTTTATCGGCACTGGTGTTTCCGGTGGTGAAGAAGGCGCTCTGAAAGGCCCAAGCATTATGCCGGGCGGCCATGCGGAAGCCTGGCCTTTCGTAAAAGACATCTTCCAGAAGATCAGCGCGAAGGTGGGACCGAACAACGACATTCCGTGCTGCGAATGGGTGGGTGAAGCCGGGGCAGGGCACTACGTCAAGATGGTGCACAACGGCATCGAATACGGCGACATGCAGTTGATCTGCGAAGCCTATTACCTCCTGAAATACGGTGTCGGCCTGACAAATGAAGAACTGTATCATGTGTTCAAAGAATGGAACGAAAGCGAACTCGAAAGCTACCTGATCGAGATCACTCGTGACATCTTCACCGTGAAGGACAAAGAAACCGGCAAAGACCTCGTTGATCTGATTCTGGATACCGCCGGTCAGAAGGGCACCGGCAAATGGATGAGCCAGCATGCTCTGGATCTGGGTGTTCCCACGACTCTTATCACTGAAGCCGTATTCGCTCGCTGCCTGTCCGCTCAGAAGGATGCCCGAGTTCGTGCGGAAGCTGTTCTCGCTGGTCCGGAAGCCAAGTTCACCGGCGACAAGAAGCAGTTTATCGACGACGTGAAATGGGCTCTGTACGCTTCCAAGCTGTGCAGCTACGCTCAGGGCTACGTTCAGCTCGACGCGGCCGCTAAAGAATTCGGATGGAAACTGCACAACGGACCAATCGCTTACCTCTGGCGCGGCGGCTGCATCATTCGTTCGGTGTTCCTCGAAGACATCAAGAAGGCGTTCGACAAGAATCCAAATCTCGAAAACCTGCTGCTGGATGAATTCTTCAAGACCGCCATCAACAAGGCTCAGCCATCATGGCGTCGAGTCGTCTCGACGGCCTTCCAGCTGGGCCTGCCAGTCCCTGGCTTCAGCTCAGCTCTGACCTATTACGACGGCTATCGGCGAGGCCGTCTGCCAGCCAACCTGCTGCAGGCTCAACGCGACTACTTCGGTGCTCATACCTATGAACGCACCGACAAACCTCGCGGCGAAAAATTCCACACCGACTGGATTCGAGAGCGTAAGCTCTCTTGAGATTAATTGGAAATTTCAAATATGAAATCTCAAACAGCGAGGTCTCATACTGGAGCCCGACATTTCACAATGTCGGGCTTCTTTTCTTATGAAGCAGGATGAAATCATCCCATTGAGTCCGAACAGATTATTTGCGGGGAGGAAGTTCATCAACCGCTACCGATTCAGCAGCAGGTCTTTTCCATTCCCATTCCATTGACTGTTCTTTCCCATCAATCGTTCCCTCAATCCGTGCAGCAAGCCCATTTTCTTTCCGACGATAGATGGTCGAAAAGAAGCGAACCACAGCAGCCTCCATCAAAAAGCAGATCATGCAGAACCAACAGGCGGACCGCGATCACCGGCCGAAATATTTGCCAATACTCCTGAATTCTGTCGCTCGTCAGAAGTGAGCTTGCAGAATGAAGTGTCCTTGTCGCAACAGCAACCAGAATCCGCCTTATTTGTGAGTTGTGCTTCATCAGCGTATCCTGCGGAGTATTCCACTTTCCAGCAATTGCTTGTTTTCGATCATGACCAACCCTTCAGCCAATGATATCCCTGCCTTCCTGCAGTCCCTGAATCCGCAGCAGCTTGCGGCGGTGATGCATGGCGATAAACCGCTGCTGATCATTGCGGGAGCGGGCACAGGTAAGACGACAACGCTGGCCAATCGAGTCGCCTGGCAGATTGTCTCGGGCACTGATCCGTCACGGCTATTATTGCTCACTTTCACTCGCCGAGCGGCGGCAGAAATGCTGCGGCGAGTTGAACACATTCTTGTGCAACTGGATCCATCGACTGTCAAAAACCCGGCGGTGTGCTCAAGGTCCTCCATCCGCAGAATCGCGGGCGGCACTTTTCACTCGGTCGCGACCAACGTCCTTCGACGTTACGGCCATCTGATCGGACTCTATCCGGACTTCACGATTCTGGATCGCAGTGACTCCGAAGATCTGATGAACGTCGAACGATCAAAGTTGAATCTTCCGAAGTCGGACAAGCGGTTTCCTCTGAAGGGAACCTGCCTCGACGTCTACAGTCGCTGCGTCAACACTCAAAAGCCGCTGGACATCATTCTCAAGAAGTACTTCCCGTGGTGTCTGGAACATCAGGAACGACTGGGCGAACTCTTCAACGGTTACACCAGCACCAAGGAACAACAGCGAGTCCTCGATTTTGACGACCTGCTGCTCTTCTGGAACGCCCTTGCTGAAAATCCCGACGGCGGACAAATGCTGCGGCAGCAGTTCCAAAAAATCATGGTCGATGAGTATCAGGACACGAACATCCTGCAGGCTCAAATCCTGAAAAACATCTGCCCCGACGGCAAAGGACTGACAGCCGTCGGCGATGATGCTCAGTCGATCTATTCGTTCCGTGCGGCAACGGTGAGAAATATTCTGGACTTCCCGGATGAGTATCCAGGAACTGTGCTGATCCCTCTCGAGCAGAACTATCGCACGACGCAGAAAATTTTGGACGCCACCAATCGCGTCATCGGTGAAGCGGAAGAGCGGCATTCCAAGGAACTGTGGTCGTCTCGCGGCGATGGCAGCCTGCCGGTACTCGTGACGTGCAGTGATGAAGACGTTCAGACAACGTATGTCATCGATCAAATTCTGGATCGACGAGAAAAAGGTGTCCCGCTGAAACAACAGGCCGTACTGTTTCGAGCTTCACATCACAGCATGAGCATGGAAGCCGAGCTGGGGCGTCGCAATGTGCCGTTCGTGAAATACGGCGGACTGCGATTTCTTGAGACCGCTCATGTTCGCGATCTGATGTCGTTTCTTCGACTGGCGGAAAACCCGCTTGATTCTGTTGCTGGCTTTCGAGTTCTCGTCCTGCTGCCGGGCATTGGTCATGTGAAAGCTGCGTCGTTACTGGAGAACCTGCGAGACGCCGGCGGCCATTTCGAGACATGGTCGTCCTTCTCTCCGCCCTCAGCTTTGAAAGACGATTGGCCGAAACTCATTCGACTGCTTCAGGAAATGGAACAGCGAGCGGAATCAGACGCCGGAGTCGCCACCGACATTCACGCGGCACGTTTATTTTATGCACCGCTGCTGGAAACAAAGTACGACAATGTGAAGGCCCGCTTGAATGATCTGATCCAGCTTGAAGCCATCGCGGCACGGTACCAAAGCCGTACTGAGTTCCTCGCCGAAATGACATTGGACCCGCCAAGTTCGACACAGGAACTGCCAGCGGATCCGTTTCTGGATGAAGACTATTTGACTCTCAGCACGATCCATTCTGCCAAGGGTCTGGAATGGGATTCCGTGTATGTGATCCATGCGGCAGATGGTAACATTCCGTCGGACATGGCAACCGGCAGCCCAGAAGAAATCGAAGAGGAACGTCGCTTGTTTTACGTCGCGATGACTCGGGCGAAGAACCATCTGAGCGTTGTTCGGCCCGAGCGTTATTATTTCCACAATCGCCGCAAGAGTGATCAGCATTCGCTCAGCAAGATGACGCGATTTCTGCCCGCACAGATGCAGGCTCTGTTCGAATGCCAGTCGCATGGAATGACCTACGGCTCCAGCTTCGGCGGAGCCGGGCCCAGCGGTTTGATTCAGGGTGACACGACTGAAATCCGCAAGAAGATTTCAAAGCTCTGGGGCTGACGTGTTCGACGATCCACTGGAGAATTAACCACTTATTGCGACCTGCGCGGGTTGACATCCTGGTGCGATGTGCGTCCAGTATTCGTCGCTGTAAAGCAATTCATGATGACTGCAACAACTGCGACACGCAAGCTGACGTATGCAGACTGAGTCAAGGTCCCTGCCGATGGACGCCATCGCGACGAGATTTCCGGAATTGCGATGTCAGATCGCCTGCACTAGAGTTTCACGATGGAACTCTGGCAAACTTATCTCATTCTATGCCCTGCGGCGGCGATTGGCGGCGCGATCAATTCGGTCGCGGGCGGCGGCACACTCGTGACTTTTCCAGCTCTGATGTGGGCCCTCGGTGGTCTGCCTGGGGCCTCGATCATTGCCAACGCGACGAATACTGTCGCGCTATGCCCTGGTGCATTTTCCGGGTCGTGGGGATACCGACGAGAATTAAAGGAGCATTGGGACTGGGTTCGCTGGCTGGCGATCCCAAGTCTGCTGGGTGGAATCATCGGTTCATTGATCGTCGTCATTGCGCCAGAGTCGACCTTCAAGGCGATGGTCCCTTGGTTGATCGGGATGGCAACTTTGTTGTTTATCCTTCAGCCGAAGCTGACTCCTAAAGCTCCAATAGAATCGACGCTAGCCAGTCGAAGCAGTCGAACACAGTGGCTGGTGTTTTTTCTGCAATTAGTGATTGGCATCTATGGAGGCTACTTTGGTGCCGGGATTGGGATACTTATGCTCAGCTCACTGAGCCTGTTGCATCTCGGCAATATTCATCATGTCAACGGACTCAAAACAGTACTGGCTGGACTCATCAACGGCGTTTCGGTGATCGTGTTTGTATGGACCGGAAAAGTGAACTGGTCGCTTGCAATCCCGATGATCGTCTCCGCAATGCTCGGTGGCTTAATGGGAGCTAGCTGGGCACGCAATCTGGACAAACGAATCGTAAGGCGTGTCGTCATCGCAATCGGACTTCTACTCACAACGTGGTATTTTACGCAGCGGTGGATGACTGGAGAAACAATCAGCCAGCATGAATCTATTCAACACAACGATCCAAAGGCGCAACCGGACCACGGAGTGAAATGACTGCGGATCGCGGCATGACAGTGCTGTTTACGTGTTTCACGAGACATTTTACAGTTCCCGCAGTGAGCTTTCGGTTTCGTGTATAAAGCGGCCAGGCAAGGTAGCCAGGCCGCTACGAATCCCTCCGAACCAGAATCGGATTCACGGATGATGATGCCTTTCCATACACCATTGCAAAGTCTTTTTTTGTTGGCCGACGAACAGACTTCGGTCCCCACTGAAAACGCTGACTTCCTGATGTCCACATGGCAAATGGTCAAGCAAAACCTCAGCAGCACCGATGCAATGCTGAATATGCTGAAGGGCTTTGGGCCTCCCATGGTTCAGGCGATTCTGGTTTTCGTGATTGGACGCATGGTGGCTCGAGTCATCTCAGGGATGATCGTTCGGGCGACAAAGAAAGCTCGCGTCGATGAGACGCTGGGGCGTTTCCTCGGAAATCTCGCCTACATCATTATGTTAACGGCCGTTTGTATCTCAGCCCTGGGTCAGCTGGGCGTAAACACGACCTCCCTCAGCGCTGGGCTGGCGGCTGCTGGGTTCGCAATCGGAATGGCCTTACAGGGATCGCTGGGCAACGTGGCATCTGGCGTTTTACTTGTCTTTTTGAAGCCTTTTCGAGTTGGCGATGTCATCGACGTGGGTGGAATTCTTGGACGTGTCGTCGAAGTACAGATCTTTAATACGATTCTACTGACGCCCGACAATGTTCGCATTATTCTGCCGAATTCCACGATCACCGGGGGCACAATTCGAAATCTTTCCGCTGAGCCAATTCGGCGTGTGGACCTGATTATCAGTTGCAGCTACAACGATGACTTACGAGCAGTTCGCCTTTATCTGGAAGACGTTCTTCGCAGCGATTCACGCATACTTCTGGATCCGATGCCCATCGTTGCCGTCTCAGAATTGGCAGAAAGTGGCGTCAATTTTGTAGTTCGTCCGTGGGTTTCCGGAGCCAACTACCACGCCGTGAAATTCGATTTGACCGAACGAATCAAACTGGGTTTCGACGAGCGTGGTTTCACAATACCCTTTCCGTCGCGAGATGTGTTTGTCCATCACCTTGGTACAAACCTTTCCATCGCAGATGTCGGCGGTGCTGCAGCCGCTGCAGCCGCCTAAGAGTCAGCACAGACCAGACATTCTGGGGACCAGTTGAATCGCAGCGTAAACACTTCCGGTCGGCGGAGTAATGCACCTAAGGCAGTGGCATGAGCATTGCCAATGTTGACCCTCCTTGGACGTCTCCACTCGGACGTCTCTAATGCAATAATTTCTACGCTCAGTCCGGCCACTCAAAGATCGCTGAATCCCGAGCGTTTTTATGATCAATTATTCGTCTTGAGTCAAAATGTGAAAATGTGCAATGCTACGACGTCTCTCAAAACTCTTTCCAGTCCCCTAGAGCACACTCAACTGAATCCATGACTTGGGTTCAGTTCCTTTCGGCCTTTTCTGCATCGTCTCCCCATCTCCGTTCCGCCGCATTTCACGACGGCCGTCTCATTCTGAGCCTGAACATGCCGAGTTCGCCCCTACCGACGCAGCGAATCCGACGCCACTTTTTTAAGTGGCGATGTTCGAGTGTTCTCGCCACTGCAATCCTCATTGCCTCATTACCAACGTATTCGATCGCGGCAGTTGCTCAACAGGAGACAGAACAAACAGAAGTGACGGTCGCCGACATTCGCATTGAAGGCAATGAAACGATTCCAGAATCGATCATTCTGCAGAAGATTCAATCGCAGCCTCAACGAGGCATTACAGAACGGATTATTCGGGAAGACAAACGATCGCTGATGAGCACTCGCTGGTTCTTCAGCGTTTCAGAACGAATTGACGATACACCGCAGGGATTGATCCTTGTCTTCACTGTGCATGAGCGTCCGATTGTGCAGCGGGTTGAGTTCATCGGCAACAAAAAGGTGAAACTCAAACATTTGAAGGCATGGACAGGCCTGAAAGCCGGCAGTCCTTACGATCACATCGCCAATCGTGAAGCGGTACATCGCATCGAGCAGGAATACAAAGACAAAGGCTATTACTTCGTCGAAGCTAAGCTGGTAAAAGGCGGACAACCCGGGGAACGTGAAGTTGTTTTTCGGATCAACGAGGGTCCCAAGGTTCAGGTTAAGGAGCGAACTTTTGCTGGCAACAGTTTCTGGTCCGACGGTGACTTACGTAAGAATTTGATCTCGAAAGAGGCCTTCCTGATTTTCGGCGGTCTTTACAACCCCGACACAATTCCCTCCGACATTGAAGCTGTTAAGCAATACTATCGAGGTGTTGGATTTTTTGACGTCGAAGTCACAGCCGATCCACTGTTCTCCTCAGACAAATCAGACGTCAATCTACACTACACGGTCAAAGAAGGCCGTCGCTACACCGTTCGTGAAATCCGTTTTCAGGGCAACAACATTGTTTCAACGCAGCGTCTGAAGAATGAATCCAAGCTCAAGCCTGGCGATAGATTTGAATCATACCCATTGTCAAAAGACGTGACTCGAATGCTGGGTTACTATGGAGAAATGGGACACTATTTTGCATCGGTTAATCCTGTTCCGCACTTTACTGAGCAGGAAGGAATCGTCGATCTTGTTTTCGAAATTGACGAAGATCGTCCGCGTTACGTACGAGACGTGAACGTCGCATACGATGGTGACTATCCTCACACGAAACAAACAGTCGTCCTCGATCGAATTCAGGTTCAGCCAGGCGACCTTGCAAATCCAAAACTGATTCGACGCGGCAGGTCTCGCCTGAACGGCAGCGGACTCTTCGAACCAGGCATTGCGTTCGATGTGACTCCTGTTGAACCTGAACAGTCAAGTTTTGCCAAGAATGCCATGTCCAGGACCTGGCGAGGCCAGAGCCCAACGAATGCTCCTGATGATTGGACTCAGCGATTCGCGGTAGAAACCCAACGTTCGGCCTTCGAAAACAGTGAAATTGGGGCCGGATGGAGCCAGTTGCTGTTCTCGGAGACAATTTCGTCAGACGTCGCCGATCACCGCATGGCGGACAATGTTCATACTCCGCCCACGCGAAGCGAGGCACGGTCGCCCGACCTGAATCAGTCATCTTCATCCTCGTCGGCAACTACAACTCTCAGAGCCAGTGGTGGCGTTGAGTATGTGTCTTCACGACTGAACTCGGAAACCACTCAACCAGCAAATCCACGGTCAGCGATTTCGGACAGTCGTGAGCCATCAGTTGTTGAACCGTTGACGTCTCCGGTAGTTCCCGCGGCCGGACATTCGTTCGGACGCCGCCAATTATCGCCTTTGCCGGCGGAACAGGACCACAAGGTCGCGCGGCCGGTGATGGAATCTGATCTGATGGGATTTCGTTCCGCGGAACCCGTCAGTTTATTCTCGTTCGAATCTCCCACGTTTGTTGCATCTCAATGCATTGAAGAGTCTGACGAACCGATCATTCGCGCTCAAAGCCCGCAAAACGCACCGGTTGATCCGGCTACGCCGGGATATCGAGATCCCATTCTGGAAGGCAGTCCTTATCGAAATCAGTTTCAGACAATCCCGCCCGGCTGGGTTGATATTAACGTCAACGCAGCCGAGGGGCGCACTGGCCGTCTGATGTTCGGCGCTGGTGTCAACAGCGACGCCGGTGTTGTCGGCTCCTTCGTTTGGGACGAATCCAACTTCGACCTGTTTCGCCCACCAACAAGCTTTGCCGACATCATTGAAGGTCGAGCCTGGCGAGGCGGTGGTCAGCGCTTTCGAGCCGAAGCTGCACCCGGTAATCAGGTCAGTCGTTACGCAATCAGTTGGACTGATCCCTACTTCATGTATACCGACTACAGCTTTGGCGTGAGTGCATTTTACTTTAATCGCTTCTATCCCAACTGGCAGGAAGATCGAGTCGGTGGACGCATTTCACTCGGTCGACAATGGACACCTGAATGGTCCAGTGGACTCGCGCTTCGCCTCGAGCAGGTCGAAATGAAGAGGCCCAATACGCCTTCGCTCATTATTGCAAAGGATCTGGGCACCAACTTCCTTTCCACAATTCGAGCAAACGTTACTCACGACACACGGGACCAGTCTGTCATGCCAAGTGAAGGTCACTATGGCGACATTGCCTACGAACAGGCATTTAACGAGTTCACTTATCCTCGAGCAGAGGCAGAATTTCGAAAATACTTCACATTGTTCAATCGGCCTGACGGTAGCGGTCGACAAGTTTTGACTCTCGCCGGAAACATCGGTTGGAGCGGCAGCGATACTCCCGTCTTCGAAAGATACTACGCTGGTGGATTCCAGTCCTTTCGCGGGTTTTCTTACCGAGGTGTGACTCCGCGTGATCAGGGTGCCGGCGTTGGTGGTACATTTCAGGCTCTTGGCACGGTTGAGTATCGAGTGCCAGTGACTGCCGACGACATGATTAACGTCGTGGCATTCTCGGATTTCGGGACTGTCGAACAGGAAGTCACGCTCGATAATTTTCGAGCGACAGCGGGCTTTGGCCTGCGAGTTGTCATTCCCGCGATGGGCCCCGTTCCGCTGGCCTTCGACTTTGCGTTCCCGATCAAAAGTCAGGCCACAGACGACGAACGCGTCTTCAGTTTTTATGTGGGTATCAACCGGTAGTTTGGCTGCATCCGGAGTGAACAGACCTCACGAGACTTTTCGCGACACGTTACGCTGTCCGGATACCTGACAATCCACAGACAAAATGGCGTGGAACAAAAGATTTCCTCACGAGCGACATGGCCTCAACCTACAGCGATGGAAAAAATCCTGTAAACTGTCGCCATGATCGTCGAAGGCCTTGTCACCAGTGTTGATTCCAGTGGATCTCTCAACGTCGCCCCTATGGGACCGGTCGTGGAAGGAGATTTTGAGTCGCTACTGCTGCGCCCATTTCAGCCATCGACGACGTTCAATAACCTGGCAGCAACTCGCTGCGGTGTTTTTCATGTTGTCGATCAAGTCGATGTGATCGCAAAAGCAGCGATTGGACAGTTGATCGAGTGGCCCGAAGTTGAACCAGCCATTTCAATCAAAGGCTTCGTTCTGAAAAACTGCTGCCGTTGGTTTGAATTCACGGTTGATAATGTCGATGCTTCAGAAGCGCGCAGCCAAATGCCATCGACGATCGTGCATCGCGGCGATCGGCGTCCCTTCTTCGGCTTTAACCGAGCGCGTCATGCAGTACTAGAGGCTGCTATTCTGGCGACTCGACTGCAACTGCTGTCGAAATCGAAAGTCCTGGACGCAATGGCTTCGCTGGAATCCGCTGTTCTGAAGACTGGCGGCGAGTCCGAGCAGTCTTCCTTTCGCCTGCTGCAGGAATTCGTTGCTCGCCATCATGAGAGAGGTGAGTCATGAAGATCGACGTTTCTACCGGCTCACGACTTCACTTTGGGTTGATCTGCGGAACGCAGCGAACAGGCTGGCGATTTGGCGGCATTGGCGTCATGCTCAGGCAACCGTCCTGGCAGCTTTCATTACAGCTCAAAAACTCAGGCCATGACTGCATTATGGGCAGCGACGAGGCCACACTCCGTGTCATCGACTTTCTGAAGCAAATACGAACAAGCACAACCCTGCCGCCAATCGCAATCACCATTAACGCCGAAATTCCATTCCACACCGGACTCGGCAGCGGAACCCAATTGGGAATGGCTCTCGCTGCGGCCGCTGAGTTGGCAGTCACAATTCACGCCAGCCATGATCCTTACCATTTGGCGTTGCTGGCTCACCGAGCGGAAAGGTCTGCCATCGGGACAATAGGTTTTCGCGACGGCGGATTCCTGATTGATCATGGACTTCCTGACAACGCATCAGAACTTCGCCAGGTTGATCGGATCTCTGTTCCGGAAGCATGGCGATTCATACTCGTTCGTCCAACTCAGTCGCAGGGACTCAGCGGCGATCGAGAACGCAGTTTCTTCAGGCGAAAGATTCTGATGCCCGAACTGCTGGTGGAACAACTTGCGGAAACGATTGCACTACAGCTGATTCCGTCCGTTCGTGATCAGGGTTTTGAAGACTTTGCTATGGGTCTTGAGTCCTACGGAAATGCGGTCGGCCAGTTTTACGCAACTGAGCAGGGCGATATCTTTGCTCATGCCGCGATGCGCCAACTTGTAGACCAGTTACTGTCCCACGGCATTCACGGGGCGGCGCAGTCTTCGTGGGGCCCCGGGATCTGCATTCCCGCCCGTTCCATCTCCCATGCAAGGTGGATTGAACAATTCATCCCGTCCGCCATTGGCGATACGGAATTGTCGGTCAACATCTCAGAACCACAGAACGTCGGTGCCAGCATTCGGACCATCAGCCCCGAATCGCGCTCAGGGTCCATCGGCTGAATATGCCTTACACTTCGCCCTTACGAGCCACTCAGCAGCTTGATTTCTTCAAGCAGTGACGACTTAAGTTTTTCAAGTCGCTCAGCATCTTCAAGTTTTCTGTGATGTTCGTCCATGACGTAGAAAACGTCGACAACCTGGTCAATATTTGTTGCGATTCGAGCCAGATGCACCGTCAGCCCGTGGTTGAACAGAGTATGGGCCAGCGTATAAAGCAGACCCTGCGTATCCGTTGCGAACACGTCCACAACGGTGAAACGTTCTGAGCAGTCGTTATCAATTCCGACTTTTGGTTCCTGTCGCACAATCACAGGATTCTTTCGATTGAATCGATACAGGCCACTGCGGCGAAAGATGCTTTCAACGGTCTTCCTGGCGGTCAGGACGTCACCGATTGACACCGCGACGTCTTCAATTCGCGACTGAGGAACAGGTCCCGTGAAATCATTATCCGTGACTCGAAAATAAGCGATCACAACTCCATTGGAAGTAGTACAAACCTGAGCCGCAAGAATGTTCATCCGCAGTCCGGACAGAATGCCGGCGATGCAATGAAAGCTGCCATTCCCAAAACGTCCAGGAGCAAACACACGGTAACTGACCGTCTCTGTTTCCGGATCGAACTCTCCCTCGATCTTCACTTCGGCTTCGCTCAACTGCTGAATCATATCGAGGTCCCGGGCGATTCGGTCGGGTTGCTCGGTCATTAGATAGAATGGAGGCAACGCATCGAGTTGTTCGTCAGCCCATTTGCCCCAAGCGTCGGGATCCGACTTGCTTCCCAGTGGCACAATCGACCCTCGCACGGCCTCGCGCACCATCTGAAGGCGTTCGCGTTCCAGGTGGTTATACGGCCGACCACTGAGAATCTGCATCGCCCGATTGTAGAGATCGGCAAGCAGTTCGCCCTTCCAGTCTGACCAGACATCCGGCCCAACGGCTTTGATGTCGGCTACCGTCAGAACGTACAGCATGCGAAGCAGTTCCGGAGCACCAACGAGACGCGCGAAATCGACGAGCACGGTTTCATCAGTGATATCACGGCGAAAGGCTAGGTCCGGCATAATCAGATGATAACGCACCAGAAACATCAGCATGGACTTCTTGTTCGCAGCCATCTGCAGTCGAACAGCCACGTCAGCGGCCAGTGTTTCACCAACGATACTGTGATCACCTCCGCGTCCTTTGCCAACGTCATGCATCAACAACGCCAGATGCAGAGTCGCGCGGTGCCTCACACCCTGGTACGCTGAACCGACAGGGGATTCATCTCTGGCAAAGGACGCTATTTCATCCATCGCCTTCAAGGTATGTTCATCCACAGTGAAACTGTGGTACTGATTAAATTGCAGGAGGTTGCGGACACCCGCGAAAGGAGGAATCAGCCATTCCAGAATCCCGGTTTCGTACATTGCGCGCAGCGTATCCGGAAGGCCATCGGTAGACCGCAGTAAGTCTCGGAAGCGATTTGTTACCGGGCGGCTGGGTTCTTCCGGAAGTGTGAAAACGATCCTGCCGATCTCCTGGCGAAGCTCAGGGGCGAGTCGAACCTTGCTTTCTGCTGCTGCGACAAAAACATTGAGAATCTCCAGTGGATCCTGCAAAGCGGGAAACTCTGCGTCAGGAATCTGCAGCATGCCGTCCACAATGAGATATCCCTGAGCCGACTTCTGAGGCATCAGCCTGTTTTTCAGACGTTTCAGAAGCGATGGCCTTCGAGGCACTTCCGCCACTCGACGCGCTACTGCAGCAACTCGCGAAGTGTGCCCAAAGTACTCGGTCATAAAGACTTCGACAGGCCTCGAAAGGTCCGTTGGCTGCACCCCACGCTGCGCTGATATCTGTAACTGAAGCTCCCGTATAAGAACATCCTGTTTAAGATTTGTAAGACCATGCACATCCACGCGAAGTGCCGTGAGAAACTCATCGGATGTATTCAGTTCCTGCAATTCGTCATCATTGATTTCCCCAACACGACAAAGGACTGCGGGATCAGGATTACCGTGTCGAACAAAGGAAATCCAGCGCAACAAATGCAAATCTCTCAAGCCACCTGGTGATCGCTTGATGTCCGGCTCAAGTTGATTGACTGAGTTACCTCTGGCAGTCCACTCCTCCCGCCGAGACGCCACAAGCTTCAGAATCAACTTCTCCGGACTGCTGGAAAAGACTCGCGACTGAACCTGCAACAAGGTACTTTCCAGTAGATCCTTATTTCCAACCAGCAACCGCGTTTCAATCATCGATGTTGCGAATTGGATGTCCTCCCCGGCAAACTTTACGACATCTCCTGGCGTACGAATGCTGGACCCCAATTGTACGCCCGCATCCCAGCAATCTCGCACCACGGCTGACAAAAACGGCTTCACAGCTTCCTGTTTTTTGGGGTCCACGACAAATAGCAGGTCAACATCAGAAAACGGGGCTGGCCGACGTCGTCCATTTCCTCCGACAGCCACAACGGCAAAGTCGCTTGCGGAAGTTTTGAACTCGTCCAATTGGAGATTGACAATCCCGCGTAGGAACTCATCCACCCGATCCGACAGCCAATGGCAGCAGGCAATACCGGATTCACCATTTGCGCGACGTTCCCGCACGCCGTTTCTCATTTCAGCCAGAGATGCTCGCCTCTGTTGAAGTCGGCTATTGATTACCTGAAGGTTTGAAGTCGTCGGAGTCACGCGAGGCAGCCTGTTGCATATTTCATGGGCCGGAACAAGCGGAACGCATGGCCGGCAATTCAAATCAGGTGGGAATCACATTCTAGCAACGTGTCCCGCGGCTCGAAACAGGCAACGCCTCGACCTGCCTGGAGTTTGCAAGGTGAGAACTCACAACATAAAGTGAATTCTCACAACACCATATCGAGGATGCCTCCGCGAAAACACGGAAAAATGTGCCAGAAGTCCAGACATGAAACGGCGCAGAGTCCATCAGACTGACTCCTGCCGATCGATTTCACTTCAGCATCGTGAGTCTATCGAAAGTAATTCCGCCCCAATGGGGGAGCATTAAATTTCACAGGACCGGGCAGAGGACCCGTTCTGTGATTACTCGCGCACGATGCGGCGGCTCTTGAGTTCAAAGCGGGGTAAGTCACCGGGATTGACGGCTCGCACATCGACGACGAATCCAAGGCGTTGTCGTAGGGCCGACTGGACTCGTTCAACAAGTTGAGCAGATCCTTCTGCCGCCTCTGACACAGGTTCGATGGCGACACACAGTTCCTGCATGGCACGCACGGTCTTGAGTTCAATCCTAAATTCAGCCACGTCAGCGATCTCTCTGATCACAGCTTCAATGCTGGATGGAAAAACGTTATTTCCTCGCACAAAAACCATGTCGTCGGATCGGCCAAGAATTCCTCCGTCCAGCCATGTGAGCTTTCGACCTGCCGGATCATCCGCAGTTGACGCCCTGACCAGATCTCGGGTTCGATAGCGAATCAATGGGCTGCCCAGCCGACCAAGATTCGTAATCACGAGTTCTCCAACCTCACCGGGGGCGACAGCTTTAAGTGTCTCGGGATTCAGTATTTCTGAAATGCACTCCGTCTCCAATAGATACAGCCCACCTGGCCGATCTTCACTTTCAATCCCAAGCGAGCCGATCTCTGTCATGCCCCAGTGATCGATGACGCGCGCCTCCCATGCTTCTTCAATACGAGCTCTCGTTGCGGGAATTGCACCGCCCGGTTCGCCAGCCACCAGGAGCATCCGGACAGAAGTTTCTTTGAGATCAATTCCGTCCTGGGCAGCGACTTCAGCCATTCGCATGGCGTAGGTCGGAGTGCAGCACACAACTGTCGCCTCGTTTTCAATCATCGCCTGCAGTCGCACGGATGTCGACATACCTCCGCCCGCTATGCAGAAATTACCAAAGCGACCGGCACCTTCAAACGCAGCCCAGAAACCAATGAAGGGACCAAACGAAAACGGAAAAAACAGCCGATCCCAGGACTGCAACCCTGCCAACGTATAGATCTGCCGCCAGCATTCCATAAACCAGTCCCAACTCTCCTGGGTGTCCATCCATCGAACAGGGCGCCCAGTAGTGCCGGATGTCTGATGGAGTCGCCGATATTTTGTGGACGGATAGGAGAGGTTACAGCCGTACGGCGGCTGCTCAGTTTGACTATCTACAAGCTCCTGCTTGGTTGTCAGTGGCAGTTTTGAAAGATCCTGCAAAGATCGAATTGCCGCCACATCAACACCCGCGGCCAGAAACTTCGATGTCCAGAATCTGTTGCGAGGAATGATCGTCTGCAGCATCGTGATAAGTCGCTGCGACTGAAGTGCTTCAATCTGAGATCGATCCTGCCAGAGCGTTTCAATGTCAACTGTCACGTAAATTCGTTGCCTGAATAAGAGTGCTATTCCATCAGTTGCATTTTGCTCGCTGATCCTCGGCGAACAACAGACTTCTGCTCGGCAGGATAGCAGGACCACGAACTCGCGAAAACCAATGCCGCATCCAGCGGTCGATGTCATCAAAACAATGTTTTCACTTTCGGCAATTTCAGCCACACCAGAGAAGTTGAACCATTGTTGAACAAGTTCGGTCGTCTGACTTTGTCTTAACAGTCACAGATCAGAAGACCGGTCTTCGTTAAAGCTTTCCGCACCTCATCGACGATCAGTCCCCTATTGAGCTTGTTAGGCGGACTCTCTGCATAACAGCATCAACACAGGCACTGCGGCAGTTTCTGCCGGAGTAGGATGTTCTATTCGGCAATAGTCCCGAGGAAAGTCGACGGAATGTCAGGGGCAGCTAAAACTGATCCACTGCGACTGGGCTTCATGGAAACCATGGAAGTTGACGGTCGTGGTCACATCGGGGGACTGCTCATTACCAATCAAAACGGCCGTCCACTGGAGTTTCAGTGCACGACGCCCGTTAAACCGAACCGTACGCAGGAAATCCTGTTCGGAGAATCCCTCCGCCCCTGGTTGTTGGGTGAACTCATTGGATGCACGCTGCTTGCTCGAGTGTCCATCAAACCCAGCATTATCATTACGAGCGATGCGAATCTTCTTGAACTTCGTAACCACACAAATATTCCTGTCGCCTGTGCCAACGACGCCAGAGCAAAGATTGCGGAGCAGGGCGGCACAATTCGCATCGGTGGCAGTATCCTGCGATTTCACGATGCCCACAGCATCGACGCTGAGATGCTATCCAGACAGAAACACCTTCTGCCTGATTCCGCAGATCTCGCAGAACCGCTGGAGCGCGTACGAGAAGCCCTGGCAGAAACCGTTAAAACGGTGTTTGCGCGATGACCGAATTGAGCATCCACGAACCAGAGATTCTGATTCCGCAGCCTGCGAATATCATTGATCAGGCTGCCATTGAAACAGCCAAACGCGGCCTGCGTGTCGATGTCGCTCAAACAGGATACAACCCCGCCCTGGGACGAATGCCGCAAATTGAGACGCAGTCGTTTTCTCTGAATACCGTTCTCGACTTTGTACCCTCGTGGACCGTCAGACGCATTCCGATGAAATGCATTGGCCTGACTCTGCCCGAGGGCCTTGAATTCATGCCGCCGAAGGAAGATCTGACAAAGTCCTCCGATGGACTCGAACTAAAAAGAATTGTCCCGGTCAAAAAAGAACCACTCGAAACAGAAGACACTAACACACCAAAGAAGGTCACTCGCATCAGGCCGCCTGCTGATGCCTTATCGCTTCAGGACAGACTCTTTTACCTGCTGCAGCCACCACTTGAATCCTGGCTGGCTGGCCAGGAACTGATCATGCCGTTTGAGCCCTTTGGCTATCAGTACGAAGGCATCGCATGGCTCTTTGCCAGCCAGTCTGCTTTGCTGGCAGACGAAATGGGCCTGGGCAAGACGATGCAGACAATCACGGCCATCCGGCTTCTCCTGCGAAGCGGACAAGCGCGTCGCATCGTGCTGATCTGCCCCAAACCGCTGATTCCAAACTGGCAGCGAGAGTTTAAAACGTGGGCGGAGGAACTTCCGGTTGTTACAGTGGAAGGCAATGGCGCGCGTCGAAGAATGCTGTGGACGATGCCTGGAATTCCTGTACTGCTCGCAAACTACGAACTGATGGCTCGGGATATTGCAGAAATCCCGGAGAACGAACAACCCAAATTCGACCTGCTGGTCCTCGACGAAGCTCAGCGTATCAAGAATCGAGATTCACGCACGGCGGAGGTGGCTCGGTCGATCAAACGTCGCCGAAGCTGGGCCCTCACAGGCACACCAATCGAAAACCGCCCCGAAGAACTCGGCGCGCTGTTTGAGTTCCTCGAGGTGGTTCCCAAAGCAGCCAGCCTGGATCTACGGCAGCTTTCCAAGCTGGCCAAAAAGTACATTTTGCGTCGAACCAAAGACCTTGTCATGAAGGACATGCCACCGCGAATCGATCGCGACGCAGAACTGGAACTGACGGACGCTCAGGAATATGCCTATCGAGTCGCTGAGAAGGAAGGCGTCGTCCAATTGAACAGCCTTGGCGATTCCATCACTGTTCAGCATGTTTTCGAACTGGTCATGCGATTGAAGCAGATTACAAACTTCGATCCACTAACTGGCGAAAGTGCGAAGCTGGAACGCCTGATGGCAGATATGGAGGAAATCAGTGCCAGCGGCGGCAAAGCGATCCTGTTCAGCCAGTGGACGAAGACAATTGACTGGCTTACACCGCATCTGAAAGAATTCAATCCGCTGATCTACCATGGCGGTGTTCCTACAAAACAACGCGAACCGATTCTGGCGAAGTTCAAGGCCGACCCAAACGCTCACATCCTGCTGATGAGTTACGGAACAGGAGCGGTTGGACTGAATCTGCAGTTTGCAGGCTACGTTTTTCTGTACGACCGCTGGTGGAACCCAGCAATCGAAGATCAGGCCATCAACCGAGCACACCGCATCGGGGTGAAGAATCCAGTGATTGTGACCCGCTTCATTTGTCGCAATACGATCGAAGAACGCATCGACCGTGTGCTGCGAGAAAAACGCGAACTCTTTCAGGCCATTCTCGGTGAAGGCGATAATGAGAATGTCACGCTCAGCCTGAACGCATCAGAAATCTTCGGCCTCTTCGACCTGAAAGCCAGACACAAAGACGGTGGCGCAAAATCGATTGGCCCCAAGCCGATCGACAAGAGCTCTGAAGCAGCGTAAATGTCATTTCACTCGGTTGTACCCATTCAGCGCGGCGACTCGATAGGCTTCGGCCATTGTCGGATAGTTGAAGGTCGTATTTATGAAGTACAGCAGAGTATTTGCGGCGCCTGGCTGGGCCATAATAGCTTGCCCGATGTGAATAATCTCCGTCGCGTTCACACCAAAACAGTGCACACCCAGAATCTCCAGCGTGTCGCGATGAAACAGCAGTTTCAGCATCCCGATCGGTCGACCCATGATCTGAGCTCGAGCAAGATTCTTGAACATCGAATGCCCCACCTCATACGGTACGCATTCCTCCGTCAACTCGCGTTCTGTCTTGCCAACGCTGCTGATTTCGGGACTGGTGTAGATCCCTGTTGGAATATCCTGGATTCGGAATTGGGCCGAGTCACTATTGCCGAGATGCCGGGCCGCAAAACGTCCCTGGATGTATGCAGCGCTGGCCAGTGCGGGGACGCCAATGACGTCTCCAACCGCATAGACATGAGGCTGTGACGTCTGAAAATGCTCGTTGACCTCCAGTTGACCTCGATGATTCGGCTGAACTCCGACATGCTCGAGACCAAGGCCATCTGTATTCCCTGTTCGACCATTCGCCCACAGGAGAACATCGCTCTTCAACTGCTTGCCGGACTTCAGATGCAGAACCACATGGTCGTCGAACGCTTCCAGTTTGTCGAAAACCTCGCTGTGACGAATGCGAACGCCAGTATCTCGCATGTGATAAGCCAGCGCATCGCAGATTTCGTCGTCCAGAAACTCAAGCATGCGAGTGCGCGTGTTGACGAGATTCAGTTTGACCTGCAGATTGCGAAACATTGACGCGTACTCACAGCCGATGACGCCAGCACCGTAGATCGTCATCGACTTCGGCGTCTCAGCAAGGTTCAGAATCGTATCACTATCGAAGACTCGCGGATGATTAAAATCAATCTCTGGAGGACGGTAGGGCCTCGAACCGGTTGCGATAACAAAATTCTTTGCATGAGTAATCGTGATACTGCCGTCCGGAAGCTCAATCCGGACTCGATGCGGATCCAGAAATGTTGCATTCCCCTGCAATACTTCGACGTCGTTGCGATCATAGAAGCTTCGCCGCATGCCGACCTGCTGATCAATGACCGTCTGAGCGCTTCGTCGCAGATCTCGGAAACTGACTTCCAGATTGATACCCAGTTGTTTGAAAACCGGGGCGGAGTTCACATCCATCAGTCGATAGATGGCCGCTCGCAATGACTTGCTTGGGATCGTTCCAAGATGCGTACACGCGCCACCGATCTGAGGCATGCGTTCGACCGCGCCGACTCGTTTGCCCTGTTTGGTCGCCTCCATCGCGGCACCTTCGCCGCCAGGGCCGGTGCCGATGACCAGAACGTCGAAATGTTTTTCCGGAGGTGCTTGCATGGTTGTAATGATGCTGTTTCCTGAAATGAGTGGTTTATTCAGCCAGACCGTTGTGCCTTAACAAGGGGTTGGGATCTGGTTCACGGCCCCTGAAGTCACGAAAGATATCCATCGGATGTCGACTGCCACCCTGAGCTAAAACAGTGTCTCGAAAACGTCGCCCCGTTCTGGTAACGGCCTCTTCGTCATCCAGGCCCGCATCTTCAAAAGCACCAAATGCATCGGCACTCAGCACTTCCGCCCACTTGTAACTGTAATACCCGGCAGAGTAACCGCCGGCAAAAATGTGCTGGAATGAGCATAGGAATCGATTTTCCGGCAAAGGCGGCAGCAGGCTGGTAATCGACAGAATACGGCGTTCCACATCGAATGGTGATTCGTCGCTCTCTGGATCGTAGCCATGGTGCAGCGCCATGTCCGTCATTCCAAGTTGCAACTGCCGCAGCATCACACTCGCGGCACGGTAGGTCTTGGCGTCGCGAAGTTTCTGAAAAAGCTCGTCCGGCAGAGGCTCGCCTGTTTCAAAATGAATTGCCATCTTCATCAACGTCGGACGGTGCAGACACCAGTTTTCCATGAACTGACTTGGCAGTTCCACGGCATCCCACTCGACGCCATTAATCCCCGCCGCATCGCGAAGATCGACTGTCGTCAGGATGTGCTGAAGACCGTGACCAAATTCGTGAAACAGGGTCTCGACTTCTCGAAATGTCATTAGTGAAGGCACGTTGTCGGCCGGCGGTGTGCTATTGCAAACGAGGTGAGCCACAGGCAAACGAGTCCCTTTTTTACCCACAGATCGCGTTATGCAATCATTCATCCACGCGCCGCCACGCTTATCTTTTGGACGCGAATATGGATCGAGATAGAATCCTGCGATCTGTTGATCCGATTCATCAAGGACTTCATAGTAGCGGACATCCGAATTCCAGATCGGCGCTTTTCCGCACGCAGATCTGACAGTAATGCCAAAAAGACGATTGCACAACTCGAAAAGCCCGTTCAGCACTCGATCCAGTGAAAAATACGGACGCAGTTGTTCGTCGGTGAATGAATACCGCTGTTCTCGCAGTCGTTCCGCCCAGAACGCGACATCCCAATGGGCAAGCGGCCCTTCATGGCCATTCTTCTGAGCGAACTCAGTCAACTCCTCCAGCTCCTTTTTCGCCACGTGATGTGATGCCGCCAGCAGCCGGTCGAACATCTGCTGCACAGCCGCCACATCGCCGGCCATTTTGCGAGACAAGCTCAGATCGGCGTAACATTCAAAACCGAGCAGGGCGGCCTGTTCTCTTTTTAATTTCAATATCTGAGTGATCAGCGATGAATTGTCGGTTTCACCCGAACCGGCTCGCATAATATAGGCCCGATAAAGCGATTCCCGCAGACCACGATTGCGGCAGTGTTCCATAAATGGCCCAAAGCTTGGATGATCCAGCGTCACCCGCCAGGGACCGGTATCCGGAGTTCCCGGGATCTTGTCTTTATTCTCTTCCGCTCGAGACCATGATCCGGAAGTAATACGACGCAGGCTGGCGGGAAATCCGTCGGCGTCTTTGGGATCCGTAATGTCCAACGAGAACACTTTGGTGGCGTCGAGCAGATTATTCGAATAGTCCGTGCCCAACTGTGACAACTGTTGCTCGATTTCATTAAATCGCTCGCGTTCCTTCCCCGTCAAACTGATTCCAGACTGCTCCGCGCTCTGAATCATGCGAGTCAGAATTCTTTGTTGGGCACTCGTGTAGCCCTCCCATTCTGGCGAATCCCTCAGGGACCGCAGCTTGCGATAAAGGATCTCACTCTGCCTTAGCTGAAGACCGAATTCCACAATCTTCGGCATAGCTTCATCATGAGCCTCTCGAAGTACATCCGAATTTGCAACACTCAAAAGATGGCCAATGGGAGACCATCCGTATTCAAATAGCAGATCAACTTCTTCCATCGGTTCCATTAATGTTGACCATGACGTCTCCGTGTTCTGCTCCACACTTGCAAGAACCTCCCGACAACGAGTCAGCAACGTATCGACCGCAGGCCCAATATGCTCAGGAACAATGATATCGTAGGCGGGTAATCCCGCGTTGATTAAAAGTGGATTTGCAACAGATCCCATAATAAGACGTATCTCGCAAAACGCCGGCCAGTCGTAGGCAGACCGAGTGAAAGGCACAAAACTTCGAACCAGAACAGGCCACTACGCCTCTGCATCGCTTGCAAGTTGTATGCGGTACTTGTCCCACCGCGAAGGGTGAAGATCCGTTTTGTTTTTTTGGGGACGATCAGCGTCCTGAAATCGCATGCTGGATAAGCCGATTTGCCTATTTCACAGGCAGGAGGAACAAGATTTCCAGACCCTGTGTCGCTCAATGCGTCTCCGCGAAGGAAACAAACGTTGACTTTGCACCGAAAACCTAAAGCGCTGTCCTGCTGCAGGTTACTTCTACCGGCGCACGAATTGCAGATCGTTAACAAAGAATTCCTTGTGGAATAACTTTCTATCAGAATTGAAGTGATACCATCAAGAATTCTTCCATCAAAAAAAAGGTCGCATGAAGATTCAACAGAAGTTCGAATCGCGATTGATGGAATGTGAAAGCGTCGGTATAACGCCTCCACCTTTTCAGGGATGGTCGCTTGATTCTGGTTACTGAAGATTCAAATCAGGCATTCTGCTTGATCCTTCAATGCGACATCCGAAAGTCTTTCGCACTACCTTTCATCGCTGATCTAAAACAGCGAGTTGAAAGGGTGTTGTCTTTTTTAGAGGTATCTCCCAGTCATGCAGCTCCACCAGATTGAACTTGTCCCTGGCGAGTCGATTCGAGTTGGACATCTGATCGTGACCCTGCTCGCGGTCGAAGGCAACATTGCTCAATTGCATGTGGAAGACCCGGACAATGACAATTCCTGGATTGATCCAATCAATATTCTTGGCTGGGAAGTCAAAGAGTCCGCACTTGCCTGATCCACCGCGAATGGCCAGGCACTGCTCATTCAGACCGTCTACGTTCGGTCCATGTATCTCATCGACGACATGGGTGCCTGTTTTCGTGTCGATCCAGTGCGCTGTGTTGATGCGGAATGAGCGGCCAGATGAGTTGCCGTCATGATCGGTTGACGCTGATCGCGACTCTGGCTGGATAGTTTCAACAGGGAAGTCCATTCGATAGACTCCAATTCCTGACTCACACTCAAGAATCTTTGGAGCTATCGATGTTTCTGCTGACCAGACCGCGTTTCGTCTGTTTTCTGATCATTGCCCTTGTTTTTGTTGGATTTTCCAGCCAGCGAGCAGGCTTGGCTGAAGACGGAAAAAAAACTGAAGAAGGCTTTCAGTCCCTCTTCGATGGCCAGTCGCTCAAAGGCTGGGATGGCGACTCAACCGTGTTCAGAATCGAATCAGAATCGATTGTTGGCGGCCAGTTGAAGGAAAGAATTCCTCACAACTACTTTCTGTCCTCTGCTGAGGAGTATTCTGACTTTGAGCTCCGACTCGAGTTTCGGCTGATCGGACCGGACACCAATGCCGGAGTTCAGATTCGCAGCAAGCGAATACCTGACCATCACGAGATGATTGGCTATCAGGCAGATCTCGGCCAAAACTACTGGGGCGCTCTTTATGACGAGTCTCGCCGCAACAAAATCCTGACAGCGCCTAATAAGGAAGAACTCGCAAAAGCCCTGAAGCCGGGAGAATGGAATCATTACCGAATTCATTGCGAAGGGCCTCGCATTCAGTTGTGGATCAACGACTTTCAGACTGTGGACTACACTGAGGCTGATGAAGCCATCGAACAATGTGGTCTCATTGCCGTACAGATTCATGGCGGCCCTCCAGGAGAAGCTCACTATCGCAACATTCGAATTCGCAAGATCGCCAGATAAACAATGAGGCAACGTCATCCGCCTGCTTCAGGTGGTGCGGCCAGGCTTATGACAAAAACACCGATTTGCAATTCTCCATAACAGTGCCTTTTTTTTCCTCCACTCCCGATTCGATTTCCACCATGCTCAACTGGAACAGCAATAAACTTACTCACGGCTGGCAAAAAGGCATCACGGCGTTTTACTACGCAGTGGGCATGACGGCAGAAGACTTCAACAAGCCGCAGGTTGGAATCGGTGTACCATTGCTTGACGGCAACACCTGCAACATCCATGCGTATTCACTTGCCCAGGAGATCGCCGCGGGGTGTCGCGAAGCTGGCATGCTGGGCTTTCCATTTGGCACACCAGGCGTAAGCGACAATATCACTCAGGGACACGAAGGCGGGAATGCCAGCCTTCCATCACGTAACCTGATCGCCAACAGCGCTGAGTGTGTCATCACATCACATTGTTACGATGCGATGATTGGCCTTCATCACTGCGACAAGAACGGTCCCGGCTTTGCGATGGCATTGGCTCGGTCGAATTACCCTGGCCTGATTGTCAGCGGCGGCAGTATTCTTCCTGGCTGCCACAACGGAAAAGATATCACGATCCTTGATGTTTACGATTCTCAGGCTGCCGCCTCAGTCGGAGCCATGACACACGAAGAATCAGAAGAGATCATTCGCAAGGCCTGCCCTGGGCCGGGAGGTTGTGGAATTGCAGCTTCGTTCAATACCTGGGGCCTGGCAATGGAAGCTATCGGTCTGATGCTTCCCGCCAGCAGTTCCATTCCCGCGGTAGATCCTGAAAAAAGAGCCGAATGCCGACGAGTGGGCAAGGCCGTGTCGAATCTTCTTGCACTGAACCTGCGACCACGTGACATTCTCACAAAAGCGGCCTTCAGGAATTGTGCCGTCACCATTGCCGCAGCCGGGGGTTCAACAAACGGAGTCCTGCACATTCTGGCGCTCGCTCGCGAAGCTCAGGTTGATTTTTCACTGCGTGACCTTCAGACGATCTTCAAAGCGACGCCCGTGCTCTGCAGCTTTGCGCCGCGTGGACCGCGAACAATGGTCGATCTGCACAAAATCGGCGGCACACCGATTCTGCTGAAGCATCTGCTCGACAGCGGTCTGCTCGATGGCTCGTGCATGACTGTCACCGGAATGTCGATGGCCGAAAACCTGAAAGATGTCCCGAAACCACCGGCTGGCCAGGATCTCATCGTTTCGAAGGAAAATTGCTACAAACCATTCGCCGACATGCAGATTTGCTTCGGCAATCTGGCACCCGATGGAATCGTGTTCAAAGTGTCGAGCATGAAGAATCCGGAGTTCGAAGGAAAAGCCGTTTGTTTCGATGTCCCTCGCGACATTGTTCAGGCGGTGGAGCAGAGGAAGATTACTCCAGGCAGTGTGATTGTCCTCCGCAACATGGGACCTGTTGCCTGTGGAATGCCGGAAGTACTCATTGCCACAGCCGCCTTAGCTGTCCCGGAGCTCGACGGAAAGATTGCTTTCATTTCTGACGCACGCGTGTCGGGTGTTTCACATGGAGCCATTGGAGTCCACTGTTCTCCCGAGGCAATTGTTGGCGGTCCGATCGGATGCGTCCAGGATGGTGACATTATTTCCTTTAATCTTCTTAATGGCACGATCTCCGTGAACATCAGCGATGCTGAAATGATAGCCCGCCGCGCCAATCTGCCATCGCGTCCATCGCTGGAACCGCGCCGCGGCTACCTCGCGGACTGGTCTGCTACAGTCGCTCAAGCCAGCCATGGCTGTGTGAGCAAGGCCATGTATCCTGAATGCCGATAGCCGATCGCATCAGAAACGCCTCCCTCGAAACGACTTCAGTAGCCCGGTACCTCAAGCCATTTACCTTCATAAAAGAACAGCATCTGGATTCTTGCAGGAAATTGTTGGCGTTCCTCGAACAAGACCTTGCAGACCGCTATAGTCTCAGGATCCAAACGACTCGCGAAAGACGCCGTTCAACCAACAGCGCCTGACAAGACTATCACCGGCAAATTGCGTCTTGGTGAACATTTGCTGCGTGGACACTTCGATTCTATTCATTCCTCGATTTGATCGCGTTCCATGAAGATTCACGAATATCAGGCCAAGCAGTTATTCAAGGCAGCTGGCGTTGGCGTGCCACAGGGGATTGTCGCAAAAACTCCTGATGAAGTTGCAGCAGCATTTACAGCTCTCGGTGGACCAATTGCTGTTGTGAAGTCGCAGATTCACGCAGGTGGGCGAGGGAAGGGCACCTTCAAAGAAGCGCCAGCTCAGCGTGGCGTTGTGCTTGTGAAGTCTGCCGCTGAAGCGGCCGAGAATGCCAATCGTATGCTGGGCAATACTCTGGTGACGATTCAGACCGGCGATGAAGGCAAGCAGGTGAACACCCTGTTTGTAGAGCAAGGCCTGAAGATAGCTCGGGAACTGTATCTCGGCATCGTGGTCGACCGCGAAGTTGGTGGGCCAGTATTGATCATGTCTTCCGAAGGCGGTATGGATATCGAAGAGGTGGCTAAACACACCCCGGAAAAAATCGTTGCGGAACCGTTTGACGCAGTGGCTGGCTTGTATCCATACCAGGCTCGCAAAATGGCGTACGCCCTGGGGTTCGACGCGACTGCTGTTCGCAATGCCGAAAAATTCCTGCCGCAGATTTGTAAATTCTTCGTCAATTATGACTGCAGCATGGTGGAAATCAACCCGCTCATTCTGACTGAAGACAGTCAACTTCTGGCCCTCGATGGAAAAGTAACGTTCGACGACAACGCCTTATATCGACATAAAGATGTTGTGGCTCTGCGTGATCTCTCAGAAGAAGATCCGGCGGAAGTTCGTGCCGCTGACACGGGCCTGAGTTACGTCAAGTTGAACGGCAACATCGGCTGTCTGGTCAACGGCGCAGGTCTTGCGATGAGCACCATGGACCTGATCAAACTGCATGGTGGCGAACCGGCAAATTTTCTTGACGTAGGCGGTGGAGCAAATGAGGACCAGGTAACGGAAGCCTTCCGAATTATTCTGGCTGATAAAAACGTCAAGGCGGTCCTCGTCAACATTTTTGGCGGAATCATGAAGTGCGATATCATCGTATCGGCGCTGCTGAATGCTTACGAGAAGGTTGGCTTCAATGTCCCGTTGGTCGTAAGGCTGGAAGGCACGAACGTCGAGAAAGCCCGTGAGATGCTGAAAGCCAGCGGTCGTGACATTATCTCTGCGACGGATCTGACTGATGCAGCTCAAAAGGTTGTGAAATCGCTTGGCGCGTAGTCGCTGATATGCGAAACGGCGCTAACCGCCGGAGACGAAATTTCGAATCTCAGATCTCAAATTTGTGAATTCAAACTGATGAGCATTCTTGTTTCCAAATCGACTCGCGTGATTACACAGGGGATCACCGGGAACTCAGGACTTTTCCACAGCCAGCAATGTCGGGCGTACGCGGCAGAGTGTCAGCCAGGCATCGACGTATTTGTGGGTGGGGTAACTCCTGGAAAAGGCGGCACAACGGTCGATGGTTTCCCCGTCTTCAACTCCGTCATAGATGCTCGCGACAAAACCGGTGCAAACACTTCCATGGTGTTCGTTCCCCCACCGTTCTGTGCTGATGCAATTCTGGAAGCAGCGGACGCCGGAATGGAGCTCATCGTTGCAATTACTGAAGGTATTCCTGTGATGGACATGCTTCGAGTTAAACGAGGCATGGCGAATTCCAGATCACGACTGATCGGTCCAAACTGTCCGGGAGTTATCACTCCCGGCGTAGCAAAGATCGGGATTATGCCTGGCTACATTCACAAGCCGGGCACGATTGGCATCATCAGCAAGAGCGGCACGCTGACGTACGAAGCGGCCTGGCAGTTGGGTCGCGTTGGGCTCGGTCAAAGCACTGCCGTCGGTATTGGTGGCGACCCGATCAACGGAACCAATTACATCGAACTACTGGAGATGTTTCAGAGTGATCCGGGCACGGAAGGAATTCTTGTCATCGGCGAAATCGGGGGTAGCGCTGAACAGCAGGCAGCGGAGTACATCAAGTCTCACGTGAAGAAGCCTGTGGCTGGCTTCATTGCTGGCCAGACAGCACCTCCAGGAAAGCGGATGGGACATGCCGGCGCGATCATTTCGGGCGGTGGTGGCGGTGCAGCTGAAAAGATGGCCGCCCTTCGAGCCGCTGGAGTTGTGGTCTCAGACAGCCCTGGCGGGATGGGGGATGCTATGAAGAAGGCAATGAGCCGCTAGCCTGTCACAAGCGCCAATGTGTTTTCGGATTAGAGGTTGTCATTAGGCTGGTCGACTATCGATCGGCCTTTTTTTTGTGTTTCGAACGTCCTTTACCGGCAGAAAAAATGCAAGTCTGAATGCTACTCACGCGAGTATTTTCAGCGGCAAAGTGGCAAGAAACACGCGTTGCTCCAGAATGGGATTTGTGATACACCACAAATCTCTCTCAACGGTGCTTTCTGCCGAAAGTATGGCAGAAACGCCGCAAAACGCGCCTTTGAATACTCTCGTTCAACGGGCTGAAAAAATCACGATTTGTGCGTGGCATGAAGCTGTGCACTACGGCCATGGAGTCGGCGGTGGGTACCAGAAAACGACATAGCCTTCGAGTTCTCTTTGTTGACGACGAGAACTCAATTGCTGAATTAATGCGGTCTGAGTTGCCTCGAATGGGCCATGTGGCAACCGTTCGCCAATCTCCGAGTGCGGCAATCGAGGCGATTCAGAAGAACGTTTTTGACGCGGCCATCATTGACCTTCGAATGCCTGGTGGCAGCGGCTGGGATGTTATCGATTACCTCCGCGAGCACTCGCCGGAAACAGTTTGTGTGATCAGCACCGGCCATGGTGATCGAGACGATGCGATTCGAGCGATTCGTATGGGTGCGTACGACTTTCTTCCGAAGCCCGTCTCGTTGTTTGAAATCTCGAATGTCCTTGATCGGATCGGTGAACGTAAGTCGCTGGAAAACAAAACGATCGCTCTGGAGAACCGTCTTCAGCGTGTCGAAGGCCGTTCGGATCTGATCGGCAATTCTGCACCCATGGCGCGGGTTCATAAGTTAATTGCCAAAATTGCACCCACAGATTCTGCCGTGCTGATTCTTGGTGAAACTGGGACCGGCAAGGAGATGGTCGCTCGCAGGATTCACGAACAGAGCGATCGCAGGGACGCGCCGTTTGTGGCAGTTAACTGTGGAGCCATTCCGGAGAACCTTGTTGAAAGTGAGTTCTTCGGACATCGCAAAGGCTCATTCACGGGAGCAGATTCCAATCGTGCGGGTTTGTTTGAAGTCGCCAATCACGGCACTTTGTTCCTCGACGAATTGGGCGAACTCGATAAGTCGATGCAGGTCAAATTGCTTCGCTTTCTGGAATCAGGTGAAGTCCGACGCGTTGGCGACAATCAACCGTTTCATGTGGATGTCCGCATTGTTTGTGCAACGAATCGCGAACTGCAGCAAATGGTCACGGAAGGAACTTTTCGCGAGGATCTTTTCTTCCGAGTGAACACTTTCGAAATCTATCTGCCACCGTTGCGTGAAAGACTGGACGACATTCCAGGCCTTGCTCAGCATCTGATCGCGAGACATCTCAAAAGAGACAGTGTACCGGCGGAAATGCTTCCACCGGAAACCGTGCGATTGCTGCAAACGCACTATTGGTCTGGAAACGTTCGAGAATTGGCGAATGTGCTGGAACACGCAGTCATCCTTTCGGATGGAAAAGTCATTCAGCCGGAAGATCTTCCTCGCAGTATCCTCAGGAGCACACCGCCGATGATCAATGCTGGGCCACAACATCCGGCCAGTATTTCCGTCAGCCAGAATTCGACTTCGCTACAGCACAACAATGGCGACCCCAAAACGCTGCGTGAGATGGAAGAGGAAATGATTCTGCGAGTCCTCGACAAGTATCAGGGCGACAAGCCAAAGACGGCCAAGGAGTTGGGAATCGCACTTAAAACTCTTTACAACCGACTCAGCCAAATGGGGCAACATAGACACGCCGGTTGAACTCCGGTTTTGCAGGTGTGGTGGGTGTTGCAGTTCAGGTGCGGTAAATCAGAGCCACTGACATTTGAACATAGAAAGCCCGGGGCCTAAAACAACCCCGGGCTTTCTGATGTGAGTTCTGTCGCTCAAACGCTTGCCAATCGGCTATTTCTGATCGACGGGAGCAGCCGTCACAGGCACTTGTGGCACCTTGAATTTTCGAACCACGCCAGTGATTACTCCAAGAACCTGTCGAGTCGTCGACGAGTAAGCGCCAGAGATTGCTGGAGTCAGATGATTCGTACCCTCCTGCACAGTGCAGATAATCACAGAATGGCGGTCATCAAGAGCGGCCACATGACAACCGGGCTGAACCGGCGCTTCTCGGTTAATAATCAGGTAATCGCCATTGGCAATATGTAGTGGTGAAAACGCATTTCCCTCCACCTTCAGACACGCGACATCGTTGCCTTCGAATATCGCTGAGAAAGAAATCATCTCGTCAGAGGATACCGATGGCTGAATAGGCCCACCTGAGGCAGCACTGCCAATCAGGGACACCGAAAGCCTGTTTTGAGGAGAATCTGAAAGCTGTATTGCTCGCGACATATTCTGTTCGCGTGTAATCAGCCCCTTCCTCTCAAGGGCTTTCAGATGACACATCACACCGTTGGGCGATCGAATATCAAAGTGCAGACCAATCTCTCGAACGGTCGGGCCATAACCACGGTTGATTATCTTGTCCCGAAGGAATTCGTAGATTTCGCGCTGCCGCTTGGTTAGCGATACTTTTTTGCCTGAGCCTGACATTCCACTTCTTTCATTCTGATTTGCCGAAGCAAAACCAGCCGGTCGCCCGACTGCAATTCGATTCGAAATCACTGACTCTGAAGCCGCTTTGATCACGGCAAACTCCTTAAGTAAACCACTACTGTATAAACCCCTCGGCACAGTCGATCAGAGCTCTGAAGGTCAGTCTTCTCAGACTATCCTTCCAACAAAACACCTGTTGCCAGGAGTCTTCTCGCCCAAAGCCAATTCGAACGAGGAGTGATTTGTTTCAGAGCCCGTTCCGCAACTAGCCAATTTCAGCGACAGTTACGAGACCACTCTCCGAAGAGTGCAAACCTGATGCCAAGGATCTAGACAGAAATACAGTCTGTCGGAAAATACAGCAATTACAAAGGCTGAAACCGCGTCCTTCACACAAAACACATGTGAAAACAAAGCTTGTTTCTGCGCTGCTGACCAATAGTTGCCGTACGTCTCAACACAAGTGCCTGAGTTTTCACGTTTCGAGGCGCCTGCATAGGGGTGACACATGTACTGTAGTGAAATCTGAGGCGAAGTCAGCCAGCAACTCTGCAGTTTCCCGATCTCGTGAATGCACAACCTGAGTATTGGCCGGTTATGTTCATCCAGCTGAAGGAAGTCTTTAGGTCTGGGGAATTGACTGCGACAACTCACAGGCACGGATCGCAACAGATCCAATACCGCGTCAAGCACCGGCATTTACGGTCGCCTTCCAAGGCTCTGCTCAATGCACAACTCTGGGAATTTCAACGCACGGTGGCGGGAGGCAATCAATTCGTTTGAGCAGGGAGAGGCCGGAGTACAGTCGTCGAAATGCCTGGCACATAGGGAAAGCCCTATTTTGCGAGCTTTTTAATTTGGTTCGCAAGATCATCGGCGACCACCGTTGTGGAGACCACTTTTCCGTTTGAGTCGATCAACCAAACCGTAGGAGTTTTTGCAATGCCCCAGAATCTGATCAGCGGGCTGTTCCATGATCGCTGAGCAGTATTGGGAAAGAAAATCTGCTGCCCGGGAACGACATGGGTCTCCATGAATGAATTAATAGTCGATTCGTCGTCGTCCAGTGCGACGCCAATCACTCGCAGTCGGTCTGCTGGCAGCAGCGATCGAATCTTTTCTAACTCAGGCAGTAGCTCACTAATGAACTCTTCACTATCAGATTCCCAGAAGTAGATCACGGTTGGCTTTCCGGGAAACTCATCTGCCGAAACAAATCCGCCGTCAGCGGTTGGTCCGGAAAACTGAGACAACTGCTGACCAACGAGCGCCATTCTTCGCAGTGAAGCGATGGCTTCCTGGCCCTGTTCGGTGGTTGCAAACTTATCAGCAAGGGTAGTGTAACAGAGCCTGCATTCCGTCGTTAGCCTTGCCGCCACTTCAGCATCTTTTGTGGCTTCCGAATGCAGCTCGCAGCTTCGAGCTGCGCCAAACAGCAAACTCACGGATCTCTGTGCCTGCTCCGGAAATCGATCGGCAAACTCTCGAGCCCAATGAGAAAGTGTTTCAAACCAGACTGGCTGAGATTTTCCATGCAAACCAGCCTGAGTATGAGCAAACTTCGCAACGTAGTAGACACCTTCCGCAGCAGCAACGGATTTTGGATCTCGCTCGTTCAGAGCCTGAACATCTTCATACAGCAGGCCGATGTCATCCTTTGTGCCTGATAACGCCATCTGGAATCTTGCTTCAAGTAACTGCCCGACGGCTTGATGAAACTGTGGTTTCAGTGCATCATCATTCATCGTCAGACGCAGCACTTTTGTGGCCATATCGACAATTCTCTCGTTGCGTTCTCGTCGCGCCGCTTTGACTTCCTTAATGTCTGTTGGCAAAGCGGCAATTCTCAGCTTTTGAATCTCCTGAAGTGTCTTTGTTGCATCGTCATCTGGAAATGGCAACTTGGCATCACCCATCGTTGACGCAGAATCTGGTTTTGCAACTTCAGGCTCCGCCGCCTTGCTCGGGCTATCAATTGACGCCGTGATTCCGGCAGCTTCGGCGACTCTCGCGGCGTTCAATTCAGTAGTTTGAATTGGGGCAATGGAGGTTTTTTCTTCAGTATTAGACGACACTTCGCTACCGGCATCGCCACCCCCGCATCCCGTGATAACGCCAACCAGGAGAAAAATACCACGAAAGTGCTGAATTCGATTCAGGGACATCAACGTCGATCCTTCGATGCGTTCTTCATGGAAAACCGTCTCAATGCGCACGCCTGCGCGTGAAGGCGTTTTACGAAAAATCGTGATTCGGGGGAATATGAGTCTGGCGACCTGACCAAGCACTATTTCCCCCAAAAAAACAGCTGGCAAGCTTTTGAGCGGCTTCACCGGGAAGGTCAGTCTCCGGCCAAATATCGGAAATCAGTCGATGGGGTCCTCCTGTGGATTCGACAAGTGAATTCCGCTAGTCTCCCTATCATCACAAGGTGTCCGGCTTCAAAATGAGTCGCCGGAGCATTCCCCAAATAGGTTTATGTCGCATCGACGAGAGTTCCGATGTCTGCTAATCCCTCACAACTGCATGTGCTGGCCATTCATGCTCATCCCGATGATATTGAGTTTCAATGCGCGGGAACTTTACTGCGATTGAAACAGTTGGGCTGCCGAATTTCGGTGGCAACCATGACGCCAGGTGACGGTGGCAGCGCAGAGCATTCTGCGGAGAGAATTGCCGCAATCCGGCGCGAAGAAGCTCGTCAGGCCGCCGCGATTCTGCAAGCGGAGTGCTCGTGTTTGGAGTTTCGGGACCTGTCGATTGTTTTCGACAACGAAAGCCGACATCGAGTGACTGAGTTTATCCGTCGGACCGCCCCGGACATTATCCTTACAGCACCGCCGGTCGACTATATGCACGACCACGAAATCACCAGCGCGTTGGTCCGCGATGCCTGTTTTAATGCCTCCGTCCCCAATTACCGCACTTGCCAGTGGGATCCGGCATCGCCAACAAGGCGAATTCCCTGGCTATACTACGTTGATTCGGTAGAAGGAATTGATCACTTCGGGAATCGTCAACCTTCGGACTTCGTAGTAGATGTCAGCAAGGAGTTTTCCAAAAAACTGGATTCCCTTGCTTGCCACACCAGTCAACGCGAATGGCTTCGGCGGCAGCACGGGATGGATGAGTACCTGGATGCCTGCAAACGCTGGAGTGGCCTTCGAGGCAAAGAAATCGGAGTGGAATACGGAGAAGGCTTCCGCCAATATAAAGGACATCCTCACCCGTCGGATAATATTCTGGGCGAACTTCTCGGACTTTGAAGGCCTCGATTTAGATGGTTTTCCCGTGTTGCAACGGGAACACAGAGAATCCTGACGGTCCAGGGATTCCAATTCGTGAAAACTACGATCGGTAAAACACCTCCGGATTCGCAACCTCCAAACAGCGTGCTATCCTTTGCCGTAAGCCACTGATTTCAGTGAAAATCATGCATATTTCGGTTGTATCTCCAAGAGTTCACTCAGAGAAATTCCCACATGTCAGACACCGCATCCCAAAACGACGCCACTGCCTCACATGATGCTCCGCTGTTTTCTCCCGTTGAGGTCGAGCAATTCTCAGCCGACGACGTAACAGCCGGAGGTGCAATTGGGAAGATGTTGTCGGCACTCTTCCTGTACACAATTTTTGCAATGGGTATCGCCGGCTGGTGGACTTACTCGTCAATCATCGCTGACAAAGCCTACTCCAGTGGCGGTGACAAACACGATGCGAAATCTTCCGAAAAACTGGATCACTGACAACGAGTTTGTTGAACGCACAAAACAGAGCCTGGCGTCCTGAAAACGGCAGGCTTTTTTGTTGCAACAGGAAAGCAACGTCCTTTGCGGCGATCCTCATTGCTATGCCGGGTGTATCCCGACATTATCCCAACCCGATAGCCGTTGCGGTCGCGTATTCTCGAGCGTGCGAGATGGTGAGCTTCACTTCAGAAATATTTATGGCCTCGGCAATGCGTGCTGCTTCCCCAGTGAGCTTGACTGTGGGCTGACCCGTGTGAAGTGGAATAATTTCCACATCGTGAAACGTGATACCTTCAACAAAGCCCGTGCCGAGCACCTTGACAACAGCCTCCTTGGCGGCCCATCGCCCAGCAAAACGAACCGCTGCGTCTCGATGTCGCTGAGCATACTCGATCTCGCCAACCGTGTAACATCGTTGCAGAAAATGATTCCCATGCCGCTCAATCATGCTGCGGATGCGTTCAATTTCAACGATGTCTGTACCGATGCCAATGATCATGAAAGGAGTCGAAGCAAAAAAAAGTTGAGTGCCGCGAGTTGGACAGACTGAAGGCCATGCACCACGGAAGTTACTGCATCAAATAGAGATCAACCACGCATTGCAAAACAACACATTAGCTTATTTGCATCTCCTCATGTGTAGTTCGTAGCTCAAAAGCAGCAACTCTCACTTAGGCACCGTACTTTTCAAGTCGTCCTGCGTGTGAGAGAGCCTGGAGCATCAAATACTTGGCCTCAAACATTCCCAATTCGCCAACCCGGCAAGCCGATTCTCCAAAGTTCTTCGAACCATCGAAACGGCAAATGTCCGAAACAAGCATCGTGGGAACTGGATGACCACTATGCGACTTCATCTTGGCCGGAGTACTGTGGTCACCAGTTATGATCAGCACGTCAGGCTTGAGTGCATTAATACGAGGAATCGCTGAATCAAACTCTTCGGTACGTTTAACCTTTGCGTCGAAGTTGCCATCTTCACCGGTGCTGTCTGTGTATTTAAAGTGGATGAAAAAGAAATCGTACTTCGACCAATTGGCTTCAAGACACGCCATCTGATCTTCAAGCGTGTGTCCGGCATCCAAAATGTCCATGTCAACAAGCCGAGCCAACCCGCGGTACATTGGATACACCGCAATTGCTGCCGCTCGAGTGCCGTAGACTTCCTGGAACTTTGGAATTGGCGGCATCTTCGCAATCCCACGCATCGTCAGCAAATTGGCCGGCGAATCATTCTTCAGAACCTCAGCGGCCTGACGTTTGAATTCGGTCAGAATCTCCGCCGTCTTCTGAGAAGGTGCATCTGAACCCTGTGGTTTCAACGGAGGAACACCGGTTCGCTGAGGGTCGGTATCGTTGACGTTGCCGCCGAGCCCATCGCCGCGAATCACAATCACAAGACGATACTCTTTAACGTGTTTCACAAATATTTCGACGCCTGGAATCTTGATCTTGTCGAGCTTTTCACAGAGCTTGGCAGCGATGTCACTGGAGATTCGGCCGGCACGACGATCGGTAATATTGCCGGCCGCGTCAACTGTGCAGAAGTTACCGCGAACAGCTACGTCTCGATCTGTCAGCGCAAAGTCAACGCCAAGTGCTTCCAGAACTCCTCGGCCAATGTCGTATTTCAACGGATCGTAACCGAACAATCCCAAGTGCCCCGGACCACTGCCAGGAGCTATTCCCGGTAGCACGGGAATGCTCATTCCCAAAACGCCTCGCTGAGCCAGAGCATCAAGATTGGGAGTTTTTGCAGTCTCCAGTTCCGTCGTTCCTCCCGGCTGCAGCGGTAGACCGCCAAGTCCATCACCCACATAGAGCACAATTTTTGAATCCGATGAACGCTGGAGACGACGGGTCAAGTCATGAATATCGGTCATTAGGATCAAATCCTGTCAATAAACAGATGTGAGTAAAATGTTGTCGCAAGATGGCTCGCGCTCAGCGACTCAGAAGATTACAAAGACAGCAGCGGAATCAAAGCGAGTGCGTTGGGCATATCGATCAGGAGAAGTCGCAGCTCACAACTTCCAGTCGGTTCATGCTTTCGTTCAATTGTCCAGCAGCTCAACGGCACGCCGGCATAAAGTGAACAAAAAATCACACCTAAAACGTCACGACGGAGAAAACGTGGGGCCAAACGTTCGCAAAGTTAAAATAGAAAGACTGCAAAAAGACAGCCGACTAACCGGAGAGGTGAGGCGATCAGTGACAGTGAGCCGGAATCTGACGAAATGCTCAAAGAAGTTCTCGAAGTTGGCGGAAAAAGGTGTAAATTCGGTGCAATCGAAATCGAACGGCGGAACGCAGTGTTCTTCTGTTCAGTTTTGAGATCGTCAGGGGCGATTAATCGCGCAGAACTCAAGTTCCGCGTGTGTTCTGATGCGAAGTCCCTGCGTACGATTCCGCGGAGCAACTGATTTATGACCCCTGGCCAATGGAGTCGACAACACATGATCACGGCTGAAGCCGAAGTAGAGCGTCTGTTTCCTTCCACACCACTTCCAACCTACACCTATTATCCCGGTTCCGGGATGCCTCATCCAGTTCGCGACCCAAAGGGACACAGTCACGGCAAGAAACATGCTCCGGGCCAAGGTCCGCGAGCACTCAGCCCCGAAACATGGGCGAATAACCGTAACTACCTGCTGGGACTCGACTATTTCAATCTTGGTTTCTACTGGGAGGCCCACGAAGAGTGGGAAAAGCTCTGGCGAGTTTCCGGTGCTGACACTACCGTCGGCCGATTTCTGAAGGGGCTGATTAAACTGGCCGCTGCAGGAGTAAAAGTCCGGGAACGAAGCATTCATGGCGTTCGACGTCATGCCGCTTCCGCCGGGGAAATGTTTGCCGATGTTGCTGCTGAAGCAGATATCGACGCATTCTGCGGGTTGGAGTTTATCCGCCTTCAGTTTGCGGCCGACCGAGCCGCTCAGTTGGCGTACAAAAAGCAACACGACCCTGGCACAGCCATTCGGGTTTTCCCATTTGTGTTGAAACCGGAATCGCTTCCCGTCACCTGAGGCAATTGCTTCTGATCCGAAACTCGGGACAGGCCCTGGCCTGAATCGAAT
This sequence comes from Planctomycetota bacterium, assembly GCA_031424595.1. GTDB lineage: Bacteria > Planctomycetota > Planctomycetia > Planctomycetales > Planctomycetaceae > SXXK01. The sequence goes on from JANPHT010000475.1 coordinate 48,190, forward strand.
TCTCATAAAACTCGCGGTAATCTGCCGCGAGTTTTTTGTTTGACAAATCCTGGGAAGAGCTGAATGCCCTCGACCCATTAAGTGGCCGATGCGATCTGAGATCGCCTAGAGGACAGTTGATTCGATGAAGATTCTTGTAGTCGGTTCCGGTGGCCGTGAACATGCCCTTGTCTGGAAACTAAGTCAGTCTCCGCTTGTTGAAAAAGTCTTTTGCGCTCCTGGCAATGCGGGGACCGCCATTGATGCAGAAAACCTTAGCATTGCAGCCGAGGATATTCATCGACTTGTCAAGTTTGTGCGAGAGAACAAGATTGACCTGACGGTCGTGGGACCGGAAGCACCACTTGTACTCGGCCTTGCCGATGAGTTACGGCGACATGGGTTCCCGGTTTTCGGACCTTCCGCAGCGGCTGCACGCCTGGAAGGCAGTAAAGTCTTTACGAAAAAACTCTTGAAGCGTGCCAACATTCCCACGGCCGCTTTTTCCGTCTTCAGCCGCATGCCAGAGGCGATGCAGTACCTGGATGACTGCGAAGAGCAAGCCATGGTCGTCAAAGCCGATGGCCTTGCAGCAGGAAAAGGCGTGTTTGTTTGTGCGAACCTTGCAGAAGCACGTGTCGCTGTTCGCTCAATCCTGCAGGATCGCGCCTTTGGCGACGCTGGATCTCAGGTTGTGATCGAGGAATGTCTGATTGGTCAGGAAGCCAGCGTTCTGGCGATCATCGACGGCGATACGATCGTGCCTCTCGATGTCGCGCAGGACCATAAGCGTGCCTACGACAATGACAAAGGGCCGAATACGGGAGGTATGGGAGCGTATTGTCCGGCTCCGATCGTGACGCCCGCAATCATGGATGAAATCGTCCGCAGGATCCTGATCCCAACGATCCATACACTCAAGGTTGAAGACAGCCCATTCTCAGGTGTCTTGTATGCTGGCATTATGTTGACATCCAGCGGGCCTAAAGTGCTAGAGTACAACGTTCGATTTGGAGATCCAGAAGCGCAACCTGTGCTGATGCGTCTGAAAACGGATCTGGCTCATGTCCTGATGCTGGCGGCCACAGGTCGCCTTTCAGAACTTGAGTCACTGGAGTGGGATCCTCGACCTGCTGTCTGTGTAGTGATGGCATCAGAAGGCTATCCGGGTGACTACTCGAGGAACCACATTATCAATGGACTTGATGAAGCAAATGCAGTTCCGGGAGCGAAAGTCTTTCACGCAGGCACAACCATCACAAAGCATGGGGAAATCGTCAACTCCGGTGGACGCGTTCTGGGTGTGACGGCCCTTGGTGACACAATTGCTGATGCCAAGAAAACCGCCTACGAAGCCGTCAGCAAGATCTCATGGAACGGCGGATGGTGCCGACGAGACATTTCAGATAAAGCCCTCTAAAAATCTTCGAAAACATGGCACTTGGCCAAAAACTCGGCGAAATTCCTGCTCCCGTCCGCTAAGTCGCCGAAGCCTCCAAAATCAACTTTCGCCCCAGCACCCGCTATGGCCTGCTGACGCTTTGGGTGATGCTTCTGTTCTAGCCCAACTTCCCCAACGGGGAAGAAAAATGCTGGCGGCGAAAATTTTCTCCAGTTTTTTCGGCGTGACGTTTTCGTAAGTCGTTTGGCGTCGGTTTGAAACATGATGTAGTGACGACCAGATCTCTTGGCGGTCTCAA
>JANPHT010000476.1:0-4732 GCA_031424595.1 Planctomycetota bacterium
CCAGGACGATATCGCTGCCAAAGTTCTGCGGGTGACGGGAATTGATCAAGCGGCAATTCCTGTTCAACTGTGCCGGATGTTGCCAGTCGATCATGAAACAAAAACGAGTCGCCATTTGTGCTGAAGACAAAGGGAATGTCCAGCGTTCTTACGTATTCCAGTCCCTGACGACTGGTAACGCTGAAGCCTTTGGGGAAGTTGTTCCAAAATATGCGTTCCAGCAGAGAGACGGAACTGGTGGCAACGTACCCGGTGCATGCGGCGACAGCATGGTTGGGCGACACTGCGAGCTTTGCCGCGAAGCACTACCATCCGACAACCGAGGAACACTTCGAAAAAGCGGTGCAAAATCCGGTGCAGCAGACGTCCGCAATCCTTCGCAATGCGCCGCTTCATGCACCGGGTCCAACAAAAAAGCCCTCAAAAACACTGAGAACCAATGTTTTTGAGGGCTGTAAGTTACCCCGCAGGGACTCGAAACAGTGTCGAAAACACGGGGCAAACTGGATGTTCTGAAGTTGGTGGGGCTCCCGGTGGGGCAATCGAAAACGATTGGGCAACTGGGATCTGTCCTGAGCTGCAGACGATCGTTGACGCATGGCCGGGATTGAATGCGCTGGAACGGGGGAAGATTCTTCAGGTGGTGGAATCCTTGAGCATTGACCGAAAACCGGAGAGGTAAAAGGCAACGCTGTCAATGGGTCGACAGAGTGCAGGCCTGGAGGGGGCAGTCGTTTTTCTAATCGCGGTTTGCTCGGAAACCACGCGTAGCCACGCGCGTGAATTTATGCGCAATTCGAGAGGGGGGGATACGGGTCCTTTGTGGCGGTCGAAATTCTAGGAGACCTCTGGGAACAATCCTTAACTGAGACACACTTTCTTTCTCGGCTATGCTGCCGGGTGTCTCATGAAAGTTTCCCGCCGGTCAGTCTGGCCCGGAGTTTCAGAAGTGAAAGCAAATCTAACAGTTCCGTTAGCGCTTGGGCTTCTTGCCGTTCAGCCTTCGTCAGTTCCCCGGTTCTGTCCAGGCAATCCAGCAAGGAATTCAATCGAGTTCTCAATGCGTGGGGCATTCGAAACCCTTTCCAGTTGCCGGGCAAGTGGAGTTCGACCCAAATGCGGCTCACGGTGCGGACTCGGCAAGTGGTTCCAGTTCTATTCTTACTCGACACCGCAACGCCGCCGCGATGCGTTCGACGGTTTCCAGAGTCACATTCGGTTCGGAATTGTTCCAGAGGCGAGACAGATTCCCCCGAGTGATTCCCGTTCGAATCTCCAGTTCCGCCAGGGAAACGTGCCGTTGTTCCTTCATGTCCAACAACAGTTTCAGCACTTCTTTCGCTGCGGAAACAGCCTTTTCATGTTCCGTGCGAAGTCGTCGCCCCTGTTCTCGATTCGCGGGAATGGCCAGGCGTTCTTCTTCAATCGCCGATGTCAGCCGAGCTTTCTCGGCTGCCGTCAACTGGCGAACGGTTCGTTTGTGTTCTGACATCGTTCGGTTCCTCAAACTTCGTAGGCAGTGATTGGCAACACTGTCAGGTCTTCTTCGATCCACTCAAACACGATGGCGATGTATCGCCCGTCAACCGTGGTTCCAAATCGCATCGGCCTGCCGGACGAATGGCTAACCCCTTCCGATTCGGCATGGTCGAACACATGTTCGAAGTCGTCCATGGTCAAACCATGTTCCGCCAGGTGCCGAATATTGCCGCCGATTTCGTGGGACCACAGGAATTCAAACCACGCCATCGCTCACGACTCCCGCACCCCCGGAAAGTGTTTTCATAAATGATATCGGCCGATCCGGAGTTTTCAAACATGAAAACACACCATCAGGGCGAAACTTCCCGGCAATTGGGCTGCGCCCGCCGCTTGCCCCATGTTGGCCCGATGGCCGGAAGTTCGCTAGACTCGGGCGACTTGGCGAAATCCCTCAGGGCGGCGTTCCTGGTTCCTGCCCTGAGAATCCCGCCGCCGCTTGAACCGACCGACCAGAACTCAAGGCTTTTCCTCAATGCCCGTTGAAGCCAAACCGCTGTTTCGCCCCGATGTGCTGCGCCCGCATCTGCAGGCGTTCAAGTTGCCTGAGAATTTTGATGCCACGAAGGAAACGTTTGGCCGCTGGGCCAGATTGCTTACATCGCGAAACGCGGACAAGCTGAAAGAAAAGGAGCTGTTGCCGGACTTTTTGAACGAAGTGTTCGGCGAAGCTCTGGGATATTCTGGCCCCGCCGACGATGCCGAACGTTACACAATGTCGCTCGAACAACACGTTCAGGTGGCTGGAGAATATGCCGATGCCGCCCTTGGGGTCTTCGGCCCTGATCAAAAACGGTTCATCATCGCCGTGGAAGGAAAAGGCCCGACAGATCCACTCGCCCGCCCGCACTCCGGGCGAAGAATTCCGGCTGTGCAGCAGGCCCTGAATTATGCGGTCAACTTGCCATGTGACTGGTACATCGTCACATCGATGCGGCAAACGCGTTTGTACTTCAAAGGCGTCGACCAATTCACGTACGAGCGATTCGACACCGAGAAACTGGCTAATGATGAAGCCCTTTTGAAACGCTTTCTATTCTTGCTTGGCGCTGAACGCGTTGTTCCCGAGTCTGGCCAATGCCATGTATTCACGTTGCTTACATCATCGGAGAAAGTTGGAAAGGAACTCACGAAGGAATTTTACCTGCAGTATGCCGCAATGCGGGAGAATGCCTTTGATCAACTCTGCGCAGAGAATCCAAAATCATCCCGGAATAAGTTGCTGACTGCCACGCAAAAGCTATTGGACAGAATTCTGTTCATCGCGTTTTGTGAAGATCGTGGCCTTTTGCCTCCCGACACAATCAAACATGCCTACGAACATCGAGACCCCTATCAGCCGAAGCCCATTTGGGACAACTTTCGTGGACTGTTCCGTGCTATTGATACGGGCAATACGGGGCTGAACATTCCCGCTTACAACGGTGGGCTATTACCGGTCTGAACAAAGGAAACGCCGAAAAGATTGCACGGCATGTTGCGGAGTTAGTAGCCTGGAGAAAGTCAGGGCTGACACTCGACACACTCACGGCCGGATGGCTGGCGAAAACTGGTGACGAAATGCACGGCAAACTCAGCAACGCGGGATTGATCGAACCGCGTGTCTCGCAGAACCTCGGGGAGTTCATCGCCGGTTACATTCATCGCACGGATGTTGCCCCCGGAACGAAGATGAACTTCCAGACGGTGGAACGGAACCTTGTCGATTTCTTCGGAGCTGACAAGCCGATGAGATCCGTAACGGCGGCCGATGCCCAGGCGTTCCGGCAGTGGCTGCAGGACAATGAGGAACAGGCAGAGAACACAATGCGGCGGCGTTGTGGACGCGCTCGCCAGTTCTTCGCGGCGGCTATCAAAGCAAAGTTGATCGACGAAAACCCGTTTGAAGGTATGTCAGTGACTGTGAACGGGAGCACGGACAAGGAGCGGTTCATCACCGAAGCGGAATCACAGAAGATTCTAAAGGCCTGTCCAGATCTGCAATGGCGTCTGATTTTCTCATTGTGCCGATACGGTGGTCTTCGTTGTCCATCAGAAGTGTTGGCGTTGACCTGGGAAAACATCCTTTGGGATTCATCGCGGATCATCGTCACCAGTCCGAAGACGAAACGCTACAAAGGGCACGAACAGCGCGTTCTACCGATGTTCCCTGAGCTGGCTGGCGTTCTGAACGAAGCCTACGAAGCGGCATTTGACCGGCTGGAAGATCCGTCAGCGGTTGTCAGGGGTCCGGTTGTCACTCGCTACACGTCTGCCGATCAGAACCTGCGAACGACTTTCGAAAAGATCGTCATTCGTGCGGGTCTTGTTCCGTGGCAGAAGCCATTCCAAAACCTTCGATCGACTCGCGAAACGGAGCTGATGGAAGTCTACCCGGCTCACGTCGTGGTTTCGTGGATTGGACATTCCGAAAAAGTGGCTCGCAAGCACTACTTGCAAACGACTGACGCACACTTCGAAAAAGCCATCATTCCCAGCACTATCCAAATGGTGGCCAGTGACGACGCTGAAACTGCCAACTTTCCTTGCGAAACGGTGGCCATTCAGGTGGCCAACACGACACGCGAAACGGTGCAAAATGGTGTGAAACCAAAACGCAAAAAGCCCGGAAAACACTGTATATCCAGCATTTCCCGAGCTTCTCAGTTACCCCGCAGGGACTCGAACCCCAACTGACAGTGCCAGAAACTGTCGTGCTACCATTACACCACGGAGTAAATTTTGCCGCTGTGTCTAAGCGGCAGCCGAAATGTAACACTGACTTCTGATCATGTAAAGCGCTGGTTTTCCGAAGTCACCACGACTGCCGACTGCGAGATTTTCTCAGTTTTTTTTATACCATGCAAGGCTTGGACAATTCTGCCAATAGACAGGTTCGCGAGAATCGAGGGGATCAGAGCTTCTGATTCTCAAGCTTAAACGCCGCTACTCCGCCTTAGGAAGCAGGTCAGGGGCAGCCAATTGCGGCTCAGTCTCTCGTTTAGAGCCAACGGGACAAATTCTAATCGCTCGAACATCCATCACGGCACCGGCGAGTTTGGTTTGAGGAACGAGTATCAGGCTGGTTGACTCTGTTTCCGCGAGTCGAACCCGGCCAAGTGTCCGCCAAATAAAATTCTGGAAGTGACCAGTCTCCTGAACGTCAAAGCTCAACGTCTCCTCGGCGATTCGTACTTCCACACGACTGCCCCCG
>JANPHT010000477.1:0-28415 GCA_031424595.1 Planctomycetota bacterium
AAGCGGGACCGGCGCAAAGTCGAAGTAATGAACAGACCCCTCGCCGTGAGCTGCCAACCACGCTCCAGCGAGTCATTCCCTCAGGCAGGGCGCTGCACTTTTCGCCCGCCAAGCGCCACGATTTCTCGCCGCCGTTTACAAAACACCATGAAAACGCCGGCAATGCTCTTTCTGCCATTCCGCTGAAGACAGACGAGCGAATCAACTGACTGCGAGACTCAAAACCGCGTGAAGGATCATTCATCTGATCAGCTAATCGGCTCGCTTGTTCCAGCAGACTGACTTTTGTTGGCCCATCTTCAAGAGCGTAAGACTGCTGCATCAGACCGTCATAATCAGAATCAATCATATGCCTGGCTCCTTTGCCTCCAGTGCAAGTTCGATCAGACCAAGCATTCCGGTTGTCAGTAATTCCATCTCCTTCTTCTTGAGCGGGAAATGTGCCAGCAACAAAGCCTGCACATAGAGAATTTCGATGGCCCGACGCAACAGCGAGGCGTCCGCCTTCTCCAAACCGGCGAGTCGACGCACAATTGGATTGTGAAAGTTCAGGCACAACTGAGCGTAAGCATCTTCCTGAGCGGACTTTGATACACCGTCGAGTACCGCACTCCACAAAGGATCAGCGACTTCTTTCGTCTGATCGATGGACCTCAGAAAATTGGCTGAGTCATTCGATGTAAACAACGTCGGCAATTGCGGCGGTCGGAATTTTTTTACTAATGCACCACAACGATGAGGCTGAAGCACTCGATCTGCCGTTCGAAGCAACTCAAACACTTCGTCCTGTTCAGCATCAGTCAGATCTTCAAATGACTCAGCGAACTCCGACACATCAATGCGAATCACCTGACGATCAGGAAAAACTTCCGTCAGACGTTCGAACAACTCAGAATCGTATACGTATCCCGTATTGAAAATCGTCTGAGACTGCGAAGTCGCAACGCTCGAGATCTGTCGAAACTCATCTATATTTGGCAAATGATGAATTTCGGATTCGCTGGCAAAATATTCGCCGAGCGTTGTCTTTCCCTGATTCGTATCAAACGGCAACCAGTCAATAAACAAGCGATAGAACTCTTCATCTTCAACCGCCAATGCTTTGATTGCCAGATGGTGTCGACCGATAATCAGATCCAGTTTTTGTCGTTCCGTTCTTGCCAGATTGATCAGGTGCGCCTTCAGACATTCACCCAGCTGATCGCGAGTCTGTTCCAGCTTCCGGTCCTCGTAAAAAGACTCCCGAGACGCCGTTGGACGCAGTTTTGCAGCATTAATGACGCACTTGACAAAAAACGCCCATTGCGGCATCAGGTTGTCAGCTTCTTCAGACAGCAGCATGTTCTTAAGATACACTCGATGACTGCGTTTGCCGGACATGACAGCCGCTTCTGGCAGAACAAAAGCGACGCCTTCCACACCGCCAGCTTGTGCAGTTAAAGGAATTGCATCCAGGAATCGCTGCCCGAAAACGACTTCCGCATAGTCAAGCAGTGCCTGCCGTCCGGCAGTGGACCGATCCCTGGCAAGTTTCCAGGGGGCTTCGGAATTGATCGGCCATGTCTGTCGACCGCTGACGACTTCGATTGGATACGGAAGGAATCCTCCAAAATGCGAAGCGGCTTTGCGAACATGATCTGCAGTAAAATATTCCACCGCGTTGGGCTTGGGCTTCAGATGCACCTGCGTACCAACCGCGAATTCTGCCGTCAACTGAGTGAGCGTGTACGTGCCATCCGAACGACCTCGCCATTCGAAGACCGGGCTATCAGGCTGCAGCGATCTGGTCAGCACGACGATCTCTTCCGAAACCACAAAGGCAGAAAGCAGCCCAATGCCGAACTGACCAATGAAGTCGCTCGAATTGACAACGTTCCGCTTGGAAGACTGACCAATTGTTGCAAGGAATTTGTGGATTTCTTCTTCATTCAGTCCAATGCCGTTGTCTTCCAGCACCAGTGTGGCTGGCCTTTCGTCCTTTGGAGCAATGATGGTGATTGAAATCCTGCCGTCAAAATTCTTGTCTTGCTTCTCTCGTGCAACGATCGCGTCGACGCTGTTCTGCAAAAGCTCCCTCAGAAAAACTTGAGGACCGGTGTAGAGATGGTCTGAAAGCAGGTCAATGACACCCTGAAGATTAACCTGAAACTTATGATCCGATGCCATCGCTTATGATTTCTCCTGCCCTTGGCCGCACCCCGCAGTTCTATCGAACAACTGACAAAGACCTGCACCGCTGGTTCTGACGGAAACTCAGATGACCAGCCTACTACCTGCCGCGATTAACGTCCACGTGCATTCTTCAGGGCTGTCGATGTGGAACCATAGAAGGATTTCCGGAATTTTTCCAATCGCTGAGATCCCCCACGGCTTATTCAAGCTGGGAACACTTAACTTCCTCAACCTACTGCCTCTGGCCGTAAATCGCCAATTCCAGATGGCATCAATCTGCCACCGGAACGATTCAGTCTCCGGAAAAGGTGTCATAAAACACGCCATTCAACGTAAGAGTAAGGGCAACTCAATATCATCCAGTGTTTATGGATTCAATCCGCCTCAATCCGCCTCTGCACCGGCAAGACGGGACAAAGTCTGAACTTGTGCCGGTGAATGGACCGCCAATCGCATCCGCGTTAAATCACGAATGCACTCCCAGAAGAATTGCCGCTTGCCATGTTAAGGAGTTCTCGATACTCTCAAGATCCCACCACTGAATCTCGCCGTTCCTGCTCCTTCTTCCGGAGTATTCTGATGTCCAGAAATGCCCAGCCTCAGCAGTTCTGTATTCAGACCCACCAGGCCGGGCATTCGTTCGGAAATTTCTTCGGGCGAACTCGCGAAGGAGTTTATCTCGAGACACGGAGATCGATGCTGAAGGCGGGAATGGCCGGCCTTGCAGGACTGTCTCTCCCTGGATTGCTTCAGGTGAAAGCTGAACCCATGGCAACAGGGCGAGTGATACCGTCGGGCAAGAGCGTGATCCTGCTATGGATGGCAGGTGGTCCCAGTCACATCGACACCTGGGACAGCAAGCCCGATCGTCCGTGGATCAATCGAGGACCTTTTGGTGTCACTCAGACAAAGCTGCCGGGCGTTGTCATTTGCGAACATCTGCCCAGGCAGGCGGCAATGCTGGACCGATTCACGATCATTCGATCAGTCGATGCTCGCCATAGCAACCATGAGCCAAACATGGTGTTTCAAACAGCCAACCTGGCAGCCGAACCTCGAGTCAATCCGGAAGCCGCTAAGTATCCTTCGTTGGCTTCAGTCATTTCCAAAAGCCACGGAGCCAATCATCCGGCGATGCCACCCTATGCTGCCTTCATGAAGTCGCGATCCCACTTGGCATTTGCCGGGTATCTGGGAAAGCAATACGACCCTTTCATCTGCGATCGGGCCACAACACTGCCCGTCTATACCGATGTCGGTGCGGACACTGGAAAAGTTACCGGCGGTGACCTCTTTCAAATGCCAAATGGACTATCCGAATCGCGACTACATGAACGAATCAGCCTGCTTCAGCAATTCGACCAGATGAAGGCCGGACTTGACCAGGATGGCTCAATCGACGCTCTGAACACTTACCAGCAACAGGCCGTCGATCTGTTACTGGGCCAACGAGCCAGGCAAGCATTTGATCTTTCGCAGGAAGACGCGGAAACTCGCGATCGATATGGCAAGCACCTCTGGTGTCAACAGGCATTGACTGCGCGCAGACTTGTCGAAGCGGGCACGACATTTGTCACACTGGACCTCAGCTATCATGGTGCTTCTGGAACCTGGGATACTCACGGTGACAACATCCCGCCGTATGGTGGAATCAGCAAAGGCCTTGGCCCATTGCTACCACTCTTTGATCATCTGATCACGACACTTGTCAGCGACCTTGAAAACCGTGGCTTGCTGGACAAAGTCCTGGTCATCGCGATGGGAGAATTTGGCCGTACGCCCACCATGGGAACGCAGGGCAGCACCGATGGACGCAACCACTGGCCGGAAGTGATGTCGATGTGCCTTGCAGGCGGTGGCCTGAAACATGGCCAGGTCATTGGTTCTACCGAGCAAGACGGAGGAACAATCAAGGAACGTCCTGTCACCCCAGCTGATCTCGCGGCAACTTTATTTCGTTACTTTGGAGTTCCTCAGGATTATCAATACCTCGATCACCAGGGACGCCCTCGCTTCGTCATCGATGGCGGTAACCCTATCGCAGAACTCTTCTGAAGTACGCGTGAGAATACAGAACCGGTGAGTGTGACTCTCACATTATCGCTACCGCAACCCGTCTGAACTGTGCTCGTGACTTCTCAATTGAAGAATCCAGTGTGGCTTGCCCATTGCCAATTCTTGAGTCTGCGGTTATCCAATGAACATCCAGAGATCGACTGCTGAGCCGCCTTGAATCCCGTTACCCCTCATGCAAAGCTCAATCCGAATTCGCGGATTTGACATCAAACCAGGATCCTGATTATTTTTCCAATGGCGGAGTAATCGTCAATCGGCATTTCATACTGATTCACCATCGCAGACCGGATGGAGTACCTCAGCTCCGAGTGTTTTCCTGCACTCGACCATGCGGTCCCTCGGCCATGATGACGTTTGGTAAGTGAGAGAAGCTTTGCCGGATGTTCTGATTGCAGTGATTGTCCGGGGCGTGTCGATGCCGAGCGTATGCAGTCTCTCAATCCACAATTTGACCTCTTGGGCCGCCTGGTCAGTGCGACGGAACTCCGTCAACGCGTGATCAGCAACAACTTGGCCAACGTCAACACGCCAAACTATCGTCGAATGGATGTGGATTTCGAGACGCAACTCGCCAAAGAACTTCAGGGAAACACCAACATCATGGCAACGCCCGAAGTTGTGGCAACCCCCGGTTTAACCGCAAGGGCAGACGGGAACAACGTGGACATCGATCGAGAAATCGGCCAGCTGAACAAAAATGCGATGCTTCAGCAGGCTTATGTCCAGTTGCTTGGAAGCCATCTGGCACAAATGCGACTGGCCATCGAAGGATCTTGAAGTGGGCTAAGACCCCTCAACCCAACTAGTCTTTGACCAGAATCATGTGGCTGAAAGGAGGCGAACGATGTCGATGAATCAGATACTCTCGGGCATGGAAATCAGCGCATCGGGCCTGACGAGCGAGCGACTTCGAATGGAAGTGGCCGCCAATAACATTGCCAACATTCACTCGACAACAACTCCCAATGGGGGTCCTTACCAGCGGCAACAGGTAACGTTTTCGGCAGCAATGAAACAGTACGGAATGCCCGGAAAGAACAACGTTCAGGATTTAAAAGGCGTCCGTGTCGTCAGCGTAACCTCAGATACGACTCCGGGACCAGTTATTCACGATCCCGGTCATCCTGATGCAGATGCATCGGGAAATGTGCAAATGCCAAACGTGAATCTGCCTCATGAAATGGTGGACCTTGTGACGGCAAGTCGAGCCTACGAAGCAAATCTGAAATCCCTTGAAACATTTCGTCAGATGGCCGAACAAGCACTGTCTCTGCTTAGAGGTCTGCGCTGATGTCATTACAGTCGCTCTATGGACCATCCGGACTGCCACAGACTCCGCCGCTGTCACTTAAGGACACAAAGGAATCGCGGGATGAGTTGCCTTTCTCCGATCTGGTGAAAGGACTTGTGGCTCAGACTGACCAGCAACAACAGTTGGCAAATGCAGGCGTCGAAAAACTGGTTACCGGCGACGCAGAAAGTATTCACGAAGTCGTCCTGACAACATCCAGGGCCGATCTGGCGTTCAGGCTGATGATGGAGATTCGAAATCGACTCATTGCGTCTTACCAGGAAGTGATGCGGATGCAGATCTAGCTGGAATTACTCTAAACAGTATTTCGTTCAATCGTTGCGACTCTTTCTGCGACTGTCGCCCAGGGATTTTAACCCTGGATTCATCGGAAAGTCTGACAACCTCCCGGACGAACTCGGAAATCTGACAGTTTCCGTTACGACACAGTGAGAGTTTGAAAAAAGGGTGCGGCAATGGCTTTCTGGAATTCACTTAAAGAACAGTTACTCGCCCTGTGGAAACGGTGGACGCTCGGCCAACGAGTTGGATTCAGTGCCGCTGCGATCGCCTGTGTGAGCGCCGTCGTCGGTACGATGATCTGGGCGTCTCAACCAGATTACGTTGTTATCGCCAGCCAACTGACTCCATCACGGGCTGCTGATTTCGCCGGCGTCCTGGACACCGAAAAAATCTCCTACAAGCTCAACTATTCCAGCTCGGCAGTATCCGTCGCGAGCGGCGATGTTTCGCGGGCAAGAATCGCCTTGAAGGATGTCCTTAGTCCGGAGGAAGCCACATCTTCGGGTATGGATTCGCTGCCGATGTTTGCAACGCCCGCCAGTGAGCAGGACCGTCGTCGGGCGGCGATGGAGAAGAGTATCGAAAAATCAATCACTCAAATCCGTGGAATTCGAACCGCTAAAGTTCAAATCAGCCGTCCGGATCAGACACCGTTTGCTGTAGAACAGTCTCCGGTCACAGCGTCAGTTGTCATCGGTGCGAGTGCCGGAGAACAGATCAACTCCTCCACAGGTCAGACGATCATCGCTCTGGTTGCGAGCTCAGTACCAGGACTGAAGGCTGACAACATTTTGCTGACAGATACAAATGGCCGTCAGTTCGGAAGCAAGCAGGGAATTGAGAATTCGCTTGAGATGCAGATTGAATATCGACAGCGTCTGGAAGCTCATCTGGCCCATTCAGCGGAGACACTGCTGGCCAGTGCCGAAGGAGTCCGAGCTAAGGTGTCTGTGACAGCGGAAGTCGACTTCAGTGCTCAGACGCAAACCGTCTACACCTATGATCCCGAGACAAAGGTCAAAGTGAAGGAATCCATTATCAATAACAAGCAGGACGCTGGAATGGAACCGCCTGTCGGTCTGGCCGGAACAGCTACCAATATCCAGGCCGCCGCGAATACAACGCAGGTTACTAGTGGCAATTCCACCAACGAACAGATTGAAACAGAATACGAAAACTCATATCGGACCGAAGAAATCGCGAATATCCCCGGCAAGATCACGAGAATCTCGGTCGCGGCAATTGTGGATATCCGACCGACAGCACCTGCGGACCCTAATGCGACACAGACACCCGCCTTACCGCTGCTGCAGCAACAGCAAATCGAAGACATCATCAAATCAGCAGTCGGGTTCGACTCCCTTCGTAATGACGAGGTTCAGGTCATACTGGCACCACTCGCGCCAGAAATTGCGGATGCTCCAATTCCTACGGGCTTTGTGTGGGAACAATGGCAGCCACTTCTCCAATCCGTTTCACTGGGACTTGCGGCGTCGCTGGCGTTCCTGATTGGCATGATGCTGATAAAACGCATGAAACCAATCGTGATTACAGAAACTGTCGGACCAGGCATTCCCCTCGCGGACGCTCGCCGCCTTGCCTCAATCTCTGAACAGGCAAAAGCGAATCCGGAAATCGTCGCCAACATTCTTTCGGCCTGGTTGAACGAACAGGAACAGTCAGGCTCTGGACCTCAGCCTTCCCCAGCCGCTGAAACGATAAAACCATCCAGACTGAGTTCCTCGGCCAGCGATACAGTGCTGAGATCGGCGACGTCTCAGGTAACTTCTATGAACGAAGGCCGCAAGGCGGCATAGTGATAAGACGCCAATCATCCAATTGGCTGAACAAGAACGAAGCAATTCAGACAAATAATTCCAACTGACAATCAGGACCGGTTGTCCCGCAAAAGAAGTCCACGGACGGACAATGGATCGCGAACGACAAACTCTGGAACTCCTTCAACTGCTGGGCGACGAAGTCGCCGAGGCCGTTCTGGGGCGACTACAGCCAGAGCGAGCCGACAAACTGCGAGCCGGGCTAAAGGCTGACTCTCCCCATATGTCGACCATTAGTCGACAACGCGAAGTTCTGGATGAATTCGAATGCTTCTTCCAGTTCGCGCTGCGATCCAAGCCTCTCGAATCCGCCACGTTTTCGGACTCAGAATCAACCGTTAATCTGCCTTCTGCTGTTGCTGTGGCAAATACCACCTCGGTCGATAACGCGTCGATTAACTCCGAAATGCCATCGGGACAGCCATACGGAAACTCGAGGAGCAACTCCAGTGCGAGTAGTGGTTCCAACGGTATTAACTCAGTGGAATCCAACCAGACCAATGCTCCAGCAACTCCAGTTTTTCACACAACCTCAGGGGGCCCCGAGGCTGAGGCAGACCTGACAAATGCCGAGCCCAGCCAGTCCTATAACGCCAGTGCCGCATCGAACGCAGAATCGGAGGAAACAATGGCAGCCACACAAAACCCCGCCTCTGTCCAGACCACTGGCGATCCACTGCGGGATCTTGAGTCCCTGAGTATTCATCAGATTGCCCAGGCGCTGGCGTCAGAGCAATCTCGCACAACCGCGATTCTGCTGAGTCAGTTACCTGCCAGACTGACCGGAGACGTATTGAACCTGCTGAAGCCAGAATACCAAAAGCTTGTCATGAAGGAACTGACCAAAGAGCAACATGCCCCGGCCGTTCTTGTCGAAAGAATCGCCCGCGCGACATTCATTCGTGCTCAGCAACTTCCATCAGAGCCTCCGGATACCAGAGACCATGCGGATCGCGTCGCGGAAGTACTTCGCAGTGTTCCCAAGGCTGGACGGCGGAATATGCTGGCAGCGATTGAGGAGCAGGATCCGGAGCTCGCTAAGTCACTTCTGACTCGCATCTATCGCTTCGACGACATCATCGGCCTTAACAAGACTGTCGTTCAGAGAGTACTTGGAGAAGTCGACAGCACAAACCTCACAACAGCACTCTTTGGTGCAAAAGAGGACATTAAGGAAGCGATCTTCGCCAATCTGTCTAAGCGAGCTCGTTCGACCATTGAGGAGGAAATGCAGTTCATGACCAACGTGGCAGAATCTCGCATCAAACAGGCTCGTGATGCGATCGCGGAAATCATTGCCAAAATCGATATGGAAAGTGAATCCTGAGGTCAGCTATGACGGCTCTTCAAGTTACGCTGAAACGCTCGCCTCGCTCGCTGATTGTGGGAGATCACACCATCACGATCGAGTCTCCGCGCGATGGGGCGAACGCGGAGTCTCCTGCTGACACGGAGACAGCCGCATCGGGAAAAACATCTGGTGGCTCCCCCGCAAATTCAGAAGCGACCGAGCCCAACGCTCGGAAGAATGATCAGGAATCACCGACACGACACAGCACAACGCCGATGCCAACCTCGGTGGGGTGCGTAATGACCGACACTTCCAAAAAAATCGTGACCCCGCTTGCACTGTCAAACGCGGTTCCAATTCTGGCAGGTGCGACTCATGAAGTCGTCACGGCTGAGCAAGTCGGCCTTGGTGGAGTATCTGATGAGGAATTGGCTGATCTGAGACAGATACTTGCCAACACTGCAGACCTTGTCATGGAACTGCAGGAGCAACATCGCCGGTCTTTGAGCGAAATGCAGGAAGTGGCCGTCGAACTGGCCACTGCGGCGGCATCGTGGCTGGTTGGGTTTGCGATTGAACGTGGTCATTTTGCTGTCGACGATCTGATCCAGCATGCCTTGCATCAGATGGACGCAGATCAACCCGTTCGAGTCCGGATGAATCCGGCAGATCATGATCTGCTGCAGAATCTGATTCGTGATCCCGAGGGCCGTGAGTTAGTGAAAAACGTGTCCTGCTTTGACGACCCGACGATGGCACGAGGCAGTGTTCGTGTCGAATCGGGTCGTCGTATTCTGTTGACTGATATGAATTCGCGGCTGGAAGACATTCGCCGCTCATGGATGGAGAAACTGGATGACTCTCAGGTTGAACGTCGAGGAGATGGCTCAGCTGCCGGGCGATTGCGCCGTTTTCCGGAACGTCGGGAGACTGCGTAGCGTTCGCGGCCTGATGCGAGCTGATATGCCTGCGTTCGTTGGAGAGTCCTGTACTGTCGGACTTCCCACCGGCGATCAGGTAATGGCAGAAGTTGTAGGCTTTGATAATTCGGAATCGCAATTGATGTGCTTCGACAGCACTGCCGGCCTTCAGCCTGGTCTGGAGATTATCGGTCATGGTCGCGCGCGTGCAGTGCCGGTCGGAGCAGGGCTGTTGACACGAGTCATTGACGGTATCGGACGCCCAATCGATCGGCGCGGCCCTCTGCGAGTTCGTCGGTGGCGATCGGAAACAGCCACGGTCCCGGATGCAATGCAGCGAACTCGCATTACAGAACCACTGATCACTGGTCAGCGAGTGATCGACGGGCTACTCACGATCGGCCGAGGTCAGCGTGTGGGGCTGTTCGCGGGCAGCGGGGTCGGCAAGAGTACATTGCTGGGTGAAATAGCTAAAAGCGCGGAATCCGATGTCAACGTCATCGCTCTGGTCGGTGAACGTGGTCGCGAAGTTCGACCATTCATAGAAGATTGTCTCGGCGAAGCAGGTCTGGCCAGATCTGTCGTCGTTGTAGCGACGTCAGACCAGACTCCTCTCATGCGTATTAAGGCCGTTCTGACCGCAGCCACGATCGCCGAAGAATTCAGAGATCAGGGCGCTCACGTGCTGTTCTTTCTTGACAGTTTGACTCGCCTTGCGATTGCTCAACGAGAACTCGGACTGCTTCTCGGCGAACCACCCGGATCACGCGGATATCCGCCGTCAGTTCAATCGCTGCTGGCAAGTGTTCTCGAACGTCTGGGCTGCGGAGCAAAGGGTGCCATCACAGGTCTGATCACCGTCCTTGTCGATGGTGATGACATGGATGAGCCCATCACGGACGCCGCACGCGGCATTCTGGATGGACACATTATTCTGAGTCGCAAGATTGCGGCAACTGGCCACTTCCCGGCGGTCGATGTGCTCCCGAGCGTGAGCCGAGTCTTTCGCGAAGTCACGACAGACGATCATCAAAAAAATGCCCAGAAACTGCGTTCGCTGCTTGCCACTCATGCGGAGATTGCAGACTTGATTCAGATTGGTGCCTACAAATCCGGTACATCTCCACAAGTGGATCGGGCCGTGCAGATTATGCCGGCGGCCAAACGCTTTCTGCAACAGGCGGTTAATCACAAGGCTTCCTGGCAGGAAACTCAGGATCAAATGAAGGCACTGGCAACTGCCTGGCCGTGGTAAAGCGACAGTTCGCACTCAACGATCAATCAAATCCGGAATAGTAATTAGCAACTGACAGACCCATGAAACGCTTTTCATCGCGATACGAAAAAATCCGCCACCTGCGGGCTCAGCAGGAAGGCAGCTGTCGAGCTGCCGCCGCTGCAAGAAATGCAGAACGAGCGGCTGTCGAGGAGCGTCGAGATGCTGCTGAACTTTGGCTGGCAAATGTAGAACAAGAGGCCGCCAACGGGATGAGCATGGGCATTACCGGAGCATTGCTGAATTCGATAGCCAGTCAGATTGACCAGGCAAAGCAGCAACTGAAGCATGCAAACGAAGTGCTACGAAAAGCAGAAGTCAGACTGACGCAAGCCCTGCAGGATTTCCAACAAGCGCGTGCCGAACTCAAAATCGTGGAAGAGATGATTCACAGGGAACAAACCGAGCACCGTCGTGAGCAGTCGCGAGTGGAAGAACATCAGCTCCAGGAACAATCAGCTCAGACATTCTACCGAAACATGGAACTTAGTCGGGATAACGAATCATGAAGAAAATCCTTGGACTCGTGCTGTACGCTGGTGTCATGTTTGGCGTTACTGCCGGGCTTGGCATGTTCATGATGAAGAAACAGGCGTCGCATTCCACGCACGCTGAAAGCGCTGGTGGGGAAGAAGCATCAGAAGTCGATGGCAGCGACCACGGTGGCGACGCATCCGGTCATGATGACGTCACCGATGCAGGGCACGGTGCCGATCATGGCGGGAGTTCGAGTCACCAGTCAGCCGAACTGCCCAGGACTGATCTTCCCGGCGCTCACTCGCCGGATCACCAGGGGAATCCCGGTCGCGACGAGCAACTTCCTGTCGCCGTTCGTTCCACTCCCATGAGCGTCGAAGAAATCGTTCGCATGGGACTAAGTCTGAAATCCCGAGACGAAGTTGTTCACAAAAGAGAAGAGGCACTTCGAGAAATCGAAGCCCAGCAGCGGCTAGTGCTGTCCGATATGGCGTCAGCGCAACAGGAGATTGAAAATCTTCTTGCTCAAACGACCGATCAGCGTGCTGCCAAGGAAGAACTATTGGCACGAATCACATCACTGAACGAATCATCAGGCAAAGATCGTCAGCTGATCGCTTCGGAAAGAGAAGCACTGAACAAGGAGCGTGCAGAGTTCGAATTCGCCAGAAAACGACTGGATGCCGAAAAAGCAGTACTGGCCCGAAGTGAAAACGACCTGGAAATTAAGCAAAAATCTTTTGAAGAAGATCGTAAGGCGTTTACCAGCACACAGTCGCAAGTCACACAGGATCTTGAAAAGCTGAAATCAGAACGAGACACATGGATCAAAGAGAAAGAAAAAATCGCAGCCGAGAAGAACCAACTGGCGCTGGATCAGGACAAGTTACGAGTGGATCGTGAATTGCTCGATCAGGAAAAGAAAATCGCCGCTGCGATGTCAGGAAAGACTCCAGCGGCGACAGCCTCCACGAACACCGCAGAAGATGAAGCGGCACAACGAAAGAAAATGAAAGCGGTCGCTCAGATGCTGGAAGGTATGAACGCTGAGAGCGCGGCTAAGAACATTCGCGAACTGGCAACCACCGGCAACATGGATATGGTAGTCGAGGTGCTCGGCCTGCTTGAGCAACGCAAATCCGGCGCGATCATGGACGCCCTTGGCGACGAGAAACTGGCGGCGGAATTCCTGTTGCAGATGAGCAATCGCAACGCTTCCTCCAAAACTGCCAAAAAACCGTAGACGCTGGTTCGTCAACAGCGTTCGTTCTGCTGGTCTCAGGTGTGCTGAAATTCGGGAGTTAAAACATGGAGTCACTCGACGTCGTTGCCGTTGGCACGGATCTGCTTTTTACGACCATGATGTTGTCGGGACCAGCCATTGTTGTGAGCCTTGTGGTGGGTCTTGGCATCAGCCTGATGCAGACTGTGACCAGCATTCAGGAACAAACCCTGTCTTTTGCTCCGCGAATCATGGCCGTGGGTGCCGTTATGTTGTTAACTCTGCCGTGGATGCTGCAGCAGTCGACGGCCTTCACGATCCGAATGATGGAACGCATGCTTCAGGTAACTCAGTGATGCAATCCGTTCCCCTCGAAATGGTTATTTTAGCATGCCTGCTGATCCTGTTCAGGGTCGGAGCTTTTATCGCGTTCCTTCCGCCATTGAATGGCCAGGGAATGCCGAACACGGTGAAGATCGGTCTGGCAATTTCGCTCGTCCTGGTGCTCGCTCCTCAGCATATCGTGCAGATAAGTTTGTCGATGAGTGGCTCTCACACCGACGGAGGTGCCTGGATGCACCTTGCATTTCTGACGATTCGCGAGACAGCACTTGGAGCTGGCCTGGCCTGGCTTTTCAGCCTGTGTCTTGTTCCCGTTCGTGTTGGCGGCGCATGGATCGCTCAGGAAATGGGACTGACAATGGCCGGGCTGACGTCACCAATGGATCAGCAGTCGAGCAACGTCGTGTCTCAGGTGCTCGAAGCCATCGCAATTTTGCTTTTCTTTGCCCTGGATCTGCATCACGTCATGTTCTTCATGCTGGGCCGTTCGTTTCAACTGCGCCCGGCGGCGACAGACTGGTCAATGCCGTCGTGGGATGCTGTTCTCTGGAGCGTCACTCAGTCTGTCGATCAGGGATTCCTGATTATCGGGCCTATCGGCGTGCTCCTCTTTGTCGCTTCATTGACTGTGCTGGTCACCATGCGAACAGCGCCTCAATTCAACTTCATGTCTTATGGGATGACCCTGCGACTGATCGCGGGCCTTGGCGGCCTTATCGTGTTCTTCCCGGAACTTTGCGGAGCCGTTCAGCAGTTACTGCAGTACGTCGGCCAGGAGGTCGCCAGCTGACATGGCCGGACCCGAGAACACAGGAACGGAAGCCCCCACACCACGTCGTCGTGAAGAAGCGAGGAACGAGGGTCAGGTTGTTTTCAGTTCGGACTTAACGGCAGCGGTGACGTTACTGGCTGGCTGTGCAATTCTGCTCTGGACCGGGCCCACGCTGGCCGCTCGGATCATGCAGGGATTCCGGTACTGGTTTGCCGATGTGCCTTCTCAGGAATGGACCACTACCCAGGTTTCCGAAGGAGCTCATTGGCTGACCTGGGAACTGCTTGGCACCTGCGGATTTCTGGTCCTTGGCCTGATGAGTATCGGACTGGCGTTCGCCTTTGCTCAGGCCGGTTTTCATATCTCATTCAAATCTCTTGCCATGAACTGGGAACGCGTTCTGCCCGAGAATGGTCTGTCACGAATCGTTTCGATGGACTCCGGCATCAAAGGGCTGATGAATGCGATGAAAGTCTCTTTGCTGCTCGTCGTCACGATGATCATGCTCTGGATGAAACGAACTCAGTTCTCTGTTCGAAACTTCGAGACGCTGGGCGAAGTCGCCGCCTTTGCCTGGCAACTGGGACTGAGCATCTGCCTTTCCATGGCAGGTGTATCGATCGGCCTTGCACTCATTGATTATCTGGTCAAATGGTTCCGCAACGAACAAAAGCTGATGATGACGCGTGAAGAGATTAAGCAGGAGCAGAAAGACGATTCTGGTGACCCTCATGTACGAGCGGCTATCCGCAAGAAGCAACGCGAAGCGCGTAAGAAGCAGTCGGTGAAAGATGTCCCTAAAGCCACCGTGATCCTGACAAACCCAACCCACCTGGCAATCGCCATCCAATACGAACCTGGAAAAATGAAGGCTCCGCGAATTGTTGCCAAGGGGGCAGGTGTTTTCGCGAAGAACATCGTTCGCATCGCCAGGGAAAACAGAATTCCCGTCGTGGAACGAAAACCCCTCGCGCGTGCACTGTACAAGACTGTTGAAGTCGGACAGGAAATACCAATCGACTTCTTCCGGGCCATCGCAGAAATCCTCGCCCAGATCTACAAGGCCCGGCAATCTGCAGCCTAGTTGATCAAATGGCTCACGACGACAAGAACAACAACACTCAATTTCAAGCTCATCGAATCTAAAACGGCCACTTCATCTCCACTCGTTAATCAGAGCTGACCATGGACTTTGCCACAATTCTTGGACTCGCAACCGGACTGGCTATGGTGATCGCCGCGATGATTTCTGGCGGTGATGCTTTGCCGTTTATGCACATTCCATCTTTGCTGATCACTTTCGGTGGCACCTTGTCCGCCGTGCTGATCCATTTTCCCGCCAGTCGGGTCCTCAGCGCGTTTGCCATTGCTCGCAACTGCTTTGTCACCACACTGCCAGTGCCCTCAGCATTGGTCACGCGGTTTCGCACGTTCGCGCTGACAGCTCGACGATCAGGGATTCTGGCGCTGGAAGACCTGGCCAAAAAGGATTCCGACTCATTCGTTCGACTGGGTCTGGAACTGGTCGCCAGTGGATGCGAACCATCAAACCTCCGGGACACACTCCAGCGCGAAGTCAATGCTATTGAACAACGCCACGTTTCCGGACGGCGACTTTTTGAAGTAATGGCTTCTGCTGCTCCCGCATGGGGAATGACCGGAACGCTTATCGGCTTAGTGCAGATGCTTCGAAGTCTCGATGATCCCAGACAGGTAGGTGCCGGACTTGCGATGGCACTCCTGACAACCCTCTATGGAGCGCTGTTTGCAAATCTTTTCTGCGTGCCAATAGCGGGAAAGCTGGAAACAAGGCACTTAGAGGAAGTGATGATTCGACAGGCAATGATGGAAGGCTTCATGGCATTGCTCGAAGACCACTCACCGGGCATTGTAGAAGAACGGCTGAGGGCATGGGTTCCGCCGCAGCAGCGGACTGACACTGCCATCGAAACCGCACGTGCAGCCTGATCGAACACAAACATGGACAAGGCCGCTCCAATAATGATCGCTCGAAACAACTATGCACAGACGATCCGGGCAGTGACTCCGGGCTTCGTGATCGCCATGATGTTCCTTGTGACGTCTATCGTTTTCTCGTCGCATCGTAAACACGAAGTCAGTTTGAATCGACTGACGTTGGGCGTCATCGAGACAAGTGGGGCCATTGTGCCGGCGAATGCCAAAGTGGTTCTCCGAGAACACCGCACGTCAAATACTGAAGAGCCAACGTTACTGCCCGTTGGTGATGATCAGATGTCGATTCGCGGAGGACTTCGACGGCTGGTCGATTCGGCACAAACCATGCCCATCGAAACAATAACGCTCGAGATTCCCTCTTCAGGATCGCCTCAACAACAACATGCTCAGCATATGCTGCGTCAGGAACTTGTGAGACTGCTTTCCAGAAGAATGAATTCCCTCGCTCTCACGATCTTACTGCGCACCTCGGCTGAAGACGTGCAAAGCGTTACGGAGTTGCTGGCCAACATCCAGAAATCAACAGCAATCGCAATCGACAGGATCGCGATCCAGTCCGATCCGGAGGTCGAGACCGATGGTATCGTGATCGAAGTAACACGATCCATCCGGTTAGTTCCCAGCGAGGAGTCCGTCCAATGACAAGCCGATTTCCGTTGGCACTGAAGCCATTGCAGTTGTCTCAGTCAATGGTGTCGTTCTCCGGAATGCTGCTCTGTTTGTTCCCATGTACGCTGATGCTGGTCGATGCCGCAGCGGATCAGTCTGGAGCACGACTTATCGGCATTTCCGAGTCATTTAACGACGCTCTGGGCGACCTCGATGCAAAGCAACAACTCACATCTGGCAACATACGAGAAAAAGTATCATCTGGCTCGAACGCAACAATAAAAGATAGCACTCGTCAGGAGTTCGCCAATAGCAGGAAAAACTCTGAGAGCTTTCCTGAGCAGGGAGTTGATGAGACTAACTCACCACTTATTGACGTGAATGAAGCCGCTTTTACGCATCTGCTCAGTGAACTAGGCCGGTTCTGCAAAGTCTCCGATCCACAACACTTCGAAAACGAAGTCGCATTCGACTTTGTTTCGCAGGCTGAAAAAACTGACACAGAAATCCAGCAATTCGTTGAAGAGATCATTTGCACAGCAAAGACTCAATCAACACTTCAAAACTGGGAGTTCGAACTGATTTGCTGGGCGAAGACTCCGGAAGTAACGTCACTCACCTCGGCAGTGCTGTCAGCAGAAGTCATCAGGTCAGAAGTAATGCAGTCAGAATCAGTCTCGCGAATCACCGGCTTACGCGTCATTTCGAGTGGCCGAGTCTGGCGTTCGACGACCATGCTTCGACCACTCGTGACGGTCGTCGTGCGCCGCCCATGACTGAATGACCCTCGATAGATTTACGGGACAAATTAATGTCTGGCGTATGTACCGGCACGTATCCGCAAAAAATGCGGTCGCCGAATTCGGTGAGAGATTCGATTCAGAATCCGATGGGACTGATCAACCGGATGCTTAGAAATGTCTGAAGAGAAACCCACAACGTCGCCTATCCCGAAGATACCCGAGCACCAGGTCTCAAGATTCGATGCACACCACAACTGACCATGCTCATCCGGCTCGATACCGACGGATGGCAGACCCAGATGTTCTGTAAATCCCACTGCGCGACGACAGTCAACCACTTCGCCAGACCTTAAGGTTTGCAGAAGATTCTCGTTGCTTGCCTCCTTGTCCCAACGAGTATCAATGACAACACCGGCCGCATGGGCCAATTCCAGCATTACGCACGATCGATTCTCGCTGGAAAGCAGTCGCGTTTCGACTCCAAAAAGGCTCAACAGAGCCGCCAATCCCGCCCCCAGACCGTCACCTCCCAGGAGACACATCCTTCGTGGCAGACAACTGCCAAATAACAAGGATTCTGGCCGCAGAAAGGGCACTAGCCCCAATGGACGATGTATCGCTGTTCGACGAAGTCCGCTGCCGATGACAACATTTTCCGCCTCGACAAGTGTTCGCCGACAGTTCATTCCACTTGTGACAATAATGCTGTTGCAACATTGCAGCCGAGCCTCCCCCAGCAGCAGATCAACTCCCAGTCGCTCCAATAGGGCCATGTGGTCCTGAATCTCGGCCGACATCGCCGTGGCTAGCAATCGGTGGAGCAATCGGGGAGTGCCGCTGCGTGCGTACAGACTTTGGCGAGGACCCGAGCGATCAACAAGCAACTGCTGCACAAGTCGACGGAGTGCGAGACAAATCATCCATTCCGAATGACGCTGTTCAGGAAGAATTCCGACTGAACGTTGTCCGGAGCTTCCAGCGATACACAGGATTTCAAAGGCCGCTTCGTCGTTGCCAATCACGGCGATGTCATATCGCATGGCTGCTACTCCTTCGGCTTACGGACTAAAAAGCGGATTCGCCAGCCCCGAAACAAGGCCCATCTGGTGATCCTCAGTTTATGGTCACGTAGTCTGGGAGATCTGATCGGTTCTTTCCCGAATGCCAATAAGCCACAGGACACGCAAGATACGCAATACAAGAATTTTGCGGTGAGATATCCGTTTATAGTGCCTGCAACAGAGTTAACGAGCTGAGGTTGGAAAACTTCAAGTGGGCCTGATACGAGGTCAGGAAATTCGACACATTCCAACCGGAGATATCGGATTCAAGATGGTCAGGTTTTCTCGTCTCCTCGGGATTGCGAGTCACACAGATCCGTCAGATGCACTTAAAAATGAAGAACGTTCCCTGACATGGGGCACTTCCCCATGTCAGGGAACGTACGACACGGACAACTCGCAAAACTGGAGTGACACACTTTCGTACTGCACGTAAAAATGGGGGACTACCAGCAAGTGGATTGCGCAATTCCACGATGATTGGCGAGAAAGAGACGGCCACTGATGGCGATCGGCGAGCTAACCTTGAGACATCAAAACCACTGACAGATTCAACTTCAGCGGTTCACGGTCATTCGTTTTTGGGGCGGGCATTCCATCGTCAATGCGGCCGATTCAGAACCTACGAGTAAAGCAATACGCCTCTGAAGCATCTCCATTATGTTAAAGACACCATTGGATCAGGCAGCGACGAGTTTTCATGGCGACTGACATCTCAAAATTCACCAGAATCCCGTCGCTTCCAACCGTTGCGATCGAGGCTCTGAAACTCTTTCATGATCCCGACAGCTCGAACGAGAAGCTGGTCGCAGTGATCCGCAATGATCCGGCAATGGTAAGTAAGTTACTCAAGGCCGCCAATTCCTCAAAGTATGGCGTGCAAGGAGAAGTCACCGATCTCGCTCGCGCTGTGATGCTGATGGGTCGATCGGCAACTGCTCCGCTGGTACTGAGTTTTTCACTGGCCAAGCAGTCCATGGAATCTTCCGACCACCTCGAACACTATCGCAGATTCTGGTTGCGCTCGTTTGTGCAGGCCTCTGCTGCAGAAGTTATCGCGGCACAGTTTGGATCTCCGTCCTTTCGTGGCGAATGCTATACCACTAACATTCTGTCGGGGCTTGGAAAGCTCGCGTTTCTGAGAGCGGAACCCGAAAAGTACTTGTCGTGTTTGCAAAGAGCCACGGAGACAGGAGTTCCTCTGGCGAGGTGCGAACAGGAAGCCTTTGGATTCAATCACTCTAAACTGTCGTCTGTTCTGCTGCAGCAGTTGGGGTTACCGGAACGATGTCAGCTCGCAATTCGAGGCATCAACGATCCATCCGTAGTGCTTTCCATCTCAGATTCCGCAAGGCATCCTCTGCTGGAAGTGACTCGACTTGCTGATGCTGTGGCCAGTCTTCTCTGCGATGATACTCCCGCGATTGCATTGATTCATCTGGAAGAGGCACTGGCATCCATCCAATTGCCGCAGAAGTTGAATGCAGAGCAAGTGATCGAGGCCGTTCAACATCACATGGAGGCATCGAACCAGCTATTTGACATCAACCCGCCGGAGCTTCCTTCAGCGAGTGAATTACTTCAGGACGCCCTCGATCAACTTTCACGACTCGCTGATATGGCGAACGAGCCAGAACAGGCGCAGTCGGTTCCCGTAGAATTGCTGGAGGAGAACGGACGACTGAAACGTCGAGTTGCCGATCTGCTGCATTTCTCTCGACTGGACTCACTGACCGGGCTCTGCAATCGCGCCTACTTGCTGCAGGAGTTGGCAGAACGAGCAGCGATTCACAAAGTACGAGGCCTGTCACTGGGAATGGCGGTTATCGACATCGATCACTTCAAGAAAATCAACGACACCTATGGACATCAGGCGGGGGATCAGGCCCTGAAGGTTGTCGCGGATACATTGAGCGATGCTCTTCGTGACACAGACCTTGTTGGTCGTTACGGGGGAGAAGAATTTGTTGCAATTCTGGAAGATTCTAATGCAGCCGGTCTAGCTGTTGTGGGCGAGCGTCTGCGAAGCAAGATTGAAAAATCTGTTTTCGTTTTTGAAGGTAAGAGAATCCCGATCACAGCCAGTGTCGGGCTCGTAGAGGGACCAGTATTCGGCCCTGAGCAAACTTTTGGAGAAGGACTTTTTGCGGCTGCTGATGCCGCAATGTACAAGGCCAAGAAGTCAGGACGTAATTGCTTCGTTGTGGACTCGCTGCTCCATGACAACAGTGGTACTCACAGCAGTGAACGCAGTCGTTCCAAACAAATGTTGGGAATGGTTTGACCATTTTCAGCAGAGCGAGGCGACAAACTCATGGTTCGGCATTCGGGCATTCACAACTGACATAGCTGCAGATGATCCAGACATGCCCAGCGAAGTGTCGGGATCTCGATCAACCGTGGTTCAGAACAGCAATCCTGACCAGATCGCCATGAATGCACCTTGCCGGAGCGGCTGATGCGAATCAGGTGAGCGGATTGTCTCACCATGGTGCGACTCCGGCGCGCCGAACGAGGCTTTGCGGCACAACATTGCATCGAATTGTCCTGAGCCACAGTTTCCAACAACGATTCACGGGCAGATCCCTGTGATGGAACGACACTTGCGGCACGGAACGACATCGCGTCGACATTGCCTTATCGTTTCCATGCTGGACCCTGTCATGAGTGATCGTTATCGGCTTTTTATCGGTCGTATTCTGCATCCAACTGATTTCTCACACGGCAGCGATGTCGCATTTGTGCATGCGCTTCGACTTGCCTGTGCTTTCAAAGCCAACTTAACCATTCTTCATGTGGACCGTGAGGCCAGACATCCAGACTGGGACAGTTATCCTTCGGTACGGAACACACTCTGTCGGTGGAATCTGCTTCCGCCCGGTGCTGCCCGCTCGGATGTGGCAAAACTTGGTATTGAAGTGTCTAAATCCTCTGTGCCTGACAAAAATCCGGCAGAGGGAGTGCTTCACTATCTGCAGCATCACAAGGCTGATCTGGTGGTGCTCGCAACTCATCAGCGGCACGGATTGGATCGTTGGCTGCACACCAGTATTTCTGGAAAGATCAATAGCGACACCGACGGGGCATCGTTGTTCATTCCCTATGGCTCGCCCGGCTTTGTGGATGAAATAACCGGTGTCAGTCGATTAAAGAACATTCTCATTCCCGTGGATCAAAATCCGGACTCTTATCCTTCGATCAAGGTCACCTCTGACCTTATTCGATCACTGGCAATCGATTCCTGCGAAGCACGACTTCTGCATGTTGGAGATCCCGCTGGACAACCTGCGTTGACTCTGCCAATGGCAGGAAATATTGAATGGAAGTGGCGAAATCGAAGTGGTGCTGCTGTGTCGTCGATTCTGGAAGAAGCGGATGAGCAAGGCTCTGACCTGATCATTCTTACGACTTCCGGACGTCACGGATTTCTGGACGCCGTACGAGGCTCAACGACAGAACAAGTGATCGAACGGGCAAAGTGCCCGGTCCTTGCGGTACATGCATGGTTGGAATAGCTCCCGATGCACTCACCACTTCCGCCGCGTGATTAGCGAAACGGAAAATCTCCGATGCGCGGAGTTTTGCTCACCCGGAGTGGTTGATGCATTATGGGATTGTTGATTGGCGGCGTGGAGGATCATTCGTTTTGACAGCCTCCGGATAACGCTTCAGGATTGCGAGGAGGGATCGGGTGACATCGGGATTTGTGGCGGCCAGGTTTTTCGCTTCCTGTGGATCAGTAGGGAATGCATGAGCGATTACTCGAGCCGCTGGATCTTTGAGTACTGAAGAGAGGCTCCCAGTAAAGTTCGCTGGAAGGTTTGAGCAGTCTCGCCATGATGGGGATGACGGTCATGACCGCGTGTGGATTTGTCCTGCAGACCTGTGGCGGTGTCCGTGCTGTCGATGGCCTGCCTGACCTCAAGCTTCCCGGCTTCGTCTAGCTTTCCAAGCAACGCCACAACCCGCGGCCGCGGGCCTCGCTTGGTTCGATAAGATTCGACGAGCGCCCAGTAAGCTGTTCGCTGTCCGTTTTCTGCTTTGAAGTACTGTCGGATAAACATGGCCGGGATCTTAGGTCCGGTTTTCAGACCCGCCAGATATCTTCTTCTCACTACACTACATTGCGTTTCAGATTTCAATACACGGCTGTTTTCCAAATTCCGATCCCAAAACACGGGGAACTTTTTTCGGCCGGTCGCACTTTGTTACACTTCTGGGGAAGTTGGGTTAACGCTCGAAGCTCAATTTGGAGCGATTCAAGTTTGGACTAGTCATTAGATGTCTTGGTTTTCTTCCTGGCGACTTTCTTCGTAGCGGCTTTTTTTGCCACTTTCTTCGTAAAGCCACCCTTCTTTCCTGGCTTGCCACCGCCCTTACTAATCTTGTCTGCGATCCACTGAACAGCTTGTTCCATCGTCACTGTTGCGATGTCGGTATCCTTTGGGATCGTTGCGTTTGTTGTGGCATGCTTTATATAAGGACCGAATTTGCCTTCGAAGATCTGAACTGGGCTGTTATCTTCGGGATGATTGCCGAGTTCTCTCAGAGGCGTCGGAGCGGCCCGTTTCTTGGTGTTCCGCAGGAGCTCGACGGCCGCATCCATTGTGATATCAAGAACGTTAAAGGATTCGCCGTTGAGTTCGTACGTATGGGTCTTCTTGTCGAAACTACCGAAAACTTTGTCATGAGTCACATAGGGGCCAAATCGGCCAATGCCCGCATTCACAACTTTTTCGGTGAGCGGATGCTTTCCAATTCGACGTGGAAGTGCCAACAGCGAAATGGCAGTGGCTAGATCGATCGATGCAGGATCAAAGCAGTTTGGAATGCTGCAACGCTTCGGTTTTGGAATTTCCTCTGTCACTTCGCCAAGCTGCAAATACGGGCCGAACGGGCCACGCATTTGATAGATTGCAAGCCCTTCCTCCGGATGCATCCCGATCGCCTGTGGGCCGCGTTGCTTTTCTTCGATCAGCCGATCCGCAACGGCGTTCGTGATTTCTCCGGGCGCGATGCTGTCGGGAATTGAGGCCGTCAGTTTTTCTTCTCCCTGAGTCTTTTCAAAGTAGGGACCATATCGACCGACGCGAACGGCAGCGTCCAGGCCGTCGATTGTCAATGTGCAGGCCTCACGAGGATCAATGTCGCCTTCCTTCAGCTTAACCTGCTCATCCAGGCCTTCTTTCCCCGTGTAGAACTTACGCAGGTAAGGCAAGCGGTCAGCGTTACCAGTCGCAATATCGTCCAGCGTTTGTTCCATGCCCGCAGTGAAGCCGAGGTCTACAAGATTCGGAAAATGGCTTTCAAGCAGTTTCGTCACGGCCATCGCTGTAAACGTGGGAACCAACTGATTGCCGTTTTTTCGAACATAACCGCGATCCTGAATGGTGCTGAGAATGCTCGCGTACGTACTTGGACGGCCGATGCCTTCGGATTCCAAAGACTTGACCAGCGTGGCTTCCGTGAACCTCGCGGGCGGTTTCGTTTCGTGAGAAATCGCGTCGACATTCTGGCAGGCGACCGTATCTTTTTCCGACAGCGGAGGCAGAGGAGAATCCTGATCTTCAATTGCGGCCTCTGGATCATCAGAGCCTTCGACGTAAGCGCGGAAGAAGCCGGCAAACTCGACTGTGCGGCCGCTGGCTCGGAACTCAGCATCATCGACGGCGATTGTGACGGTGTCGAATCGCAGCAATGCGTCGGCCATCTGCGTCGCCATCGTACGTTTCCAGATCATCTGGTAGAGCTTGTACTCACCGCCAGACAGCCCAATCTCATCGGCAGTCTTCATCTCGGTGCCCGCAGGACGAATAGCTTCGTGGGCTTCCTGCGCGCCTTTGGTCTTGGTTGTGAACTGGCGTGGTGAAGGGCTGAGAAAGTCCTTTCCGTAGAGGTCGTCAACCTTTCCACGTGCGGCGGAGATGGCTTCACCGCTGAGACTGACACTGTCAGTTCGCATGTAGGTGATGTGACCATCTTCATACAGTCGCTGAGCGGTCTGCATAGTCTGGCGAGCAGTCATTCCCAGCTTGCGGTTCGATTCCTGTTGCAGAGTGCTGGTGGTGAACGGTGGATAAGGACGACGAACCTGCTGTTTCTGTTCGATATTGGAAACGGTCCAGGGCTTCGTGCGGATTTTTTCCTGAAGCGATTTCGCCTGAGCCTCTTGCAGCAGCAGTACATCGGAGCCTTCTTTCAGGCGGCCCGTGTGCTCATCAAAATCACGGCCCGCGGCAATTCGGCGACCTCCGAGAGTTTGCAATACGGCTTCAAAAGCACCCCCTGCTTTGGCCTTTAGAGCTGCCTTCAGGTCCCAGAAAGTTCCGCTGCGAAACTTCATGCGTTCAATTTCGCGTTGAACGAGAAGTCGTACGGCAACGCTCTGAACGCGGCCAGCCGACAGTCCACGAGCAATCTTCTTCCACAGCAATGGGCTGAGTGTGTAGCCGTAAAGACGATCGACCACTCGGCGCGTTTCCTGAGCCTGAACGAGGTTTTCGTCCAATTGTCTGGTGTTTCTGATGGCTTCAAGTATCGCCGGTTTTGTGATTTCTGAGAATGTCATGCGGCTGACAGGCACAGAAGGCTTCAGTACCTGAACCAGATGCCAGCCGATACTTTCACCTTCGCGGTCTTCGTCGGTGGCCAGAATCAGCTCGGCAACCTTTTTGAGAGACTCCTTTAATTCCGTAACGAGTTTCTTCTTTTCCGTAGAAACGACATACAGAGGGTCAAAGTCGTTGTCAACATTGACTCCGAGCGTCGACCACGGCTCTTTCTTTACGGCCGCAGGTATTTCAGCTGCACTCGAAGGGAGGTCGCGAATGTGGCCCATACTGGCTTTAACAATGTAATCATCGCCGAGAAAACCGGCAATCTTTTTGGCTTTGGCCGGTGATTCGACAATCACCAACGCCTTTTTCTGTGATGCCATGAACGGACTAACTTTGGTTTCAAACAAGATTGAGACAGCGGATTTCAAAAGATCGCAACGACCTCTTGAACAAGCTAAACACAGGATTTAGCTCGATTCCTGATTCAAAAGACGGATTGGGACAGGATGTCCAGCTTCGGCCAAAACCATCGGCTGGAACTCAGACAGGAGTACGGAACGTGACAGTCTCGAGTCCATAAGTCAAGAAACACGACCAGATCGGATCCTTTGCGAGACCTAAAGTCAAACCTCAGTTGACCTTGTCTGACGTCAGGTGGCAGCTAGAATCCGCGACTTCGGCCGAGAACGCTGTACGGTTCATAATGATCCCGGAACTTTTACAGCGTTGTACACTTCTGTGGTCACCGGCCATTGTTGTCTCGCGTGATGGGATAAATCATCCTTCGGACCTCTGTCAAGTGATTGAGGCGAAGGTCAGTCCAAGAAACCTCCAAACGGCACGAGCGTCCCGACATGAGTTCTCCATTTAGTTTCTTCCGTCGTAATCAGCATGTCACCATGGTCGGCATTGTCATTTTGTCGATGATGGCTTTCACGCTGGACGCTGTCTTCTCCCAGCAAGGCTCGCATTATGTCATGCTTGGCTTGCTGATGGGTGGAATTGTTTTTGCGTTTGCTGGTGTCGGCAAAGGCCGTTGGCTGCAGTATGGGCTGGCCGGTGCCGTGCTGGGAGCGGTTTGCGGCTGGGTACTGCCGGAAATTATCAGTCCTGCCAGCACTGTAGCTCGAACATCGACGCTGGGCATGTTTGACGAAAAACGCATGAGCGATCTGATGCTCCGGCGGAGCATCGCAAATGTGTTTATGCAGCAGGCATTTGAAAAATCGATTGGCCCGGGCATGGGTCGTTTTGCTCCACAATTTCAGTTCTATTCCGATAATGCAGATGACGATCTGATGTTTGGAGAGCTGATGCGAGCCGAGGCCGATGAACTTGGGATCGTTGTGACTGACAGCATGGTGTCAGACTACATTAACAAACGAACCGATGAAAAATTGACGGCATCGGCGTTTGCTGAAATTCGAACCAATCTGAATCTCAGGGGGAGTGTCGTTTCAGAAGAAGAACTGTTCGACAGCTTTCGTGGTGAGATAAAGGCGGTCATGGCCTATCAGCATTTGAATCCTCATTTTGCCAGCGTTCCACAGGGGCCTGAAGTCTACTATGAACTCTTCAAACGTACGAAAGTCAGTCAGCGGCTCAATATGGTTCGATTGGATGTTGATGCTTTCACCAGTGAAGTGGCAGAGCCATCGGATTCAGAGGTGGCGACTTTGTTTGCGGAGAATCGACTGAAGTTCCCACATATGGATGAGCCCGGGTCACCAGGTTTTCGCCAGGATCGAAAGGCAAAACTGGCTTATCTTGAGCTTGGCTATAAGAGTGTCGAACAGATGATAACTGCTCCGACAGACGCAGAGGTGGAAGCCTCTTACAACGAAAACAAGGATCGGATCTATCGAAAGCCGATTGAACCGGCGACAGAGGAAACGGGTGACGCTTCGGCTGTAAACGGCACTGCCACCCCGGCTCCGGCAACGTCAGAGGGTGCAACCCCATTAGCAGAACCCAAGGCTGAGGAACCCAAGGCTGAGGAACCCAAGGCGGCACCAGGGGACCAGTGCCTCCCGTTTGCGGATGAGACAAAACCAGCCACTGAGACGCCTGCTATTGAACCCGCGTCGGGTGAGAACCCTGCCGAATCTCCCACAGCGACGGCCGAGACAACGACACCGGCTGCGGAAGTACCGGCATCGGCGGCGGCTCAGGCCACTGAGCCCGTTGGCGACAGTACAAAGCCGGAATTTGAGATTCCGAAGATCGAATATCGTCCGCTTGATGACGATCTGAAGAGTGAGATACGAGATCGACTGTTGGATGAGAAAGTTCGAAAGGTCATTCAGGACAAAATGGCTGCTGTGATGACGGACCTCAAGGGACTTGAAAAAGATCGTGCGAAGGCACGAAAGAAATTGGTGGACGCGGACCGTAACATTACCGAAGAAGATCTCTTCGAAAAGATTCGTGGTTATTCAGAGAAGATCAATGATGGAATGAAGGCTTTGGCTGAAAAGCACGGATGTAGTTTTGTGGAGACTCCACTGGTGACCTTCCAGGATCTGAACGAGGGCGAAACCTATCCGATTGGCGCAGCAACGGACCCACAGGCTAATCCATTTATGCAGGCTGGTTCCAACGTCGCTCAGCAGGTGTTCGGATCATTTCCTAACAGGATTACAGACGACACAAATCTGTTTGTCAGGCATCAGTCTGTAAAAAACGCGTTCGATCTCGATGGAGGAGAAGCGCACTTTGCATGGTGGATTGTTGAGTTTTCTGAAACTCACGTTCCAAAACTGGATGACCCGGGTATTCGGGACCAGGTTGTTCTCGCGTGGAAACGTCTGAAGGCACGTGACCTTGCGAAAAAGCGTGCTGAAGAACTTGCGACCGTGGTGCGTGAAGGGCTTGCAAAGCCAGACGCGGAGCGAAAAGACATGGCCGCAGCAGTTGAAGGTCAGACTTTATCAGGGAAGCCGGACTCCCCGGCGATTGCACTTCGCCAGAGCCAATCATTTTCCTGGATGGAACAGGCGCTGAATCCACAGATGAACTTTATGCAACAACGTCCGAACCTGCGACGTTCTGAGGTGCGATTCAACGACGAGGCGGGTGGCAGCATTCGATATGCCGGCGATCGATTCATGAAAGTTGTTTTCGAAGAAATCGGAAACGATGCCGTTGGCGTAGTTGCAACCGACGATCTGAGTGCTTACTTCGTCGTGCAACCGGTGGAGCGTTCTGCGGATGATGAAATCCTGCGTCAACAATTTCTGACTGAGGGCAAACAGTTTGGTTTTCAAAACAGTGCCCTTGCCCAGTTGCTGAACAACGAGGTTGGCAACAAAGCATCCGTCGCATGGGAGCGTGGTATTTGGGCGAAGTACGGCATCGATCGCGATACTCTTCCGGAAGAATAATCAAAAACCTGGTGACTATTGATCTTCAGAGCCAGCATGAAACTTGTTTTCATGTCTGGCTTTTTTATGTGTGCCGAGCATGTTTAACAGCTTGAGGGTTTGAGT